>JAZNTT010000019.1:0-47502 GCA_045591885.1 Eubacteriales bacterium | reverse complement strand
GCGCGTCTGCTTTCGCGCTTCCGTCCGCAGACCGATATTATCGCCTGCTCGCCGTCCTATAAAGCTTGCCGACACATGAATATGTCGTGGGGCGTTATTCCGCTTCACGTTGATAAGGTTGCGGAAAGCTCGGAGGAGCTTCTTGAAATGGCGGTCGACGAGGCGTATAAGAACGGTCTTGTTGAGTATGGTGACCTCGTTGTTATTACGGCGGGACTTCCGCTCGGTGTTTCGGGAACGACGAATATGCTTAAGGTTCAGATGGTCGGTGACGTTCTTCTTGCAGGTAACGGTATAGTTGACAAGTCCGTTTGCGGTAAGCTTTGCGTTTGCGCTACCGATGCAGAGGCGCTTGCTAATTTTGAAAACGGCGATATTATCGTTATTCCGTCGGCATCCGACAAGATAATCGGCATTCTCCGTCACGCGAGCGCGATAATCTGTGAGCGCGGAGGCGACGATTCCTACGCCGCTATCGTTGGTAAGACACTTAACATTCCCGTTATCGTCGGCGCGGAAAACGCGACGAAGATACTTAAAACAGGCACTACCGTAACTGTTGACGGTAAACTCGGAATGGTCTACTGCAACGAAAAGTGCGTGCTTTCCTGATGGAGATCAGAAAAAAGGACGGTTCGCTTGCCCCTGCACATATAATTACGGGTGTCGCAGGCGAAAGGGTTGCCGAGGATTATCTGAAAACGAACGGCTACACGGTAATTTGCCGCAACTACAAGCCGTATAACGAAGAGATCGACATAATCGCGCAAAAGGATCAGTATATTGTATTTGTCGAGGTAAAGACGAGACGCGAGGTAAAGAATCCTTATTCGCGACCCGCTGCCGCTGTTACCGCGAAAAAACGCGCAAATCTTGCCCGTGCCGCTTCCTGCTTTATAAAAAACTTCCCGAGCGATAAGTTCTACCGCTTCGACGTGATCGAGGTGTTCGTCTGCTCTGACAAGAACACGGGAGAGGGAAGCTATAAGATAAATCACATGAAGGGCGTTTTCGGAGCAAGGGGCAAAATCTGGATCTGAGGTTATTATGAAATTATTCGATCTTCACTGCGATACCCTCGGCGAAATATTCCGCCGAAAAGAGGGTATGTTTGATAACACCTGTCATATAGAGCTAAGTAAGGCGATGAGCGTCCTTGACAGCTACACTCAGGTGATGGCGATATGGTCGGAGCACGATCTTAGTAACGATGAGAATTATCACCGCTGTTTACAGGCGCTTGACTACGCCGATAAGCATATTTTCGGTATCCCGAATTTCACTCCGATCCTTGCCGTTGAGGGAGGGAAACTTCTTAACGGGGACATAAACCGTCTTGATAAATTGGCTCGGCGCGGAGTTAAGATATTTACTCTCGTCTGGCGCGACAGCTGTCACATAGGCGGAGCGTTTAACAATTCCGAGGGGCTGACCGATTTCGGAAAAGAGGTCGTTTACCGTTGCTTCGAGCTTGGAATAACGCCGGATCTATCGCACTCGAATGACGAGATCTGTTATCAGGCAATAGAGCTTGCAAAAGACGCGAAAAAGCCGCTGATCGCGAGCCACAGCTGTAGCAGAAGCGTGTTTGACCATCCGAGAAACATTTCGGACGAGGTTGCACGCGAGGTTGCGGAGCTTGGCGGCGTTATAGGCGTCAATTTCGTTTCCGATCACCTCGGATGCAGAAGCGTTGATATACTGCTTGATCATATAGATCATCTACGCAATACTTGCGGCAGCGATTCCGTTTGTCTCGGAACCGACTTCGACGGAACGTCGGACGATACGCTTCCTTACGGCATAGAGAATATCGGAAAGATCGGCGTTTTGTACGATGCTTTGGCGAAGAAATATCACTCCGAGGATCTCGCCGACGCGGTATTTTATAAAAACGCAGAACATTTTGCAAAAAGCAATTTTTAATAAATCCTAATATGGGAAGGAAAAAAGATATGAAGTACATAAGCACGAGAGGAAAAAGTCAAGCCGTATCATCCGCTATGGCGATAAAGAAGGGTCTATGCGAGGACGGAGGACTTTATTTTCCCGACGAAATACCGACCCTTTCGCTTGACGAAATAAAGGGGCTTTGCGATGATAATTATCCTGCCCGCGCGGCAAAGGTAATGTATAAGTTCCTCTCTGACGAATATACCTACGAGGAGCTTCTTGGTGAATGCGAGGGCGCTTACTGTGAAAACAGCTTCCCGGGCGGTCCCGCGCCTATATCGAAGCTTGGTCAGAGAATAAGAGTTCTTGAGCTTTGGCACGGTCCGACGGCGGCGTTCAAGGATATGGCGCTTCAGATAATGCCTCGGCTTTTCGTAAGAGCCGTAAAAAAGACGGGAGATACGCGTAAGGCGCTCATTCTCGTTGCTACCTCGGGTGACACCGGTAAGGCGGCGCTTGAGGGTTATAAGGACGTAGACGGCGTTGGAATCTCGGTGTTCTATCCCGTTGACGGTGTAAGCCGTGTGCAGAAGCTTCAGATGGCAACGCAGGAGGGAAAGAACGTCGAAGTAAATTCCGTTATCGGTAACTTTGACGATGCGCAGAACGGCGTCAAAAAGATATTCTCCGACTCCGAAATAAACGCAAAGCTGAACGAAAAGGGAGTTTTCCTTTCGTCCGCAAACTCGATCAACTGGGGACGACTTGTTCCGCAGGTCGTTTACTATATTTCGGCTTACTGCGATCTGCTCAAGGATGGCGATATTGCGCTCGGTGAGGAGATAGATATCTGCGTTCCGACGGGTAACTTCGGAAACATTCTCGCGGCTTATATTGCGAAGCTTATGGGACTTCCGGTTCATAGCTTCATTTGCGCGTCGAATAAGAACAACGTGCTTACCGATTTCTTCATAAGCGGTAATTATAACAGAAACCGTCCCTTCTACGCGACGACCTCGCCCTCGATGGACATTCTCATTTCGAGTAACCTCGAGCGTCTGTTGTACCTCACCTGCGGTCAGAAAGAGACCGAGACGCTTATGGCAGAGCTTAAGGAAAAGGGAAGCTATACCGTAACCGACGAGGCAAAGGCGAAGATAGGCGCTGAATTTACAGGTCTATCCTGCGACGAAACGCAGACTGCCATAGAGATCAAGCACATTTACGAAGATTATAACTATCTTTGCGATACTCATACCGCGGTAGGTCTGTACTGCGCCGAGAAGTACGTAAAGGAAAATAACAGCGGCAGAAAGCTCGTTTGCGCGTCGACCGCGTCACCGTATAAATTCTCACCTGCCGTTCTTAAGGCATTGACGGGTGAGGTACCCGAGAACGAGCTTGACGCAATGGAGCTTCTTGAGAAGAAAACGGGCGTTCCGATTCCGAAGCCCCTATACGGAATTGCAGAAAGAAAAGTCCGCTTTGACCCGAATAACGCGATCAAAGCGGAGGATATGCCACTTTCGGCACTCAATTTTCAGAGATTCTGATTTTTCTGCTTGAAGGTCGCACAGACGGTGTCGGTGCAGGAGGTCGCAAATGACGGGCCTACGGCGATCTTGGACGCCGTGCAATAATTGTCACCGTCATGGTAAGCGCAGTTGCGAACGTCGCAGACTACGCCCTTGTTGTGATTCTTTTTGCTGTCCTTTGAATCACTGTGCATATCAAAAATTCCCATTTTTAGTTCCTTTCTTGTGGAAGTATCCACATTAAGTATTCGTAATTTTCGGCTGAAATATACCGAGAAAGGAGGAGAATTTGGCTATATACGTTATTGCCGACACACATCTGTCGGAAGCTGTACCGAAGCCGATGGACGTTTTCGGAAACCGTTGGCGCGATTATACGTTGAAGCTCGTTAGCGGCTGGAACGCGGTCGTCGGTGAAAACGATACCGTAGTTATCCCGGGCGACATTTCCTGGGGACTGAATCTCGAAGAAGCAGGGCCCGATTTAAAGCTTATCTCCTCTCTTAACGGAAAAAAGATAATCGGAAAGGGAAATCACGACCTCTGGTGGCAATCGGAAAAGAAGCTGAGCGAATTCTTTGCACGAGAGGGAATAACGAATATCTCGCTTCTTCACAACAACGCGCACTTGGTTGAAAATATAATCGTCTGCGGCTCGCGCGGTTGGTTTTACGACCCTAAAAGCGCGCCCGACGGAACGGATTTTGAAAAGCTTTCGAAGCGCGAGGTCATACGTGCCGAGCTGTCCTTCAAGGCGGCAGTCGCGCTCGATCCCGACGGAAAATACGAAAAGGTCGCATTTTTCCATTTTCCGCCCGTATGTAAGGACTACGTCAGTCACGATCTTATCGAGCTTATGAGATCATACGGTATTGTCAGATGCTACTACGGACATCTTCATAATTCATACGATATTCCGAGGTCGTTTGATTACGAAGGAATACAGATGAATATAGTTTCATCTGATTATTTGAGTTTTATACCCCTGAAAATCAATTAAATAACTACTTTTTCGCCCAAATCTATTGACATTAAGCGAAAATTTGGTAAAATTATAAGGATATTAATATCATCGGAGGAAAAAACAAAATGAGCTTGAAAAGCACAAACAAAAATGGAAATCAGGTCGAGCTTGAAATAGCTATCGACAAGGAGAGCTTCGACAAGGCAGTCGAGGCCGCATACAGAAAGAATGTTAAGAACATGAACGTTCCCGGCTTCAGAAAGGGTAAGGCACCCCGTTCCGTCGTCGAGAAGATGTACGGTAAGGGCGTATTCTACGATGAGGCAATAAACGCGCTTCTCCCCAAGGCATACGACGAGGCGATCACCGAGTGCGGCGAGACTCCTGTAGGTCAGGCGGAGTTCGATATCGTATCTCTTGACGATAACGGCGTAGTTCTTAAGGCATCCTTCCCGGTTAAGCCCGAGGTTACCGTTAAGGAATACAAGGGTTATAAGGTAACCAGAACCGTTGCTCCTACTACCGAAGAGGAAGTAAACGCACAGATCGAGCAGGTTCGCGCTCGTAATTCCCGTACCGTTGACATCACCGACCGCGCAGCGGCAGAGGGTGACATCGCAGTTATCGACTACGAGGGCTCCGTTGACGGCATTCCCTTCGAGGGCGGCAAGGGCGAGAAGTATAACCTTACTCTCGGCTCGGGTCAGTTCATCCCCGGATTTGAAGAGCAGATCGTAGGCCATAATGCAGGCGACGCATTCGACGTAAACGTAACCTTCCCGACCGAGTACCACGCAGCAGAGCTTGCAGGTAAGGCAGCCGTATTTAAGACCGTTCTTCACGATATAAAGTTCAACGAGCTTCCCGAGCTTGACGACGAGTTCGCTAAGGATGTTTCGGAATTTGATACATTTGCTGAATATAAGGCAGACGTTGAGGCAAAAATCACAGAGAGACACAATGCTGAGGCAGACAGAGAGGTCGAGAATAAGCTGATTGATATGCTTATAGAGAACCTCGAGGCTGATATTCCCGAGGCAATGTTCGTTACCGAGACCGAAAATCAGGTCCGTGACTATGACAACCGTCTCAGAATGCAGGGACTCGACCTCAATACTTACCTCAAGTATACCGGCATGACCCTCGACAACATGAGAGAGCAGTTCAGACCTATCGCTGAAAAGCAGGTCAAGACACGTCTCGCTCTTGAAAAGATCGCCTCTCTCGAGAATATCGAAGTAACCGAGGAAGAGATCGAAGCAGAACTTCAGAAGATCGCAGATGCTTACCGCATCGAGCTTTCCGAGGTTAAGGCGCAGATCACTCCCGATATGATCACCGACGATATCAAGGTATCGAAGGCAGTCGAGGTAGTTAAGAGCAACGCTTCCATCACCAAGCCCCGTAAGCCCAGAGCAAAGAAGGCGGCTCCCAAGGCAGAGGAAGCAACCGAAGAGAAAACTGAAGAAGTAACCGAGTAATATGGAGCTTAAGGGTAAGAAGATAGACTTCCTCGGAGACAGTATCACTGAGGGCACAGGAACGACCGGTCAGGATAAGTGCTTCCATCAGCTTATCAAGGAAAAGCACGGACTTAGCGAAGCCCGTAATTACGGCGTAAGCGGAACGCGTCTTGCGAAACAGGTAACTCCTTCCGAAAATCCGCGTCACGATCTTGACTTCCCGATGAGAGTTGTCGATATGGATAAAGACGCTGACGCTATCGTGGTCTTCGGCGGAACAAACGACTTCGGTCACGGTGACGCGCCGATCGGAGAAATGTCCGATAGAACTCCCGATACCTTCTACGGAGCGCTTCATTATCTTTACACTTACCTTATGACGGAATATCCGTCGGCGAACATATTCGTTTGCACCCCTCTTCACCGTCTTACGGAGAATCAGCCCGACAGAAAGGGAAGGATTCTTTCCGATTACGCTGATATTATCAAGGAGGTCGCGCGTTACTATTCGCTTCCGGTTATCGATCTTTTTGCAACATACGGTATTCAGCCGTCGATTGACGCGCAGAGAGAAAAATATATGCCCGACGGACTTCATCCGAACGACGCAGGACACGTTCTTCTCTCCGAGCGTATAGCAAACTTTATTCGTTCATACTGACATCGCGCGGAAAGCATATAACAGTGCTTTCCGCATGGATTTATAGGAGGAAATTTATGGCACTCGTACCAACCGTAGTTGAACAAACCAACAGAGGCGAAAGAGCATACGATATATACTCACGCCTGCTTAACGACAGAATCATATTCCTTTCGGACGAGGTAAATGACGTGACTGCATCGCTCGTTATCGCACAGCTTCTTTTCCTTGAAGCTCAGGATCCCGATAAGGATATCTGTCTTTATATCAACAGCCCCGGCGGATCAGTTTCGGCAGGACTTGCGATATACGATACTATGAATTTTATCAAGTGCGACGTTTCGACGATCTGCGTCGGAATGGCTGCAAGCATGGGCGCGTTCCTTCTTTCGGCAGGTGCTAAGGGTAAGCGCCTTGCGCTTCCGAACAGCGAGATAATGATCCATCAGCCTCTCGGCGGTATGCAGGGTCAGGCGTCGGACATCAAGATCCACGCAGATCACATCATCGCAACGAGAGAAAAACTCAATAAGATACTTGCTAAGAACACGGGTAAATCTATTGAGGAGATCGCGCGCGATACAGACCGCGATAACTTCCTTTCGGCAGAAGCAGCACTTGAATACGGACTTATTGACAGAGTTATCGAAAAGAGAGACTGATAATGGCAAATAACGAGAATAACGGCGGTAACAATTACGTTTATTGCGATTATTGCGGACGCCGCGAGGACGAGGTGCAGTTCCTCATTCCGTCGCCCACGGGTCTTTATATCTGCGATAAGTGTCTTGACGGTTGTAATCATCTCGTCGAAGAGCATTTCGGTATAAGCCGAAACGGTAAAAAGACGGGTAAGGGCGGAAAGAGCGAGCTTTCGCTCGATACTCTGCCGAAGCCCGCTGAGCTGAAGGCGGTCCTTGACGAGTACGTTATCGGTCAGGACGACGCGAAAAAGACGCTTTCGGTCGCGGTTTATAACCACTACAAGAGAATACTTCAGAAGAAGGATAACGCTGACGGCGTTGAGATACAGAAGAGTAACGTGCTTCTTATCGGACCGACGGGCGTCGGTAAGACGTTTCTTGCTCAGACGCTTGCAAAGACCCTTAAAGTGCCTTTCGCAATAGCTGATGCGACGACGCTTACCGAGGCGGGTTACGTTGGTGAGGATGTTGAGAACATTCTTCTCCGTCTTATTCAGGCGGCTGACTTCGACATTGAGAAGGCAGAGAAGGGAATCATCTATATCGACGAGATCGATAAGATCTCTCGCAAGAGTGAAAACCGTTCTATTACGCGTGACGTTTCGGGCGAGGGCGTTCAGCAGGCGCTTCTTAAGATCCTTGAGGGAACGGTATCGAACGTTCCTCCGCAGGGCGGCAGAAAGCACCCGAATCAGGAGTTTATTCAGATAAATACCGAGAATATCCTCTTTATCTGCGGCGGCGCCTTTGATAAGCTTGACGAAACGATAAGCAAGCGTGTAAACCGCGATAAGCAGAGCATCGGATTTTCGAGCGAGGTGCTTACGAAGGAACAGAAGGAAAAGATCGATTTGTTTAAGGACGTGACCCCTCACGACATCGTGAAATACGGTATAATTCCCGAGCTTGTCGGACGTATTCCCGTTATCGTTGCGCTCAAGAATCTCGACCGCGAGGCGCTCGTCAAGATACTTCGAGAGCCGAAAAACGCGATAATCAAGCAGTATAAAAAGCTGTTTGCGATGGATAACGTCGAGCTTCGCTTCACTGACGGAGCGCTTGAAAAGATCGCGGATAAGGCGATCGAGTTAAAAACGGGCGCAAGAGGACTTCGCGCAATAGTTGAGAACGTGCTTCTCGATACTATGTATACGCTTCCCGGCAGGTTCGACGTAAAAGAGGTCGTAATAACCGCCGATACGGTGGCAAAGGGTACATCTCCCAAGCTCGTTACAAAAGAACAGTGATAATTAAGCAGAGGAAATGCGAATTTTCTCTGCTTTTTTATTTATTTTTTGAAAAAATTATATACAAAAGGATTTTTTTGTGATATAATAGACGATGTATAACTATGCGATTATGAACGGATATGTAAGATGGAAAAAAGATACGATAAAAAGAGGAATAACGACCGCCGTAATTTTGAGCGCAGACAGGTCGAAAGCAAGCCGCTTTCCGGCTCGTACGTCATCGGCAGAAACGCCGTTTCCGAACTTCTGAAAAGCGGACGCGACGTCGATAAGGTCTACGTGAAAAAGGGCGAGAGAACGGGATCTATAACCGTTATCGTCTCCGAGGCGATAGGACGCAATATACCCGTTATCGAGGTCGAGGGAACGAAGCTCGACAATATGTCGGGCGGTCAGGCGCATCAGGGCGTTATCGCGTCTGCGGCGCTTAAGGATTACGTTTCGGTCGACGAAATACTCGATAATGCGAAAAATAAGGGCGAAAAGCCGCTTATCATAATTGCGGACGGGGTTGAAGATCCCCAAAATCTCGGCGCACTTCTGCGTGTGGCTGAGTGCGCGGGCGCACACGGAGTGATAATCCCGAAAAGGCGCGCAGTCGGTCTTACTGAGGCGGTCGGTCGAGCGTCTGCAGGTGCTGTTGAGTACGTTCCTGTCGCGAAGGTGACTAACCTTGCACAGACGGTCGACGAGCTAAAGGAAAAGGGACTCTGGATATTTGCTGCCGAAGCGGGTGGAAGTCCGCACTTTGAGACCGATATGACCTGTGCTGCGGCGATAATCCTCGGAAGCGAGGGTTTCGGCGTGTCGAGGTTGCTTAAAGACAAGAGTGATTACATAATCTCAATTCCGATGTACGGAAGCATAAATTCTCTCAACGTTTCGACAGCAGGTGCGGTCATTCTTTGCGAAGCCGCAAGGCAGAGAAACCTTGGTAAGTAAGAAAGGGGAGAAGAAAATGGATAACAAGCATAATTCCGATATATCTGCCGAAGAGCTTCTTGCTCAGCTTAAGGCGAATATGGCAGATGGAAACACCGAGGAAAAAAGCGTTACCGGAAAGAAGTATAAGTTCCGCCGTTCGGGTAAGATAACCGCTTCGGTATCCGAGGAGGATATAAGAGCGCACATGCCCGATAACAGCGATTACAGCTTTGAAAGCCCCGTTCCGAAGTCCGAAATTGAGGACCTCGATATAAACGAGCTTATGAAAAAGTATCTCCCCGAGGAAGACTATAAGAGAATGACCGAGAAATCGGACAGTGCCGAGATCGAGGAGTTTGTTCAGACGCTTTCTTCAATAGAGATTCCCGAAGAAATGACCGAGGGAAGCACGGCAGAGCCTGATGCCGAGGAGGTGAAGAGCTTCACTGCACCCGACGAGGAGCTGTATAATCACCTGAGCGCGGGCGGAAAGGTCTGCGACGTTCCCGAGCTTGACGGTACAGATGAATACGACAGCATGGCTGATACCATGCAGGCACCGCTTCGTCCTATGACCGATATTGAAAAGACTATCGCGTACGTTTCGGACGATGATGAGGGCGGATTTATGTCGGTCCGCGAGATCCTTGCGGCGCAGAACGCTCCCGCAAATGAAGAGGAAGAGATCGCGCCGAGCGGTGATACGGTTGCCGTCAATCTCACGAATACCGTTGAGATCGCGTTCAATCTTGATGAAAGCGACGAGGCGGAGAATGACACGCTTACGTTTACCGCCATAAATGACGCTATCATTTCTACCGAATATAACGAAGCGGACGACGAGGACTTTTTTGACAATATCATAGTTACGAATCATTCATCTGAAAATGATGCCGATGAAGCGGAAGAAGAACCGAAGCGCGACACCGATATTTCCTCCCTTGAGGAAATCTTCTCCGATGATGAGCTTGCCCTTGATGAATCTGTTTTTGATGACGTTTACAGTATGCCTGGGGTGAACGAACCCGAGTTTGACGAAGCTCCCGAGGAAGAGATCTTCGATGATGCGGCTAACGAGACTCTTGAAGAGTTTGCTGAGGCAGAGGAGATCGAAGAAGCTGAGGAGATTGAGGAGATCGAGGAAACCGAAGAAGTACTTGAACCCGACGAGCTTGAGGAGCTTGAGAAACTTGAAGAAATCGAAGAGCTGAGCGCTGCTGAAGAGCTTGAAGCTCTCGATGATTTTACTGAAGAGCAGAACGATACGGTTGAAACCGAAGCTTCAGAGGTCGAGGCTGTTTCCGAGCCTTTAAATGAAGAATCCATAGTTCCGACAGAGATCGATAAATACAGCGAGTATGCCGGAGAATTTGACGAAAACGGCTTTGACGAGGTCGATGCTAACCTTATGGTTGCCTTCGGTATGGACGAGGAGCTTGATGCGGCTATCGGTAAGGAATCGGCAGATAAGCTTCGCAGTAATGCTGACGAGCTTGCAGCCGAGGAGGAGCAGGTAAAGGAAAAGCCCTCCGCAGAAGAGATCAAGGAGCCGATCAAGGAATTCGTTTCTCCTACCGAGATAAAGGGCATATTTGAAAACTATAAGGCTGAATACGGCAAGAGCGCAATAAAGCTGTTCGTGCTTGCCGCTATAAGCAT
This sequence comes from Eubacteriales bacterium, assembly GCA_045591885.1. GTDB lineage: Bacteria > Bacillota > Clostridia > Oscillospirales > CAG-272 > Colimorpha_A. The sequence goes on along the minus strand of JAZNTT010000019.1, from coordinate 36,470 downwards.
CTTGTTGTTCTTCTACGAGAATATCGGAATTTTCGGCGGAAAGCAGCTTGAAGTGTTCAACCCCGAATTTTATCCAATAGTACATATAATGACGGGCTTCCAGCTTCTCATTATCGGCTTTGCAGTTCTTTATAAGGAAATTATATTTGGATTCAGAAATCTCATAAACAAGAGAGTGACGGTGGAAAGTATTCTTCCTGTTATGCTTGGTGTCTCGGCGATATATTCTGTGTTTGCCTGTTTCTTCGGAGCCGGAAGCACGATACTGGGCTTCAATTTCCCAATGGCACTCACGCTTCTGTTCTATGCATTTGGGAAGCGCCTTGACCTTCGCCGTGAGATAATGACCTTCAGAATCATTTCCTCGAAGAGAAGCAAATTTGCTCTTGAAAAGCTTGATATTATCGACGCGGAGCTTGAAACGAAGGCGTTTGATAAATTTCTTCCGAATCAGCCCGATATATTCCGTATAAACAAAACTGCGTTTATCGACGGATACTTCCGCCGTACAGGTGAGTATTCCTCCGTTAAGAGTATGCTGAACGCATTTATACCCGCAACGCTTGTTGCGCTTGTTGCAGGTATAATTGTCGGTGCGTTTGTGAACAAGGATTTCGCGGCTGCAATGTCAACGGGTTATGCGGCGTTTGCATTTGCGCTTCCCGCAACCGCGTTTTTCGCATTCAGCTTGCCGATGTTCCGTGCGTCTAAGGTCTCCTATGACGATGGAAGCGCGATAGTCGGTGAGGGTGCGCTTGATGAGTACACATCGGCTTCTTCGATCAGCTTTGACGACAGAGAGGTTTTCCCGACGGCAGGAGTTAAGCTCCGCTCGATCAAGGTTTTCGGAAGCGGACGGCTTGATACTGCAATCTACTATATGGCAAGCGTTTATTCCTGCATCGGCGGACCGCTTTCCGACGTCCTTAACGTCGCGACTGCTGACATCGGCCGTTCGCAGAACGTTGAGGTGATTTCGATAGACGCAGATGGCATTGAGACCGTCGTTGACGGACATCACCTCTTTGCAGGTAAGGCAGATTATCTCCGCCATAACGGATATCTCCCCGTTGCCGATCCCGAGGATGAGGAGATCGAGGGCGGCGAGATCAGCATTCTGTTCCTCGTTTGCGACGACGAGGTCGTAGCGAAGTTCTACGTTCGTTACCGCATTGATCCCGAATTCGAGGCAACGCTCAAGAACCTCTATAAGTCGGGAATCTGTGTTGGAATCAAGACCGTTGACCCTAACATCAACGACGAAATGCTCAGCACGAGAATCCGTCTTACGAAATATCCCGTGCGTGTTCTCAAATATGACGATCTCGGCGACAGAAGCCGCGGCACTGACCGTACTGACAGCGGTGTTGTATCGAAAAAGTCAGTTAAGGCACTTCTCCGTGCGTTTACGCTTTGCGACAAGACCAGGCATGTAACCAAAACCAATCTTATGATAGCTGCGCTTTCGATAATAGGCGGTATCGCTATAACGGGCGTTGTTGCATTCCTCGGATCTATCGCGGCAATAAGCTCGGTCTACGTTGCGCTCTACCAGCTCTTCTGGCTTGCATCGGTATATCTTATTTCAAGATTTCTTTTGATGTAATTTTAACTTTATTGTTTAAGCAAAAATGCAGTCGAAAGACTGCATTTTTGTAGATATTTGAAAGGGAATGACAATGGACAAGAAAATGCGCTCGATACTCAAGCAGGTCCTTAAGCCCGGAAGATATACGGGCGGCGAGTATGGGCAGGTCATTAAGAATAAGGATGAAATAAAGTGCCGCGTTGCGTTTTGCTTCCCCGATACATACGAGATCGGAATGTCGAACCTCGGCGTTCGCCTTCTTTACGGCGTTCTTAACCTCGAAAAGGACGTCTGGTGTGAAAGAGTTTACGCACCATGGGACGATATGGAAGAAAAGATGCGCGAAAACGGCATTCCGCTTTTTGCACACGAGAGCCGTGATCCGATAAGCGAGTTCGACTTCGTTGCGTTTACGCTTCAGTATGAGCTTTCGTATACGAACGTGCTTAATATGCTTGAGCTTGGGAATATTCCGCTTCTTTCGTCGGAGCGTGACGACAGCTATCCGATAATCGTTGGTGGCGGCCCCTGTGCTTACAACGCCGAGCCGGTTGCTGATTTCTTCGACGCATTCAGCATCGGAGAGGGCGAGGAGGCACTGCCTGAGATGACCCGACTTTACAATAAGATGAAGGACGATGGCAGTTATACGAAGGAAGCGTTTTTGCACGAGCTTGCGAAGCTTCCCGGCTTCTACGTTCCGTCGCTTTATGAGGTTACCTACAAGCCCGACGGCACGATCGAAGCGTATACACCCAAATACGACGATATTCCGACGAAGATAGTCAAGAGAATAATCAAGGATCTCGATAAGAGCTATTTCCCCGATAAGCTGATTATGCCGTACATTGAGACGGTTCACGACAGAATCGTACTTGAGGTTTACCGCGGATGTATTCGCGGCTGCCGTTTCTGTCAGGCGGGAATCATTTTCCGCCCCGTGCGTGATAAGACCCCCGACGTGCTGAACGAGCAGGCAAAATGTCTGTATGAAAGCACCGGATTTGACGAAATTTCGCTTTCGTCACTCAGCATCAGCGACTATACGCATCTTCCCGAGCTTACCGATAAGCTGCTCGAATGGACGAACGAAAGCAAGGTCAGCTTGTCGCTTCCGTCGCTTCGTATCGACAGCTTCACAAAAGAGCTTATGGATAAAATATCGACTGTACGTACAGGCGGTATTACCTTTGCGCCCGAGGCGGGAACACAGCGCTTGCGTGACGCGATAAACAAAAACGTATGTGAAGACGACCTGCTTAAAGCTTGCCGTACCGCGTTCGAGGCGGGCAAGACCTCGGTCAAGCTTTACTTTATGAACGGTCTGCCGACCGAAACGCTTGAGGATATTGAGGGAATTGCCGACCTTGCTATTAAGGTCGAGGACGAGTTCTACAAGAATCCCAACCGAGTGAAGGGAAGAGCGCCGACGGTCACCGCGAGCGTTGCTTGCTTTGTTCCGAAGCCGTTCACCTCTTTTCAGTGGTTCGGTCAGAACGATCTTGAGACCCTTATGATGAAGCAGGAGCATCTCCTTGAAAAGGTCAAGTCGAAGAAGCATATCAGATATAATTGGCATGAGGCAAAGGTCAGTCGTATCGAGGCGGTATTTGCGCGCGGAAACAGAAAACTGAGCGCGGCGCTTATTGAGGCGCACAAGCTCGGTCAGAAGTTCGACGGCTGGGACGAGCATTTCTCGTACGAGACTTGGCTCAAGGCGTTTGAAAACGCAGGAATAGACCCGAGCTTCTATGCAAACAGACAGTTCGGATTCGACGAGGTTCTGCCGTGGGATATTATAGACTGCGGCGTTACGAAGGAATTTTTCCTGCGCGAATGGAAAAAGGCGTTTGAGTCGAAAACGACTCCCAACTGCCGCGAAAAGTGCTCCGGCTGCGGAGCTAATAAGCTTGGAGGTGAAAGAACGTGCTGTCCGAAGCTATAAGAATAAAGTTTTCAAAGGTAGGAAGCTTGCAGTTCATTTCTCACCTTGACCTCAACCGTACAATGAAAACGGTTATGATAAGAGCGGGAATACCGATAAAGTATTCCGAGGGCTTTAACCCCCATCCCAAAATGGTCTTTGCGCTTCCTCTATCAATCGGCGCAGAAAGCGTGACCGAGCTTCTCGATTTCAAGATAACAAGACCTATGTCGAAGGCGGAGCTTACCGAGCGTCTTAACAACGCTTTCCCGCCCGAAATGCGAGTTCTTGACGCGTATCAGCCCGACAGCAAGTTCGTTTCCATCCGCTATGCCGAATACGAGCTTGAAAACGACGAGGATTTCTCACTTGCGCCGCTTGAACAGGACGAGATCGTTCTTCTCAAGCGCACCAAAAGCGGTGAAAAGATGACTGACATCAAGCCGATGATACACTCTTATAAAAAAGAGGGGAACAAGCTCACCTGCGTGTTGAGCGCGTCCCCCGAGCAGTATCTGAATCCCGATTATATTGCAAAGGTGCTTGGAATTAACGATTGTACCATACTCCGCAAAAGAGTGCTGCTTGATGACGGCGTGACTGAGTTCAGATGATCCCCTTTAATGAGGGAAGCTCTGATTGACGTAGCGAACGGAGAGCTTCAACATAGCTTTCTCGTGCCGCCATGTAATCGGCGTAGGTTCCGTGAAGATAGCAGGAAGCGAGATGCTCAAGTGCCGTCTTTACGTTGTTAGGCATTCTCGTGTGGCTTACTACCGTAAGAAAATCATATGAAGACTTGAAAAGCTCCTCGCTTTCGGCTATTACCGATGACGGGGAGCTTTCTCCGTCGTCTTTTTCAGGGAAGTGTTTTTCGAGTGCGATAAGGCGATCGGTTACGTTTTTGACGTAAAGTCCGCTTGCGACAGTCAGGGCGGTTACCAGCAGAATCGTCGAAAGAGAAATTATAAATGCTTTCATTTGTTTTCCTCCTTTGCAAATATTGTCAATGCGTTTCCGTCACTTACTGCGATAAATACTTTTTCCATATCGGTCTTTTGCTCTCGCAGCCGGGCTTTGAGCCAATTTTCGTCGCGCCCCAGAAGCTTCAGGTGACCGTTGTGTATCTTCCCGTCGACGATAAGCGGCAGAGCGAGCGTCTCGTCCTTTGAAAAAGAAGAGATCTGTCCGTTGTGCTCGAGAAAACAGAAATTAACGGTGTTTATGTCCGACACGTTGTTCAGGCGAAGCGAGCTTATCAGCTCGTCGGCTGTAAGACGCTGCTTTTTTAACTCCGCGATATTTAACTTACCGTTTCCGATAAGGACGGTTGGGGGCGGCTCAAACATTCTTCGTACAGTAACCGATTTCGTTGTGATAAATGAAACGGTGATTTCGAGGCAGAGAAGGATCGTTATCGGTATCAGCGCGTAAAGAATCGGCATATCGGGGTCGGTGAGCGGCGTGGTTGCGACCTCGGAAATGAGAAACGCGGTTATCAGCTCCGATAGCTGTAATTCTCCGACCTGCCTTTTGCCGCTGAGCCGCATTGAAAGAAGTAAGAATAGATATATTATTACCGTTCTTATGACTATTGTGAAAATACCGTTTTCCTCCTTTATATAAGTGTTTTTAACAGTTTGCCCGAGCGCGATTTCTTTATTCCCAAAAGGTAAAATAATGAGAAAATATTTCAAAAAAGTGTTGACAAATGGAATTGAATGTGATAGAATATTACTACCTCTGCGGAGAGGGCTTTTTTGTTGTTGCCTTCTTCTTGAGGGAGATAAAATCAGGCAAAGGCGCCGCGGCTTGGCGAAAATGCCTTTGTCAATACTATCGGGAGGAAAAATATGAGAGTCAGAATCACAATGGTTTGCAGTGAGTGCAAGCAGCGCAACTACAACACAATGAAAAACAAGAAGAACGACCCTGACCGTCTTGAGATGAGCAAGTATTGCCCTTTCTGCAAGAAGCACACCGTTCACAAGGAATCTAAGTAAGGGAGAATCGGTTAATGTCAGAAGTTGAGAAGAACGCCGAAGCTGCTAATGCAGCCAAGGTAAAAGAAGACAAGAAAAAGACTTCTAAAGACCGCAAGCCCGGACTTGGAAGCAAGATCAAGAACTTTTTCAAGAACAACAAGAGCGAGATGAAAAAGATCTCGTGGTACGGCAAGGCACAGACTGCCAAGAGCACCGGCGTAGTTATCGTTGTGCTTATCGCGGCGAGTGTTGTTATCGGCCTTATCGACCTTGGTCTGTCCAATCTTCTTTCGTGGATTGGAACTCTCGTCTAATCGGAGGGGCTTAAATGAGTGACTTCGACGAGATAAGCTCTGAGCTGAGATGGTATGTAGCGCATACTTACTCGGGTTATGAGAACAAGGTTAAGGCAAACCTTGAAAAGATCATCGAAAACCGCAATCTTCAGGACGTTATAACGGATATTCGTATTCCCGTTGAGGTCGTTACCGAAGAAAACGGTAAGGATGAGAACGGAAATTCCGTCCTCAAGGAAACTGAATCAAAAATTTTCCCCGGATACGTGCTCGTCAAGATGAAGATGAGCGACGCGACCTGGCACGTTGTCCGCAACATTCGCGGAGTAACGGGTTTTGTCGGCCCCGGCTCGAAGCCGGTTCCGCTTACCGATGAGGAGGTTGCCGCTATCGGAGTCGAGACCAAGCAGATCACCCTCGAATATGCGATCGGTGACAGCGTTAAGGTTACGGCAGGTCCTCTTAAGGGCTTCGTCGGAACTGTCGAGGAAATTTCCGAGGACAAAAAGAAAATCAAGGTGCTTGTTTCTATGTTTGGTAGAGAAACTCCTATCGAGCTTGATTCCGAGAGCGCCGAAAAGCTCTATTAATTAAAATCACAAACATTCGCGCAAAGACGCGAAGGTGGGAGGGGGAAAATCTTAAGCCCCCGTCTAATAACCACATTTGGAGGTAAAAAGAAATGGCAAAGAAAGTAAGCGGTTATATAAAGCTCCAGCTTCAGGCAGGAAAAGCTACCGCACAGCCGCCTGTAGGTCCCGCGCTCGGTTCCTACGGCGTTAACATCGCAAACTTCGTTAAGGAATTCAACGAAAGAACCAAGAATCAGATCGGTCTTGTTATCCCGGTAGTTATTACTGTATACGCAGACCGTTCCTTCTCGTTCATCACAAAGACTCCCCCCGCGCCCGTTCTTATTAAGAAGGCTTGCGGAATTGAGACTGCATCCGCGGCTCCTAACAAGACCAAGGTTGCTACTATCACCAAGGAACAGATCAAGCAGATCGCCGAAACCAAAATGCCCGACCTTAATGCCGGCTCGCTCGAGACCGCGATGAGCATGATCGCAGGTACCGCACGCAGCATGGGCGTTACTGTTGTTGACTGATTTTCGGAGGTAGATAGAAATGGGAAAGAAATATATTGATAGTGCAAAGCTTGTCGATACGGCAAAGCTTTATGATTCGGCAGAGGCACTTGAGCTTGTCTGCCAGACCGCAAAGGCAAAGTTCGACGAGACTGTTGAGCTTCACGTTCGTCTCGGCGTTGACTCCCGTCACGCTGACCAGCAGGTAAGAGGTGCTGTTGTTCTTCCTAACGGTACCGGTAAGACTGTAAGAACCATGGTTTTCTGTAAGGCAGATAAGGCAGAGGCAGCAAAGGCAGCAGGTGCTGACTACGTTGGCGAAGCTGATTACGTTGAGAAGATCATGAAGGAAAACTGGTTCGAGTTCGACGTTGTTATCGCAACTCCCGACATGATGGGCGTTATCGGCCGTCTCGGTCGTGTTCTCGGACCGAAGGGTCTTATGCCTAACCCCAAGGCAGGTACTGTAACTCCCGACGTTGCACGTGCTGTTACCGAGGCTAAGGCAGGTAAGATCGAATACCGTCTTGACAGAAACAACATTATCCACTGCCCTATCGGCAAGGCATCCTTCGGTAAGGAAAAGCTCGCTGAGAACTTCGACGCTATTATGGGCGCGATCATCAAGGCGAAGCCCGCCGCTGCTAAGGGTCAGTACATCAAGAGCTGCGTCGTAGCTTCTACCATGGGCCCCGGCGTAAAGGTTAACTCCGCTAAGCTCGGCTGATAATTCATAAGAAAAGAACGACAAATGAGTCAGGCGACGCTTCGATTCATTTGTCGTTTTGCTTTTTTTGAGGTCATTATGAAAAAAGGACTAAATTCTATTCACGGTATAATCGCGATAGTACTTGCGATCCTCTCACTTCTTTTCGGAGGCTTTATTCTGATACCGATATTCGGTAACAACGGCGCGTTCCTTGGCGGAGTGCTTATAGCACTTATTGCTCTCGCTTTCACTCTTTTAACAAAAACGAAGCTCAGCGAGGTATTTCCGACAAAGCTGCCGCCGATCAAAAAGTTTTTCGGCTCGGCGATCATGTATGCGGGCGTTACCTTTATAAGCTCGGGTATTTCAGTTATCATCGGAAGATTTTTTGACGCAAACGTGCGCTCGGATGCTATTGATTCGCTGATTTTGAAAATGCACCCCGCACTTGCTATTTTCCTTATCGCAGTGATTCCCGCGGTGTGCGAGGAGTTTTTCTGCCGTGGATTCCTACTTAAGTGCTTTTCGGGTATTAAAAAGGAATGGGTGCTTATCACCTTAATAGGCGCGGTTTTCGGCGCGATGCATCTTGATGCTTATACCTTTGTTCCGACAGCACTTACGGGCGCGCTTTTGTGCTTTGTCGCGATAAGAACAAAGACGCTTATACTTCCGATGATTCTTCATTTCGGTAACAATGCTCTTGCTGTCGCACTTGCATATACAAGCGCAAAGGAAAGCGCATCGGAGGCGGTCGATCTGCTTGCGTTCTCGCTTCCGCAGAGCATCGGTATGTGTATTCTGTATATCGGCTTCGGCATTTTCCCGCTTGTTCTCGGTTACAGAATGTTCGTCGGTAAGCGCGTGTTTGTGTTCAAGATCTTTGTCGCGCTCATGGTTGCCGTCGGTATTTGCGTGACCGGCTTGGTTACATTTACTCTGTTTTCGTTCCGATTCGTTTCCTTTGAAAACGAAAAGGCGACGGTCAGCGAGCGGGCTGAGGAGATTCCTCTGAAAATCAACGGATCGGGCGATTTTGAGCTTTTCATTGAGATAAATGCGACGAAATCTGTTGAGATCAAGGTCATTTGCGATGAAAAGACTCTATACAGCGAAACGCTGAAGGGGGAACTGACCCTCCAAAAGAGCTTTTCTTATGACGGTCTCGGCGACTGCGTTATCATACTCACACCGGTCGACGGTAAAAAATCGAGCGTCGATATAACCTACGTTATCCTCGAAAGCGTGCTTCCAGGATGAAGATACTGATAGGACTTAGCGGCGGTCTTGACAGCACATACGCCGCTTATCTTCTGAAAAAACAGGGCCACGACGTTGTCGGCGCGGCGGCAATTATGCACGAGTATACCGATATTTCGGCGGCGGAAACGGCTGCAAGGCAGGTCGGTATTCCGTTTGTGACCGTCGATTACCGCGAGCAGTTCCGTAAGAACGTAGTCGAAAGATTCATAAACGATTATAAGAACGGCAGAACGCCGAATCCGTGTATCGTATGTAACCCGACGGTCAAGTTTGATGCGCTTCTTTCGTATGCGAAAGAAAACGGATTTGATAAGATAGCAACGGGACATTATGCCGTTATCGGAAATGAGAACGGGCGGTATTTTGTAAAGGCGGATACCGCGGGCGGAAAGGACCAGAGCTACGCGCTCTCGCGTCTTACGCAGGGACAGCTAAGTGCGCTTCATCTGCCGCTTAGCGGTATGAAAAAGGACGATATTCGTGAAGAAGCGGCAAAGCTCGGCTTTAGCGCAGCTGATGCGAAGGATAGCCAGGATATCTGCTTTATTCCCGACGGCGATTACGTTTCTTATATCGAGAAAGCGACGGGCGAGAGCTTTCCTACGGGCGATTTCATCGATCCCGACGGAAAGGTCATCGGCAAGCATAACGGAATAATCCGCTATACGGTAGGGCAGAGAAAGGGGCTCGGCGCGTTCGGCAGACCGATGTTTGTAAGTAAGGTCGATCCGAGCGCGAATACCGTCACTCTTGTGCCTGCAGGCGATGAATTTTCGGGTAAGACGGAGGTCGGCGAGCTTAATTTTATGAAGCTTGCGCCGATGACGGAAGGGACTATTACCGCGTCCTGTCGCGTACGTTACTCGGCAAAGCCGTCACCGTGTAAGGTCATTTTTGAGGGCGAAAATGCATTCGTCGAATTTGATAATATGACGAGAGCCGTAACCCCCGGTCAAAGCGCGGTCTTTTACGACGGCGATGATCTTCTGTTTAGTGGGATAATTAAATAACAAAAGACCGTTGAGAGATCAACGGTCTTTTTGCGTAGGGAGAGGTTTTACGCTCACTCTATACATATTGCTTGGAAATATCTGCAACGCCTTGTAGGGGGCGACGTCCTCGACGCCCCGTAGGGCGGGGGCTTGCTCCCGCCGTTTACCTTCTCCAGCGGGAGAAGGTAAAACGCAAATCCCGCTATTGACAAAAGGTCTTTACCGTGATAAAATGAAAATGCGACATAAATGAATAGATTAACGAAAAAGTGTACATTTTTGTTTAGGCAAAAATGTATGCTCGATTTTCGTATGCTTTTTCGTTAAGTATTGAAGATTCATTTGTGTCGCAGCAATGAGCCATACATTTTTCGGTGCGTGGCTCTGCCACGCACTTTTTAATTTGGAGGAAATATATGAAGCGTATTTTATTATTTATGTTTGTTTCGATGATTATTTCAATTTTTACTTTGGGTTATCATACACCGATTTTTGCAGATACATACGAGGTGTATGATGGCACTTATAAGTATTCAGTAACAGACGGTAAAGTGACAATATTAGAATATAACGAAACTTTATATGAAGCTGGTGAGTTTAAAATTCCGTCTAAAATAGGAGGTTGGCCTGTTACTGGCATTGGCTCATCTGCGTTCTATTTACCTAAAGTTACTAGTATTATCGTTCCAGATGGTGTTACTAGTATTGGAAGACTTGCTTTTAGTTCCTGCGAAAACCTTCAATATATTAACATCCCTGCAAATGTAGAGACGATAGGCGAAGGGGCTTTTATGGCTTGTCCTAACCTAACAACTATAGATATAGACGAGGGCAATCAGAATTACTATATTGAGAATAATTGCCTGATTGAGAAACTTACAAATACACTAGTATGGGGAAACCAGAGCAGTGTAATTCCTTATGGTGTGGAGAGAATACAAGCATATGCTTTCGCTCATTGCAATAATTTGCAAGAGATTAGCTTGCCAGAAAGCGTATCTGATATTGGTTGGAACGCTTTTTATTGTTGTGTTTCTCTTAAGCAAGTAAATATATCTAGCTGCTTAACAAGTATCGGGTCCTCGGCTTTTTATAATTGTGAAAGCCTTGCTAGTATTAATATTCCTAAGAGCGTAACGAATATCGGTAATCACGCATTCTGGTCATGCACAAAACTTAAGAGTGTGTATATTGATGATATGTTGTCATGGCTCAAGATAAACTTGGGGGATGAATACTCTTCACCTATGTGTAATGGGGCAGATATGTACGCGTATGATACTATCGTTACTAATCTTGTTATACCAACAGGCGTAACGCAGATTAACGCAAATGCTTTTTACGGGTGTAAAAGTATTACTAGTGTTATAATTTCAAAAGATATAAATAGTATCGGTAATTATGCGTTTAAAAACTGTAGTAACTTAAAAACTGTATATATCAACTCTCCCAATATTGCATCCACAAATACCGGCAGCCTGCTTTCTAATGCAACATCAATATATATCAATTCTGACATTTCGGCAGTAGGACAGTATATTAAAAACAATTACAAATGTGTCATAAGTAATGTTCGATACGAATTAGATCAATACACTATGTACAATAACGATCACTTTACATTTGATAATTCTTGTGACACTTCCTGCGCTTGTGGTAAATACACTCGCAAAACAACACACAAGTACAATGATATATTATCAAGTGACGAAAACCAACATTGGTATAGTTGTGTTAATTGCAACGAAAAGAAAGAATCATCAGAACATGATTTTGATGGAGTATGCGATTCGATCTGTGATGCTTGCAACTATGTACGCGAAATTGTGCATAATTTCGATAATGTTTGTGATACTACCTGCAACATCTGCGGCTATACCCGTGCCGTAAGGCACAATTATCAGACCACATGGTCAAAGGACGGCTCGAAGCATTGGCACGCTTGTTCGATATGCGGAGCAAAGAAGGATGAAGCGTCTCACACGCCCGGAGCTGCTGCGACCGAGACAACGGCACAGACCTGCACGGAGTGTGGCTACGTCATACAGGCAGCGCTCGGACATACTCATTCTTACGGAAGCGCGTGGGAAAAGGATATTAGCGGTCACTGGCACGAATGCTCCTGCGGATCAAGAAAAGACGAGGGAACGCATACTTATGACAGCGGCAAGGTAACGAAGGAGCCGACTGTCGACGAGGAAGGCTTAAAGACTTACACCTGTACTGCTTGCGGTGCTACAAAGACCGAAGCTATAACGAAGCTGCCGCCTGCTACGACTGAAAATCAGACAACTCCCGAAGATACTACCGCACCCGACGAAACCACGACGACCGACAGCACGACCGAGCCGAACGATACAAGCCCTGAAGATACGACCGACGGAGATACGACTGTTTCTGACGTTAAGAAGCCCGAAACGACTTACGGCGGTAACGGAAAGAAAAGCGGCAATAATGATAATATGATGAGTACTATCATTATTGCGGTATGCGTTATTGCTGTACTTGTCGGAGGCGGTGCTGTTGTTTTGAAAAAGAAGAACTAACCAAAAAACCGTGAGGATTTCCTCACGGTTTTTTGCATATTAGTTTTCCGTCATCAATGTAAACGGGCAGTACCGAAATTATACCGCCTTTTTCGGGGACGGTATCGGACTGTATCAGGCATTCAACGAAGCCGTCGGTGTGACCCGAAATGTGACCTTTCGAATAAGTCTCGCAGAGGACCTTTATCTTCTTGCCGCTTTCGATAATGGCAGTAAGTATCTTCCGTTTTTCCTCGTCGGCGATAGCCGAAAGGCGGTGCAGACGCTCGGTTTTTAGCGCTTCGGGGATCTGATTTTCCATTGCCGCCGCCTCGGTGTCGGGGCGCGGGGAATAGGTGAAGATATGCAGATGCAGAAACGCGTTGCGCTTTACAAAATCGCAGGTCGAGAGGAAATCCTCCTCGCTTTCACCCGGGAAACCGACGATAATATCGGCGGACAGGTTACAGCTCGGCATAACGGAGCGCAGATACGCCACGTTATCCTCGAGCATTTTCACGTTATATCTGCGACGCATTGCGCGGAGGACGTTATCGGAGCCGTTCTGAACCGAAATGTGAAAATGCGGACAGACCTTGTTTATCTTTGCGATAGCATCAACGAACTGCTTTTTCATAAACGACGGCTCGAGCGAGCCGAGGCGTATGCGGTGAATGCCGTCTATCTCTGCGATCTTTTCAATAAGTATCGGCAAGCGCTCGCCGTATGCAGAGGTCTCGATGCCAGTCAGCACGACCTCGTGACAGCCGTTATCTGCAAGTGCTTTTACCTCGCAAATTATCTCATCCTCGGGACGCAAAACGACGCTTCCTCGTACCTTCGGAATGATGCAGTATGCACATTTATTCTCGCATCCGTCCTGTATCTTGACGTAAGCGCGCGTTCTGTCGAAGCGCGTGATCGAGGTCGACGTGAGGGGAGAATTCGGCTCGTCAACGATAACGCGCGGAGCATTTTCACCGTTTATACGGGCTTTTAACGCCGAAATCAGAGCGTCTTTGTTTCGAGTGCCGTAGATGAAGGATATCTCCTTTATCTTCTCAAAATCGCTTGGATGAAGCTGTGAAGCGCATCCGCAGACCGCTATGAACGCATCGGGATTCTTTTTCGCCGCACGGCGCACCATCTGCTTCGACTTTCGCACCGATTCCTCGGTGACTGCGCAGGAATTGACGATATAAACGTCGCACCTTTCGGTAAAGGGCGCGCTTTCATATCCGAGCTTGGATAGCTCCTCGGAAAGCACCTGACTCTCGTAGTGATTAACTCGACAGCCGAGAGTCAGGATCGCAAATTTTTTCATTAAAACGCCCACTCGCCGTTTTCGAAGATGGTAACGGTCTTGCCGTTCTTATCGGTACCCGTGATGGTGGTGTCGATAGCGCCGATCATAAAGTCCTCGTGGATCATCGAGTCGTTTATTCCAGCTTCCTTTGCTTCCTCGTGAGAATACTTTTCGTAGTCCTTGAGGCAGTTCGAAAATCCGCGACCGAGAGCAAGGTGGCAAGCGGCGTTCTCGTCAAAGAGAGTGTTGAAGAAGAGCACGCCAGACTGATTGATGGGGGAAGAATAGGGAACGAGCGCTACCTCGCCGAGGTAAGCTGCACCCTCGTCCATCGAGATCATCTGGTTAAGAAGCTCGGTCTGACGGTCGTCATCCGCCTTTATCTCAACCGCCTTACCGTTTTCGAACTTAACGTAGAAGTTATTGATTACCTGACCGTTGTAGGAGAAGGGCTTTGTCGAATAAACGATACCGTCAGCTTCGCCCTTTTTAGGGGTTACGAAAACCTCTTCGCTCGGCATATTGGGGTTATAAACGATGCCGCTTCCGAGAGCCGCTTCACTGCCGCCCATAAAGAGCGCGTCGGGAATGAGACCGACCGTGAGATCGGTGCCGTTAGAGGACTTGATAGTAACGTCAGTTAGACCGAGAGCGTTTATATACTCGCACTTTGCGGCGAGATTTGCGTTATGAGCGTCCCAATCGGAGCAGGGATCCTCTCCGTCTGCTCTTGCACATTTAAGAATGACCTCCCAAAGCTTTTCAACAGCAGCCGCAGGGCGAAGCTCGGGGAAGAGCTTTTTAGCCCATGCCTTACCGGGAACGGCGGCGATGACCCACTGATACTTATTTTCCATTTTGTCGCGTATCGGCTTGATGACCTTCATTCTTGCCTGCGCGCTCTTTGCCATCTTCTTGAAGTTGATACCGTTAAGACCGTCGGGATCCTCGGACATAAGATAGATCATGCAGGGAAGAACTTCAGCGCGTCTTTCCATCTTTGCCTTTTCCCAGTCCTCAACCTTGCTCATTACCTTGAGCGAACGGCCGCGGGTGTGTATTTTTGCAAGCGGCTGATGGCTCCATTCGACGGTGACCTTCGACGCGCCTGCCTTATATGCTGCGTCGACAACCATTGTAACGAATTCGGGCTGATCAAGCTCAGCGTTTATGATAACCTCCTGACCGCGCTTAACGGCAACGCCCTTTTCGACTATAAGCTTTGCATATTTTTTAAGAACTGTCTTTTTCATAAAATTGCTCCTTTTAGCGTAATATACCCTATAATTATACCTTTTTGCGGCTTTTATGTCAATAGCGGGGGAAAAAAGAAAAGTTATTGCAGATATAGAATTTGACGTAGGGCGGGGGCTTGTCTGCTGACGCAGAACGGGCGACCAATGGTCGCCCCTACAAAAACGTTTTGAAGCACCTTGTAGGGGGGAGCATTGCTCGCCCGCAAAAAAGAAAAGTGCCGTTATCGGCACTTTTCAAAACTATTACTGCTGAACGAATCTTGCGTAGATGGCGCGGATAGCTCCCTCGTAATCCTCCTCGTTTACTCCGAGGACGATGTTGATTTCATCAGAGCCCTGGTCGATCATGCGAATGTTGATGTCTGCTCTTGCGACGGCGTGACAAACTCTTGCCGCCGTTCCCTTTGCCTTCGCCATATTGCGTCCGACGACTGCGATGAGGGCGAGGTTATCCTCGACAGAGATGGAGTCGGGGTCGACTGCTGTGCAGATATTGCTGATAACGAGGTCGCGCATCGACTCAAGCTCAGCGGTGTTTACGACGACAGACATCGTGTCGATACCTGAGGGGAGATGCTCGAAGCTGAGGTCACAGCTCTCGAGAACCTGAAGAACGCGGCGGCCGAAGCCCTTTTCGCTGTTCATCATATCCTTTTCGATAGTGATAACGCTGAAGCCTTTTTTGCCTGCGATGCCTGTGATAACGCCGTTTCCGTCGGGAGGACAGTGCGATACTATCATAGTACCCTTATCATTCGGGATATTGGTATTCTTGATGTTTATCGGAATACCCGCAACGCGGACAGGGAAGATAGCGTCCTCGTGCAGAACTGTTGCACCCATGTATGAAAGCTCACGAAGCTCGCGGTAAGTTACAAGCTCGATGGGATTAGGATTGTCAACGATTCTGGGGTCAGCCATAAGGAAGCCCGAAACGTCGGTCCAGTTTTCGTAAATGCTGGACTGAGACGCTCTTGCGACGATAGAGCCGGTAATATCGGATCCGCCGCGCGAGAATGTCTTTATCGTATCGTTGGGCATTACGCCGTAGAAGCCGGGGATAACGGCGTATTCGTGACGCTTGAGGACTGCCGAAAGCACGTCGTTCGTCTTTTCGTCATCAAAAGTTCCGTTCTGACGGAAGAAGATGACCTCCGAAGCATCTATGAAATCGAAGCCGAGGTAAGCTGCGAGGATCTTACCGTTAAGGTATTCACCGCGCGATGCGGCATAGTCGCGGCCTGTACGGTGTATAAGCGCACCTTCGATCACGTTATATTCGTTTTCAAGAGAAAGGTCAAGACCGAGATCAGCTATAATGCTGTCATAACGCTCTCTGATCTTTCTGAAAATCTCAGATATATCTTCGCCCTTGGATGCCGCCTCGTAGCAGGCATAGAGCATATCGGTTACCTTCGTGTCTTCCTTGAAACGCTTTCCGGGCGCGGAGGGGACGACGTAGCGGCGGTCCTTATCCGCAAAAATTATATCGCGTACCTTGCGGAACTGCTCTGCGCTCGCAAGGGAGCTGCCACCGAATTTTACTGTTTTTACCGTATTGTTACTCACTTGTTTTTTGCTCCTATTTGTAATACTTCACTGCAATTATCATATACTACATTATTATATTGAAAATCGCGTATTTTGTCAACTGCGATATTGACAAAATACGCGTCATAATCTGAAAAAAAGTGTAGATATTGTTGATTATTGAGACGATTTATGTTCAGTAATTACCGATAATCACAAAAAATAGTATTAACGTTATTGACTTTTTTGGTTCTTTGTGATAAAATATTCCCAATTATATGAACTATATTTTCATAGTTATACAAGCTTTTTCTTCGACGCAACGAGGTATGATTATGCAAGTTTTGTTTATAGGTGACAGCTTCACTTATTTTAACGATATGCCGTACACCTTTCTCAACATGGCGAAAACGGTCGATCCCGATTCGCGCGTTGAGTCAATAGCTTACGGCGGTTACAGTCTGGCGCAGTATTGCGATGAGGATACAGAGGTCGGGCGGCTCGTTATAAGTAAGATAGTTTCTTGCGAATGGGACTATGTTGTTCTTCAGGAGCAGAGTCTTATTCCCTGTACCGATGAGGCGGAGTTTGTCGATGCTGTCAAGTACCTTTCACATATAATATCGCAGGTCGGCTCTAAAGTTATTCTTTATCAGACGTGGGCTTATGCCGACAATACCGAAAAGCTTGCGAGCACCGGAATGTCGTACAGAGAAATGTCCGAAAAGCTTATCAAGGCGTACGATAAGGCGGCATCCGAAAGCGGTGCTGCGGTTGCGCCGGTTGGAGATATGTTTACGCGGGTTAAGGATTCCGATTATATTACGCGTCTCATAAACGCAAACGACGGCTATCATCCGTCAAGCACGGGAAGCTACCTGGCGGCGTGCGTTATTTTCCGTACCATTACGGGAAAGAGTACAATTGGTCTGCCTTGTCCGTCAAACGTGTCTCTTTATAATCTTTCGGTGGTTCAGAAGCTGACCGATTCTTCGATTTAACGAAAAAGGAAATTGTTATGAAGATATATACTATTACTCTTAATCCGGTATACGATATA
The DNA here is from genome assembly GCA_045591885.1 of Eubacteriales bacterium. GTDB lineage: Bacteria > Bacillota > Clostridia > Oscillospirales > CAG-272 > Colimorpha_A. Next base: position 18,949 of record JAZNTT010000019.1, on the reverse strand, counting down.
TTCTATTCCGTTCCGAAGCTTAATCTTCGAGAGGAGAACCAGGCATCGGCAGTATCGGTTTTTACCGGAGGTAAGGGCGTAAACGTATCTCGCGCACTGCTGAGCAGCGGCTTCGATACGAGAGCGTATTTGCTTCTCGGACATGAAAACTGTCAGCCTTTTATCGAAGGAATGACGGCGGCACAGATTCCGACGCGTCTTTTCTATACCGAGGGCAGAATGAGGGAAAACGTTACTCTTATCGACGGCGGCGGCAATGAGACGAGAATAGTTATGAACAACTTCTCGGCAAATCCCGAGACGCTTGACTATATACTTTCAGCACTCAAGAAAGAGGTCACTCCCGACGACATTATTGCTTGCTGCGGACGTTTTCCCGAGGGAATCCCGACTGAGTATACCGTCAGATTCGTTGAGGAGCTGAAGACCATTACCGACAAGGTGGCGCTTGATACTAAGTCGATAGGTCTATCGTATATACTTAAGATAGCGCCATGGCTTATCAAGCCGAACGAAAAAGAGGTTGAGGCGCTTGTGGGTTATCCCTGCCACAAGAAGGACGTTGCGCTCAAAGCGGCTGAAGAGCTTTATTGCGGCGGTATTAAGCACGTTTTGATCTCTATGGGAGACCGCGGTGCGGTTTATTGCGGAGAGCTTGGCAAGTGTAGTATCGAGCTTCCGAAGATAACGAGTGTTTCGACGGTCGGAGCGGGTGACAGCACGGTTGCGGGTTTTATTGCGGGATACACTGAAAACCCGACCCTTGAGCATTGTGCGAAAATGGCATGTGCTTACGGAACGGCATGCTGCCTTGAGCCCGGAACGAATCCGCCCGTACCTGAAAAGATTAAGGAAATGTATGAGCTTGTTTCAATAACGGAATAAAGATTTAATGAAACCGACGGGAAACCGTCGGTTTTCTTTTTCGATATTTTTGGCTTTCTGAATAAAAAAACCAAAGTCGGCAAGAATAACGGTAGGGCAAAAAATATCTTGAAAGGAAGATTTTAAAGTGAATTACAGTCAAAAAAGAACCCTTATTGGACGAGTCGTCTACATTGGACTTACCCTTATGGCGGTAACGGTGCTTTGCGTTACCATGTACACCTTTTTCGGAAGCTCCAAGGAGGCGGGCAAAACGAAGCTTCCTCTGCCGACGGAGGGAACTATTCCGCCACCCTCGTCAAGTGACAGACCGATTGTGACCGATCCTCCCGTAGTTACCGATCCTCCCGTCACAGACGAGCAACCGACGGTCAAGCCCGAAAGGGACTGGATGAACGAAACACTCACGATGCCGGTTAACGGTACTGTCATAAAGGAACACGATCTTCAGAGCGCAGTCTATTCGGCGACGATGAACGATTACCGTGTTCATTGCGGTATCGACATTGAGACCGAGCTTGGCTCGGAGGTTGTTGCGGTTGCCGATGGCGTTATTAAAGAGGTCGGACAGGATCCTTTTATGGGAATGACGGTGACCATTGACCACGGTGACGGGCTGATTTCGGTGTATAAAAACCTCTCTCCCGATATTGGAAACGACATTAAGCCGGGAAAAGAAATATCCGAGGGGGCAGTTATCGGTAGCGTCGGAGAAAGCGCGATAATAGAAATCGCAGACGAGCCGCATCTGCACCTTGAGCTTACCTTGAAAGGTGAGCCGATTGATCCGACAGAGCTTCTTGACGTAAACAGTAACAGCGAAAGCAAATAAAAAAGTGCCTCCCGAGGGGAGGCACTTTTTTATTCATTTACTTCTTCGTGATATACGAAATTGTCTGTCGAGCTTAGTGGAGGACTGAAGAAGTCGGAAATCTGAGAAACCTTTATCTTGTCTCCGTCCTCGAGCTTTATCCCCGAGAGAATAAGAGTGTTATCATCAATATACTCGGTATCCTCGTTTGAGCCGTTTACGAATATCTGGCTCGATTTTGTGAAGCCTGTTCCCTTGACGTAAATGTGCTCGCCGAAGGTATAAACGTCAGTGATCGTTACGTCGATTATTCCCAGCTTAATATCGGTTGCCTTAAACGGAAGCTTTCCGTTATATGACTTCTTTCCGTTGTCTTCAACGATATCGTACTGCAGGCAGTGCAAGTAGTCATCGTACTGTGACTTGGAAAGCTGATCGCGTTTTTCGTGAAGCTTCGTTACTATTCCGCCCTCTATATTGAGAGAATGGAAAATCTCGGAATAAAGCTGATATGAGGTGAGGTTCTTTCCTTCCTCATAAGCACCGTCGGTACGCCAGATGACGTATTCGGTATCATAAAGAGTCATTCCCTTGGGTATCCATTTTTCCTCAAAGCCTATATTCGGAATATGGTCACCGTAGAATACGATAACGGTCTCTTCATCAAACTCATCTACTGCTGCGATAAGGTCGGCAATGAACCTGTCCGTCGCGTGAAGCTGATTTGCGAAATAGGTAAAGGCGTGCTTGTTTGCACCGCTCGGCATGGACGTCGGCTTGATGCGCTCGTCCTTTTCGCCGGGATAGGAAACGATAGGATATTTTCCGTGTCCCTGAACGGTTATACACTGGATAAAGTCAGGTCCCTCAGTTGACTCAAGCGAATTCATAACGCTATCAAGAAGCACGGCATCCTGCTCCCAACCGGCCCAGTTTTCGCCGAGCAGATCCATGTATTCCTTTGAAGTAAAGGTGTCAAATCCAAGAGTTGAGAACGCCTTGTGTCTGTCGTAGAAATTACCCTTGTAGTTATGGATAGCGTGTGAAACGTATCCGTAGTTTCTAAGAATAAATGGAACGCTTTCGCAGGTCTGATTCTGAAGGAAAGTTCTGTAAGGATACTCTGCCGAACCGAGGTGTTGCATTGTTAATCCGGTAAGTACCTCAAACTCGGTATTTGCGGTTCCCGCGCCGATCGAGGGAACGGTAAGGATTCCCGACGTACAGGTCTGCTTCAGATTCGTAAATACGGGAGTCGGATCCTCGGAAAATTCAAATCCCGAAAGCAGCTTTAAGTCATAGAAGGATTCGAGCTGAACAAATATGATGTTCGGAGTCTTTTCGGGCTGAGTGAAGCCGTCGGCATCGTCACCCTTGATAAACTGAATTATATCGTCTATTTTACCGTCATAGCCACGCGGCTTGCTTACACCTCGGTCGAATATGCTTATTGAGAAGCAGAGAGCGAAGCCGTGTGCATCGTATGCACGTGGCAGAGAAGAAAAGTGAGCGGGGATCGCGCCCGTCAATGCTCCGCCGCCGACGAACGCCGTAGTTATAATTGCACAGGCGAGAATAGTTACGGCTGCGCGTGTGTAGTTGACCTTGATCTTTTTGACCTTGAACCAAATAACGATTACGCATATTATTGCGGTCAGAATCACAGCTCCCGCAGCGATCAGTCCGCCCCATCCGAGATATGTCGGGAGAATTGGCAATACGCTCGGCATAAGCTGGAAGTCCATGGCGTTGAACGGCGTTATTCGGCTGAACAGCATAACGAAGTTTGCAATGCCGAGTCCAAGCCATATAAGGGATATTGTACATATCCAATACGTTCTCTTTTTGGAAAGGAGCGCGATAGAGAGGGTGAGCGCAAAGATCGACATGTTGGAAAGGAACATGAGCGGCTTTGTAAGCTCAAATATGAGGGCATCCCAGCAGGAATGTCTTCCAAGTGACTCGGTAATAAATGTCAGACAGTATGAAAAAAATACGATCAGCAAAACCGGATGCTCGTTCAAATACTTGAATGCGGATTTTATCCTATCCCTCAGTTTTATTTTTTCTTTATTCATCATTTATCTCCGTTGATTAATATCTGAAACAATACAGAGTAATTATATCACGGTCATTCTCAAAAGTCAATTTTCTTTATACATTTTTTGACACGCAGTTTCAGCTTGCGCGAAAATGAAAGCGGTTTCGTCATTTTTGCAGGACTTAAGCGTATTTTTTGACGGATAGCCCCAGACGTTAAGTACGCGCGGGCCGATCCACTTGTTTTTCTCCGTGCTTTCAAAAGCGCCTCGAAGCAGACAGAGCGCCGCTTTCTTCGGCTTCATGAATATTATTTTCATCGGGTGCTTGATAATTGCGAAAATGAGCTTTGGGTAGTGTGCTGTTATGTTCGTAAAGGTGATTCCCGGATGTACGATCGAAAGGGAAGCATCATTTTCGTTTTCAAAAAGGGAATAGAGTGAGAACATAAGGAAACGCTTAGCGTTTCCGTAAACCTTGCTCGACGCCTTACGCGTCACGAAATCAATATCGTTCGGGTCGGTTTTTGAATAGTTGTGCGCTATGCTTCCGACTGCGATAACTCTGCCGTGCTTTTTTCTAAGCGTAGGCAGAAGCTCCTTTATCATGTAATACGGCGAGAGAAAGTTTATTTGAAAGACGTTGCCGTAACCGGTGTCGCAGATCTCTCTCGGAATACTGTATGCGCCCGCGTTGTGAATAAAAATATCCGGCTCTGCTTTGATAAGCTCCTTCGTTGCCTCGATGACCGACGCGCCGCTTTGAAGGTCGCACTGTATGAGAGACACCGTAGCACCGTGTTTTTCACGAAGCTCAGAGGCGTGCGCTTCGGAGCGGGAACTGTTTCGGTCGACGAGAATCAGCGACGCACCGAGGCGCGCAAGGTACGCGCAAAGCGGAACTCCGAGACCGCCTGTCGAGCCGGTTATCGCAACTGTCTTTCCCGAGAGGGAAGATGTGTTATTTTTTAACCATTTTTCGATACTCATAGTATACCTCTTTCGTGTTAATATAGTAGCACAGAACGCGGCTTTTTGCAATAAGAAGCCGAATATCTTTACAAAATAACCGATTTCCGTAATATGTCTTGAAATTGAAACAAAGGCGTTTTATAATAATTTTGAGGTGATTAGATGAAATTCAGCTTGATGCTCGGAGACGAGTATGATGATGAGGTCATAGTTTACGCAAAAGAGGCAAACGCCGCCGTTAACGCGATAAGAGAGATCTGCAAGGAGGGCGAAAAGAATATCGTCGGGTATTCAGAGAGCGGGATATATACGATCAGCCCTTATGAGATTGCATGCTTCGTGAGTGAGAACGATTTGCTTTTCGCTTATACCGCTGAGGGGAAAATGCGGATCAAAAGTCGGCTCATCAGAGTGGAGCAGGAGCTTCCCTCATGCTTTATAAGGATAAATCAATCCTGTATTGCGAATATAAATATGATCGAAAAATTTGATGCATCGTTTTCCGGAACTCTTGGAGTTATATTTAAAAACGGCTATCGAGATTACGTTTCGAGGCGAAATCTTAAAAAGGTCAAGGAAAGGATAGGGATCTGATATGAACAAGCATCTTAAAGATTTTTTTCACCGCGGGCTGATGTTCAGCGGCTTTGGGCCGATAATTCTCGGAGTGATATATTTTGTCCTTCAATCTAGCGTCAAGGATTTTTCGCTTGACGGCGGTCAGGTCTTTACTGCAATAATCTCAACGTATCTGTTGGCGTTTATTCAAGCGGGCGCGAGCGTGCTGAATCAGATCGAAACCCGTTATCCGATTTTATTGACGGGCGCGCATTTGTCCGTCCTCTACGCTTCAACGCTTGGCGCGTACCTGATCAATAGCTGGATACCGTTTAAGCCCGAAGCGCTCGGAATATTTACCGCCGTTTTCATTATCGGCTACGCGGTAATTTGGCTTACTGTGTATATCTCGGTGAAAGCCGTCAGCCGCAAGCTTAACGGAAAGCTGAAAGGGTAAAACGCCCTGCGCATTTTTTACAAAAAATGTTAATTTGATATTGCATTTATTCGCATAATGTGATATACTGTTAGTGGGAAAATAATTTCCTCAACAATTGACCGTACCGAAAGCGGTGAAGTGCGCAGAGAGTAATGCGCATCCGCGAAGATTTTTCGGAGCAAATTACTCATAATATTATAAAAAAAGCACATAGCCGCACAGGGGGCATATGTGCTTTTTTGATTCGGTACTCAAACCTTGAAAGGAAGGTGTTTATTATGAAAAAGTTTTTTGTTTTGATTTTAATGCTGTCTATGATAGCAGCTGCATTTATGGGGTGTACTCAAAAACCTACGTTCGGCTCGTCGTCCGCTGATACAAATGGGAATTTGTTGAGGGATGACGTGGAGCTGAAAATAATGAAGGCGTATTATAAAGAAAACAATATGCTAAATGAAGATTATGAGTTTTCTGTCAAAGACTTTGAAATTCAGTATTTTGGAACGTACAACGGAGCGGATGCGGTAATTATATGGCATAAAAAGCTGGTGTATAGTCTTGAGTCGTGGAACAAGGAAATTGTAGGGGAGTTCAGTTTTACATATTACAAAGATAATCCGATTCGCGTTTGGCATAGTGGAAGATTATACCGTTTGAACGAAGTTTACTCTTCCAAAATCTTGTCCGATACGGATATCGAGAACATATATAATAAATTGGGCTTAAGCGCTCCGTGAAGCTGTTGCGACACATAATGAGTAGAATGTAGGATAAGCGATGAAAAGAATAGTTAAATTCACATCTATAGTAAGCTCGGCTATGCGGTAATTTGGCTGACAGTATATATCTCGGTGAAAGCCGTCAGCCGTAAGCTAAACGTAAAGTTAAAAAACGAGAAACCGACTGTTTAAGCAGTCGGTTTCTTTATGTACAGCAAGTAATTATTGCCGCGGCAACTCCAATCATAAGAAGGGCAGCGGCGAGGATCGATATAAAGTCGGCACGCGGCTTAAAGGACGGTGATTCCGTCTTCTGCTCGGGTTCCGGTTCGACCGGCTTTCTTCTCGGTTTTGACACCTTTTTAGGCGTCGGCTCGGGGAAGTCGGGAAAACCCTCTGCCGTTGGTGCGTTTTTATTGGGCTTTGGTTTTTTCGGCTTTTCGTTTATATCGGGGTAATCGGGGAAGTTGTCTTCCTCTTTTTTCTGCTTCGGCTTCGATTTTTCCTTTTTGAGGGAAGCGTCGTAATTATAAAGGACTGTCAGCGGATCCTCCTCCGCCATTATTCTGTCCTGGAACTGCATCACCCAGCTCGTGTCTGACGGCGAGCAAACGTCGCTTTCGTTTATACCGTCCTCGTGCGCGATACGGTTGCGCAGATAACGCATACTTTTCAGCTTTTTGTAGTCGCGATCCCAATCCGCGACTATCATTTTTCCGCGCTCCTCGCGTTCCATTCGCTCTATGTATTCGGTCACGCCGTTTTCGCTTTCGAGTATATCCTTGCAAAGACGGTCGAGCGATTTGTATTCGTCAAAAAAGTTTCCCATTGTGTCTCCGTTATGATTTCTTACCGATAATTATATCCCAAAACCGACCTTGTGTCAAGAAATGTAGGGTAAACTATTGCCTTTTATTTAAATAAATAGTATAATTATATTGATATATAAAACGAAGGGAACATGTACCTTGGCAGTATAGAAGTCAGAAACCGTTTCGTTCGTTTCGCGACCCGGGAGGGGCTTTACAGAGCTTGCGGCGGTTGTAATAATACAATCGGAAGCAGATGTGTTTTCAATATTAAGAAATCCTGATATTTATAGGAGAAACGTGATGATCTACAAGAAATTCAAAGACCTTAGTCTTTCCGCCCTCGGTATGGGCTGTATGCGTCTTCCTACCTTTGAGGACGGAACCGTCAACGAGGAAGCAACGGCGGAAATGGTTGATTACGCGCTAAGCAAAGGCGTAAATTATTTCGATACCGCATGGGTTTATCATAGCGGTAAGTCTGAAAGCATTATCGGTAAGCTGCTTGAAAAGTATCCCCGCGACAGCTTCTATCTCGCAACAAAATTCCCGGGATTTTCTTCCGAAACATGGGGACGGGTAGAGGAGATTTTTGAAGAACAGCTTAGAAGGTGCCGCGTTGACTATTTTGATTTTTATCTTTTCCACAACGTCAGCGAGCATAATATCGACGCTTATCTCGACGACGAGCAGTACGGCATTTATTCCTACCTTATGAAACAAAAGGCGAACGGCAGGATCCGTCACCTTGGCTTCTCGGCTCACGGAAATATGAATACCTTAAAGCGTTTCCTTGCGGCGTATGGCTCGGATATGGAATTCTGCCAGCTTCAGATAAACTATATCGACTGGCATTTCCAAGACGCAGTAGGCAAGATCGAGCTGATGAAGGAGTACGGGATTCCCGTATGGGTAATGGAGCCGCTTCGCGGCGGAAAGCTCGTCAAGCTCGATGAAAAATACGAGAAGATGTTAAGAGATATGCGTCCTGATGAGAGCAACCACTCGTTTGCGTTCAGATTTTTGCAGAGCGTGCCGCAGATCGTTATGACGCTCTCGGGTATGTCAAATCTTGAACAGATAAAGGATAACATAAATATTTACAGCACCGAAAAGCCGCTTTCCGAAAAGGAATGGAAAACGCTTCTCGAAATTGCAGACGAGCTTGTTGCACCGAACCGTCTGCCATGTACTTCTTGCCGTTACTGCACGGAGTACTGCCCGCAGGGACTCGATATTCCTGCTATTATTGATATTTACAACGAAAGTAAGTACTCAAAGGGTACTTATATTGTGCCTTCGCAGATAAACGATTTTGCGGACGACAAGCTTCCGTCCGCATGTATCGGTTGCCGCGCTTGCGAGGGTGTTTGCCCCTAGAATATTAAAATATCCGAGATTATGTCGGATTTCTCGAAAAGACTCAAATAACGGGAGCACATAATGAAATACGATTTTACTTCAATAATCGACAGATGCGGAAAGGACGCCATATCGGTCGACTGCATCGGTTCGTTCATTCCCTGTAAGCCGTGCGAGGGCTTCGACTGCATTCCGATGTGGGTCGCTGATATGAACTTCGCGACGGTGCCGAGCGCGGTCAATGCAATGATTGAACGGCTGAGTCATCCGCTTTTCGGCTATTTTGAGCCGAGAGAGGAGTATTATTCCTCGATAATCGAATGGCAGAAGAACCGTAACGGCGTTGAGGGTATCACTAAAGACGATATTGGCTACGAAAACGGGGTGCTTGGCGGACTTATGTCGGCAATGGCGGCATTCTGTCCGCGCGGCGGAAGTGTTCTCGTTCACAGCCCGACTTATATGGGATTTACAAATTCGCTGAATAATGCGGGCTATAACATCGTTTATTCGCCCCTCATTCAGGACGAAAACGGCGTATGGCGTATGGATTACGCAGATATGGAGAAGAAGCTTTGTGAGCAGAGGATCCACGCCGCAGTATTCTGCTCGCCGCACAATCCGACGGGAAGAGTCTGGGAGAGGGAAGAGCTTGAAAATGCCTTTGCGCTCTTCGAAAAGTACGACGTTAACGTCGTGTCGGACGAGATCTGGTCTGACATCATAATGCCCGGCTATAAGCATATTCCGTCTCAGTCGGTAAGCGATTACGCAAAAAATCATACGGTCGCGCTCTATGCGCCGTCAAAGACCTTTAACCTTGCGGGTCTTGTCGGTTCTTATCACATTATATACAATAGCGCGATCCGCGACCGCGTAAGGAAGGAAGCGTCACTCTCGCACTACAATAATATGAATATGCTCTCGATGTACGCGCATATCGGTGCGTTCAGTGGGGAGGGCGCCGAATGGGTGGACGAGCTATGCACCGTCCTTCAGGGCAATATCGACTACGCCTGCGATTATATCGAAAAGCATTTCGACGGCGTTTCTGTTTCGAAGCCGCAGGGAACGTATATGATATTTATTGACTGCGCGGAGTGGCTGAAAGCACACGATATGACCATTTGCGATCTGCTTCAGCTCGGCTGGGAGGTCGGTGTTGATTGGCAGGACGGCCGTCAGCACGGCGGAACGCTCCATATCCGTATCAATCTCGCATCGCCTTTTACAAAAATTGTTGAGGCGTTTGACAGAATGGATAAATACGTGTTCAACAAGGAGAAAAAGTGATGGAATTTAAGATAATCGTTATTGCGGTGCTTCTTCTTTCGAGTCTGTACCGCCTTGTTCTCAACATAGTTCAGTTTCGATCGGCGAAGAATCCTGTTCCTGCAAGCGTGTCTGACGTTTACGATGAGGATGAATATTTTAAATGGCGCAAATACAACGCAGACCTCTGCCGTCTCGGTATGGTGTCTACTATTGTAACCTTTGTTTGCCAACTGATACTTTTGGTAACGAATGTTTATTCAGCGTTTGCTGCACTATTTTCTTCCGACGTATACGTTCAGCTTATTTCGGTGGTTTTGCTTGATGCATTGGTAAGCACGCTTGTGACCGTAGGGTTCGATTACTACGAAACGATGGTCATTGAAGAAAAATACGGATTTAACCGTTCGACCGTCAAGACCTTTGTAACCGATAAGATCCGTGGCCTCATTCTTGAGCTCGTTATCGGAATAGGTCTCAGCTCACTTCTTGCATCGCTTCATATCACGATGGGTGATTGGCTGATACTGCTTTTTGCAGGCGTTGTATTCTGCTTCAGCTTGCTCATATCGTTTTTGTATCCGATATTCAGCCGCATGGGAAACAAGTTCGTTCCGCTTGAGGAGGGCGAGCTTAAAGACAAGCTTATGGGACTTCTCACCAAGCACGGCTACAAGGTAAAGGCAATTGAGGTAATGGATGCTTCGCGCCGTACGACCAAACTCAACGCTTACTTCACCGGCTTCGGAAAGATGAAAACGATAGTCCTTTACGATAACCTCGTAAACGCGCTCACGACCGACGAGATATGTGCGGTCTTTGCGCATGAGCTGGGTCACGGTCTTCACAAGGACGTGCTCAAACGTCAGATAATGAACGTCGGAAATTTCTTGCTTATGGCAGTACTTGCGTGGGGCGCAGTAAGTGTTCCGCAGTTCCATACAGTGTTCGGATTTGAAAACGTAAACTACGGATTTGCATTCCTGCTGATTGGACTCGCTCTCGGCACCGTTCAGCCCTTGACGGGAATCCTCATGAACGCTCACAGCCGCCGTGCGGAATTCCGCGCCGATAATCAGGCGGTAAAGGAGGGCTACGGCGAATCGCTCGTCACGGGGCTTAAGCTTCTCGCTAAGGAGAATTTCGCGCACCTTTCCCCCTCGCCGCTTCTCGTTGTGCTCGAATACAGCCATCCGCCGCTTTCTAAGAGAATAGAAAAAATCGGTGAAGCGGTCAGAGCTGTGCCCACTCAAGAATAAGCCGAATCATAAACGCTTCACTGAAATAAAATATTTGTCGAGAAAAAACAGTAAAGCTCTTGACAACTAAAGTTAGCGGGTCTATAATGACGTCATAGATATTAATTCTTATGGAGGAATTATCATGAAAAAATTAACTACTATCATTGCACTCGCTTTGGTTCTTACCATCGGCGGCGTATACGCAGCATGGAACTACTTCCAGGGCGGCGCAACCGGAGCTACCGCTCAGCCCAGAATCGGTATGGCTACCGTTTCTTATAACGGAGAAAAGGGTACTATCACTGCTGATACTACCGCACTTACTCTTCTCGTTGACGATATGAGCACCGTAAGCGGAAGCGGCATCAACACCCAGCATAAGGCAGGTCTTACCGGTGTAGGAAACATTGCTATCACCTTTACCCCTAAGGCAGGTGCTGACGCAGACGTTGTAAATAACGGTATCAAGATGCAGGCAACCCTCAGCGTTACCAAGATAAACGCTGAAAGCAAGTACAACGGTAAAGACGCAATATCCGTTGATCCCGCAAAGGCAACCTTCGATCTTAACGGCGGCGCAGTTTGCAAGACTACTACCATTTCTTATGATCAGATCATCGACGCTCTCGTTCTTTACGAGGGTGAGGAGCTCATCCTTGACACCAAGGCAGAGTACGACGAGTTCGCAAGAATTCTGAGCGATTATCAGATCCACATCAACATCGTCGAGATCGCATAACACCCCGTAATAGTTCATTAGTTAAATAAGGATCAAAATAGGTGAACGGGATGCTACACGCCCGTTCACCTATGCATTTTGAGAAATATTATGAAGGATTATAATCTTTATATAACTCTCGTTTGCATTTTCGTCTTTGTTTTGCTAACAGCGGCGTTTTCCTGGCTTATAACCGTGATAGGAAAGCAGCAAGCAAGATTGATCACGTCCGGACTTGAAGATGAAACGATAAAAGCAAGCGTGCTTAAAAAACTGAATAAAAAGAAAAGGCGTTCCGCTTACGGAATAATTGACAAAATTATTACCGGCGTGGTATGCCTTGTCTTGTGCGCGGCGGGTATCGTTGCAATAATTACCGCAACTGACAGCAATAAGGTTGTAAAGGGCATGCCTGCCTTGAAGGTCGTTGCCAGTACGTCTATGTGCGTCAAATATGAGGGTAACAAGTATCTGTTTAATAACGGTCTTGATAATCAGCTGCAAATGTTTGACCTTATCGTTCTGCACGAACTGCCGCCCGAGGACGAGATAGAGCTCTATGACATTATTGTGTACGAGCATATTAACGGCGCAATGTACGTTCACAGAGTCGTCCGAATCGAGGAACCGAACGAAGAGCATCCGAACGAAAGACACTTCCTTATGCAGGGTGATGCCAACGCATTTGCTGACGTTTATCCCGTAAAATACAGTCAGATGAAGAGCATATACCGCGATGAGAGAATTCCTAATATTGGAAGCTTAGTCTTCTTTATGCAGTCTCCTGCCGGTATACTTTGCATTCTTCTTCTGGTATTTACTCTTATAGCTATGCCGATAATCGACAACCTGTTCATGAAGAAGGAATACGAACGCGTTAAGATTATGGTCGATAACGGAGAGCTTGACGAAGACGCTCTTACCGTTTACCGTTTGTCGAAGCGGCAAAAAGGAAGTGACGGGGAATGAAGAAGATAAGCTACATTTCCATTGCGCTCTTCCTTTTGGTCTCGCTGACGTTTGGATTTGCGAATTCGGGCGTTTTCGCATATTGGCAGTATTACGGCTCGTCTCCGCAGTCTATTTTGATCCATGTTCTGACCGCAGTTGCGCCTTGGGAGGGCTCTGAGGTACTTCCGAACGATACGACTCACGGTAAAAACCATATTGCACTTATCGATGCGATACTTAACGGTGAGTACGTTTCGGACGGTCGGAAGGTAAACCTCGGACTGAATAAAGGCAGTGACTCTTATATAAATAAAAGAATCAGTGAGCGAAAAGGCATTTTCTGGCGTGACGCAGACCAGCTCGGAAGCATGGACCTTTGGGAAGATGACAGCATTTCAAACTATTTTGCGCTGAACGAGGCGACGAACGAGCTTGCTTTTATGCTCGTTTTCCCCGATGGCTCGGATGATACCTATTATCTGTATACGACGAGCGTTGATCTCGGTGCACGCCGAGCACCGACTGTTCCTATAGGAACCAATATCTATCCGATATTCAGAACGACATTAAAGCTCAATTCCGAAACGGGAAAGTGGGAAGCGGTCGTTACGGAGATGGGTTACGCTCCGAGTAAGTATTATTCGAACCCTATTCTCGGTCTCGCTATCGACCCCGCCTTTGATACCGATAATTGGCAGGCAGGGGAGCTTGGTACGTCGACAAGTAACGCAATATACGCAAATACCGGTATGGACTTGCAGGTAAGCGCAGACGATGAACAAACGCCGGTATATTATACGATAACCAAAACGTCTCAAACAGATATTACGCTGACAGTTCAGGACGGGGATTCTGCAACCGTTAAGGTCTACGATTCCTCAATGAAGCTTGTCAGTGTCCGTGCAGGCGCGCAGGGCAGTCAAACGCTTACGTTCAGGGCAAGCAGAAACGCTAAATATTATATTGAAGTAATCGGCGATACCGTTAGTACTGTAACGGTTTCCTGATAATTAAAACGGCTTCCGAACGGAAGCCGTTTTTGATATTATTTTATGTATCCGTGATCCTTAGCGCATTTTTTTAGCCCCTCCTCGACGCTGCTGAAAACCACACCGTATATACGAGCCCTTTCGCAGTTCATCGTCAAATTGTGCGGCGGGGAAGCGTATCGTTAAGCATTGAGTTTTTGCCGAAAAAACCTTCGTTATATCATACATCGACTTCGTTGTTTCGATGCCGAAGTTGTAACGCCGAGGGAAGACGAATCGCGTTTTCCATATTCTTGACAACCTCCTTGACGTAGGTTGCGCCCCTGAATTTTTGCATAATTATCGCACGTTAAAAAGCTTACATGCGTTTGCGTAGGTAATCTTCGCCATTTCGTCGGTAGTAATACCGCGGCATTCGGCTACGGCAGCGCAGACCTCTTTCATCAGAATTGAATGGTTTACCTTGCCGCGATATGGCATGGGGGCAAGGTACGGCGCATCGGTTTCAATAAGAAGTCTGTGAAGAGGCACTGCGCGGCAGGCAGAACGGACTTTTTCGGCATTTTCAAAAGTTACAGTTCCCGAAAAGGAGATATACCAGCCCCTTTTGACGAATTCCTTGACCATTTCCGCGCTCATTGAACAGCTGTGAAGCACGCCTGTGACCTCAGGATAACGGCATATCATATTGAACGTGTCGCCGTGCGCGTTGCGGTTGTGAATGATGACGGGAAGACCGTACTTTTTCGCAATCTCCATTTGCTTTGAAAAGTATTCGTACTGCAAATGCTTATCTACGGGTTGACAAAAGTAATCGAATCCTATCTCGCCTACGGCGACGATCTTGTTGTCTTTTCTCGTTGTCTCATCAGCAATAAGTGACTCAACGCAATCATATATCTCCTCGTCCGGGGACTTTTTGCACATATTCTGAGCATCATCGGGATGAATCCCTACCGCGGCGTACATGAAATCGTATTTTCTTGCAAGATCAGTCGAAATATGTACGTTCGACGGATCCGAGCCAACGCATATTACCTTTCCGACCGTTTCACGGAATTTTTCGGATAACAAAATCGCTTCCGCTCCGCCCTCAAGCTCGTTGAATTTTTCGGCAAAATAGTGGGCGTGAGTATCGAATAATTTGCTCATTTCAGCAAAACCTTTCTCACTATATGTTAATAAATACGGAATTGTCTAAATGCTTACAAAGCAAAGGAAAGATCGTAATTCGTTAAAACTGCGGCCTTTTTGCAGGGGGATTCGAACCCTCGTGTCCGTTAAGACAAACTGATTTCGAGCAGCTGTAAAGCAGGCTCTTTCTGTCCCTCACTATCCCTAATTTCCGCAAAAATCAAGCAATTAGTGACCGCTTTATTGCCCCTTCCGAGAAAAATGCACGGCTAATGCAAGGCGGGAGGGATGGGCGGTCACTATTTTGATCCACAGACCGTAAAATAGTTCTGAAACCATTGTATCACAGTTCAAATGCTTTTTCAAGTGAGCAAAAAAGTGTTAAAAAGCCGTCAAAATTCGAACCCTGAGGTGGTTTTTGTCGACGTCACTTATAATCAGTCATTTGCCGTCCTTCGTCGTCCTTGCCTATCCTTAAGAAAAGCGCAAAACAAGCTAAAAATGGGGCTATTTCGGAAAACTGTTAGGAAACTGAAAGGCAGAAAATTTTGCACATAAAAAATCTCCCGAGGAGCGCTCGGGAGAGAGAAATATTATAATCTGGAAAGAATTTCTTTTCTTGCTTTTTGTACGGCCGGAAGTTTCTTTTTCTTTGTGAGCTTGATGTTCACCTTACTGCAAGCATCCGCAAGAATACCGTGTAAATCCTCGTCACAAATAATGATTTCTGCGGGTTTGCCGTATCGCTCTACAAAATGGTCCAGCACATTGAATATAACTCCGGGTTGATTATGAGACGGTGAAAGCATCTCGTTAACAAGAATAAATTGATTCTTTGGTTCAACGGCAAGAAGTAAGCGAGGAAAGGTTTCGCGTCCGTCAACATCGTCATAGATAATATCGAGATACGACCAGTCGAGCTCCACAGAATAATCTGCGTTTTTCATAGAACGAACCTGGCGCATCCAATCATTTTCCTGAACAGTCACCACCGGATGTGTAATAATGTCCTTGGGAATCTCCATTTCAAAAGGATGCGTATAATACAATTTATCCTTCGGCTCATACCAACGAACGAGGTTTTTATCTTTATCAAATTCCGGATCCAAGCCCTGCTCATAGACAGCCCGAAGCATCATGTGTAAGTTCTCAAAAGCTGTCGTAAGGAAATCAATATCTTTTTCTTCAAGGGGAGTTGGGACGTATCCGATCTCGTAGCGGTCAAAATGTAGCCAAGCTCCTTTGCCGCGGAACTTAAAGCCGAGTTCCTTGATCAATTCGTAATCTTTCTTGCTAATATCTTCTCGATTATTCCAAAGACAAATATAAGCGTTCTGCAGCATAAATGTCGGCTCGTGCTTTTCGTTTTTGGAAGTCAGCCTTGCTCTTGCGCGCACGTAATCTTCAGTACCGACATAGCACGCAATTCCAAAACGCTCCGCAGATTCGCTTATGAATGAAAAGTAAACTTCTTTGCTTTTATCTTTCCAAATATATGTGAAGCGATCTTTTTCTGCAAAATCCTCCCACGGATCGATGGCGGCTATTTGGTTGGCAAGAAAGTATAGGCGCAACCATTTTTCTTTCAGTTTCTGCTTCATAATACCACCAAATGCATTTTAAATTTTTTCATCATTTGCAATGAAGTCCATAATGTTCTTGTGAACGACACCGTCTCGTTTTTGAAGCAGCGGATCAAGCGTTAACAAAATTTTTGGGTAGTTATCGCGGATGGTGGAGAAAGGCTTGTATTCGCGCTCCTCGGTTGTAGGATCCATAATCGTCATGGCTACCTGTACGTAGCGGTATTCATCGTTTGTGCGGGTGATAAAATCACACTCCAGCTTTCCGATACGGCCCACGCTGATCTTGTATCCCTTTGCGCTCAGATAGGTGTAAACAATATTCTCAAGAGACGGACCGTAGTTGATTCTTGCATCTACGTTGCGTGCAAAATATATACCGAGGTCCGCAAGATAATACTTTTGCTCTCCGCGAAGAGATTTTTTCGATTTGATATCAAAGCGGGGGCACTTGTAAATGATCTTTGCTTTTTCGAGAATGTCGAGATACTTGTTCAGTGTTTCGGTCTTGACGGAAATCTTTTCCTGCTTCTCCATATACTCTGCGATAGACGAAAGACTCGTTGTTGCACCGAAGTTGTTGATCACATAGGTCATCACGCGGTCGAATACCACTTTATTTTTGATGATCCTGTGTCCCACAACGTCCTTGCTGAGAATCTGATCGATAACGCCTTTGACGTAAAGATCCTTATCGTCGGGGCGGTCAAATTCCAAAACCTTCGGAAAACCGCCATAGCGGATATATTCGTTAAACTCTGCAGAAAGATTGGAATCCACACTCTTTCCGAGAAACTTTTTCATTTCTAAAAACTCTCGGAAATTGAGCGGGAACATTTCGATCTCGATATAACGTCCTGTAAGCTTGGTTGCAAGCTCGCCGCTGAGCAGATAGGAGTTGGAACCGGTAATGAAAACAGAGAAATTTCCATCCTCGCGGAATGCGTTGACTACCTGCTCAAAGCCCTTGACGTTCTGGATCTCGTCAATGAAAATGTATTTGAAATTGTCGTCCGTGATTCTCGCGTTCAGCGCAGACTCAAGCGCTTCCGGTGTTTTGATATTTGTAAAGCCTCTTTTGTCAAGATTCAGATAAATAATGTCTTTTTCGGCAACACCGCTTTTTTCCAAATCTTCCATGACAGAAAGAAGAAAGCAAGACTTTCCGCAACGGCGAATACCGCTGATTACTTTGATCAAATCGCTTTTATAAAAGCCTCTTATTTTGTCAATGTAATATTGCCGTTTGTAGATTTTTGTACTCATCAATCGAACCCCCGTGTCCTTTTGATCAGATTATAACATATTTCTTTTAAAAAGTCAAGTGTTGTGGGGGTGTAATTCAATTAAAAATCAAATTATACCCCCACAAACGCCATATAACCGCAAAAATGATAGGGTTCCTCCTCTTTCGAGCAGCTGTCACACAGGCTCGCTCTGTCCCTCACTGTCCCTAATTTCCGCAAAATTTAAAGAATTAGTGACCGCTTTCTTGCCCCTTCCGAGAAAAATGCACGGCTTTCTCAAGGCCGAAGGGACGGGCGGTCACTATTTTTGTTTGCTCAATGATTATTCTATTCCGCGATATCCATGCTTTTCGGCGTTTCCAAGTAAATACAAAAAAGCAAACGCCGGAATTCTGAGTAGATTCTTTCCGCTCGGTGTGTTGTGCACGCCAAAGTCTGTTGCCGTTTTGGTTACAACAATAGCTGCAGAGGCTTCCTCGCATAATTCAACGATAGCATCGTCGTCTGCGATCGGCGCACCTTCACGGTATTTCACTTCAATCAGAATGTTTTTGATATTGGGATAGTCAACCACAACATCAATTTCTTTGTTCTTTCTTCCACCTCTGAAATATCCAACAGAAGTCGCAAATTGATAGTAGAAGGCGGCAACGTGCTTGTAGACAGCGGTTTCGACAACTTTGCCCATTCCTGTGGGATCAGTCATAATGGAATCATCCATTAGCACGGCATTTCTGATTGCAGCATCTGCAATATAGATTTTCGGTCTTGCTTTCAGTACCTTCTTACCGGCCATATCTACAGGCCAGCTTTGGAAAATCAAGTTTGCACTTTCCAAGAATTGAATATAATTCTCTACAGTTGTGCGAGATACTCCGTTCAATTCTTTGGTAATAGCTTCTATGGAAACAATTTCGGAGGAAACGCTACACAAATACAAGAAAATTCGCTCTAATTCTGTCGCGTTGCGAATGTTATATAGCGAGGGAAGGTCCCTCTTGAGTACTTTATCTACAACATCCTCACGCATCACCTGCTGTGCCATAAGATCATTGTCGGCGAGTGCGAGCTCGGGAAATCCACCCACTTGCAAATATCTCATAAAGTGATTTTGTACCTTGGATAGCTGTAACATAATCTGGTTACGCTCGATTTGAGATTTGTATAGAAGGGATGTTACCTTCAAATGCTCGGGGATATCAGGGCGTTCCACACCAAGC
>JAZNTT010000018.1:0-4140 GCA_045591885.1 Eubacteriales bacterium | reverse complement strand
TAAGGAGGAAAACGAAAAGGTCGTAGATAGATTTTTGAGCGAACACCCCGAATTTTCGCCAAATGGAGACGGAATGTACGAGGGCAAACCGATGATGACCTTCTTCCCCGACGAGCACGGCACGGACGGCTTCTTCGTCGCGAAATTCATAAAGAAATAAAAACGATAAAAAATGAAGGCAAGCGCCTTCATTTTTTGTTGTAAATGAAAACCACGCGATAGTCGCGTGGTTCAGTAGAGGTTAACCGATGAACAGAAATGATGTAAAGAAAAAATGTAGTTTAAGGGTAGTATGTGCCAATGGCTCCCCTGTGCAAGGGGAGCTGTCTGCGGTAGGTTGCGCGAAGCGCAAACTACTGAAGACTGAGGGGTTGTAAGAAGTTAGAAAAGCTTATATACAATCCCTCCGTCATTTGCTCTGCAAATGCCACCTCCCTTTACACAAGGGAGGCCAAGAGCGAAACCCGTTTACGGGTAGCAAGTATCCATAGCGTGGCTGGCAGGCCAATTTAAGGCGCACTTGTGCGCAGCCAGTAGTATTAGGGCTACGCCCGAAAATGAAATACCCCCCGCTATGCGGGGGGATATTTATTGTAAAACTGTGGTAAGAAGATTTCAGCGAGTTCTTATATCTTCTTATAAGTTCTTATAACTTGTTATTTAGTCCAGGGGTTTCATTGTGGGGAAAAGAAGCACGTCACGAATAGATGCGCTATCAGTAAGAAGCATAACCATACGGTCGATACCGTAACCGATACCGCCTGTGGGAGGCATACCAAGCTCAAGCGCATAGAGGAAGTCCTCGTCGGTGGTGTTAGCTTCCTCGTCGCCCTGTGCAAGCAGTGCTTCCTGAGCCTTAAAGCGTTCACGCTGGTCGATCGGGTCGTTAAGCTCAGAATATGCGTTACACATTTCCCAGCCGTTCATGAACATCTCGAAGCGCTCAACGTACTCGGGATTCTCGGGCTTCTTTTTAGTAAGCGGCGAGATCTCGATCGGGTGGTCCATAACGAACGTCGGCTGAATGAGATGCTCCTCAACAAACTCTTCAAAGAAGAGGTTAAGAATATCGCCCTTCTGGTGGCGTTCCTCATATTCAACGTGGTGCTCCTTAGCAACCGCGCGTGCTTCTTCAAGCGTTCTGATCTCATTGAAATCAACGCCTGAATACTTCTTGACCGCATCTACCATCGTTATACGCTCAAATGGCTTACCGAGGTCCATTTCAACACCGTTATAGGTAATTGTAGTAGTACCGAGGACCTCCTGTGCGACGTGACGGAACATATTCTCGGTAAGGTCCATCATGCCGTGGTAATCGGTATATGCCTGATAAAGCTCCATAAGTGTAAACTCGGGGTTATGACGTGTATCAAGTCCCTCGTTACGGAAAACTCTGCCTATTTCATAGACCTTTTCAAGACCGCCTACGATAAGACGCTTTAAGTAAAGCTCAAGAGAGATACGAAGCTTAACGTCGATATCAAGGGCGTTAAAATGCGTATCAAAGGGTCTTGCAGCCGCGCCGCCCGCGTTCTGAACAAGCATAGGAGTTTCGACCTCCATAAAGCCCTGACCGTCAAGGTAACGGCGGATAGCATTTATAATCTTTGAGCGGTTGATAAATGTCTTCTTAGCTTCCTCGTTCATTATGAGGTCGATATAGCGCTGACGATAGCGCATATCGGTATTGGTAAGACCATGGAACTTCTCAGGTAGGATCTGCAAGCTCTTAGAGAGAAGCGTAACGGACGTAGCGTGTATCGAAGTCTCGCCCGTCTTAGTTCTAAAAACGGTTCCCTTAATACCGATCACGTCACCGATATCAAGCTTTTTGAAGGAGGCATAAGATTCCTCGCCGAGGTCGTCACGGGTAACGTACGACTGAATGTTACCGCTAAGGTCCTGAAGATTACAGAAGGAAGCCTTACCCATGATACGCTTCGACATCATTCGTCCTGCTACGGAAACTTCCTTGCCCTCGTAAGCATCAAAATCTGCCTTAATCTCGGCCGCATGATGTGTCTGATCATATTTCGTAATAACGTAAGGGTCATTTCCCTGTGCCTGAAGATCAGCGAGTTTTTCGCGTCTTACCTTTAAAAGCTGACCTATATCCTGTTCGGGCTGATTGTTATTATTCTGTCTTTGATTATCCATTATTTTTGCCTGCCTTTAGGTATAAATTACTTCATTATCTCTCTAATTTCAAGCTTGATAATTCCGCCCGGAGTATGAACGTCAACCGTATCGCCGACAGCTCTACCGATAAGCGCCTGACCGATGGGGGACTGATCGGAGATCTTATTCTCCATAGGATCTGCCTCGGTAGAACCAACGAGAGTATACTCAATTTCTTCCTCAAACTCAAGGTCATATACAAGAACGCGATTTCCTACGTTAACTGCATCAGTGTTTACTTCACTGTCGGAAATGACCTTAACGTGCTTGAGACTCTCTTCAAGCTCGCTAATGCGTGCCTCGGTCTTAGCCTGCTCGTTCTTTGCCTCGTCGTACTCGCTGTTCTCGGAAAGGTCACCGAATGAAAGCGCAACTCTTATAGCCTCAACGACTTCCTTTCTCTTGGTCGACTTGAGGTATTCGAGCTCCTCCTGAAGCTTTTTGAGTCCTTCTTCGGTAACAATGATCTGCTTTGCCATGATTATTCTCTCTCTTTCTTTGTCTGTATTACTTTATAGTTTTAATTAGCCGCGAGTGCATCTGCGGCAACCTTAAGCTGGTTATCATTATCGTCGGTCAATTTGTAGAATCCAAGCTTTTCAGCTTCCTCTGAAAGATCGACGATGCTGTCGGGAACAACTCCCGTGCCGTCGTAATTAACTCCGCAGGGGGGATCGTATCTGCCCGTTGTGAACTTGAACGCGGAGCCGTCTGGGAGAAGGTACATACTCTGGAAGACGCCCTTTCCGTAGGTCTTATTACCTACGAGAGTTGCGTCGTACTTCCCTTCCTTCGCATAATCTCGAAGTGCCGCCGCAAACAGTTCAGCCGCACTTGCGGTATTTTCATTAACAAGAACAGCAACGCTTGCATCAAGGAAGGATTCCTTAGAATCAAATGACGTTTCCGCACCGGACGCATAGCGTATATATGCAAGCTTACCCTTCGGCAGAATATAGTCAAGCGTCGAAAGAATACTGTTAAGCTCGCCGCCGCCGTTATTACGAACGTCAAAAACGAATTTCGTGCAGCCCTTTCCTTGAAGGTCTTCGACCGCCGCCTTAAACTCATTTGGAGTTTCGGCATTAAAGGAGGAGATTCGTATGACACCTATCGCAGCATCCTTTGAATACACTCTATGCTTTACGGTAACGACTGCAACAGAGTCGCGGACACAGATAAGATCACTTTCGGATCCATTTCTGTTTACGGTGATCGTAACTGACGTACCCTTTTCGCCTTTAATAAGGTCAACAGCAACATAATAGCCAACATCAGTAACGCGCGAGCCGTCGATAGCTACAATATAGTCACCGACTTGTATACCGCTCTTTTCTGCCGGCGAATCGGGAATTACGTCTATAACCTCGATAGTATTTGAAACGAGATCGAAAATTACGTTAACTCCGATGCCTACAGCGTTGCCTCTGAATTCATCAAGATATGCGTCATATTCCTCGGACGTCATATACTGACTGTATTTATCGCCTATACCCGAAAGATATCCTCGAATGACCGCATGCTTAATCTCCTCATCGTTGAGCTCGCCGAGGTAATTCTCCTTGATCACCTGCTCGACGGTCAAAAGCGTGCTAAGATAGCTCTTTTCGGTAAGAAGATCGTTCATTTCCTTGTTATGCCGGACGTTCATTATTACGAACGTAGCGTTAAACGTAACTATCATCGCAACAAGGACCGAAACGATGACTGTAATAAGTGAAAATTTCTTATTCATTATACCGCTCTACTAAATACCCTTGCCCAGCCGAGTTACAGGCTGGGCATAGGTCTATTATATTCAAATGTTATAACTAAAATTCATTACCATCCTGAGGGAACAAGCTTACCCGTAAGCACGTTATTCTTAATCGGATCGACGTACTTTCCGTTTTGGAGAATAACGAGCCAGGATTCGGTTTTAGAGCCGTCCTTATGAAGCGGGTCGGTCTTTTCGCCGTT
>JAZNTT010000017.1:0-19100 GCA_045591885.1 Eubacteriales bacterium | reverse complement strand
AGAAACATCAGGCGTTACCCCCAGCACCGGCGGTCAGCTCGTGCTCGCAAAGGCGCTTAACGACGAGCTTCTTTCAATGGGGATCGAATCGACCTATAATGATCTCGGCTACGTTTACGCCGTTATCCCTGCAACGAAGGGCTGCGAAAACGTCCCCGCGATCGGCTTTATTGCACACATGGATACCTCGCCCGAATTCAGCGGTGAGGGCGTAAAGGCTCAGCTTATCGAAAATTACGACGGTAGCGACGTCGTTCTGGGCGAAAGCGGACGCGTACTCAAGGTCAGTGACTTCCCGCACCTTAAATCTCTTAAAGGTCAGACCCTTATCACCACGGACGGCACAACGCTGCTCGGCGGTGACGATAAGGCAGGAATTGCCGAGATAATAACAATGGCGGAAATTCTGCTTGAAAATAATCTCCCCCACGGCAAGATCTGCATCGGCTTTACTCCCGACGAGGAGATCGGAGAGGGCGCAGACCACTTTGACGTACCGCTTTTCGGCGCAGACTTTGGTTATACAGTAGACGGCGGCGGTGTCGGAGGAGTCGAGTATGAAAACTTCAACGCATCGGGTGCCCTCGTTAAGATAAAGGGCTTCTCCGTTCACCCCGGCAGCTCGAAGAATACGATGATAAACGCATCTCTCGTCGCAATGGAGTTCAATTCGATGCTCCCCGCCTGCGATACGCCCCGCAATACGGAAGGCTATCAGGGCTTCTTCCACCTGACCGACATGAAGGGCGAAACGTCGGAGGCGACGCTTACCTATATCGTGCGCGACCACGATGCGCATAATTTCGAGATCAGAAACGAGACCCTACGCCATATAACCGCGCTTCTCAACGAAAAGTACGGCGAAGGTACGGTCACACTCGAGATCAAGGAGCAGTACCGCAATATGGCAGAAATGGTGCGCCCGCATTATCACATCGTCGAAACCGCGATAAAGGCGGCAGAAAACGCAGGCGTCACCCCCGAGGTCTACCCGATAAGAGGCGGCACAGACGGCGCGCGTCTGTCCTTTATGGGGCTTCCTTGCCCGAACCTCGGCACAGGAGCATACGCGGGTCACGGCCCTTATGAACACGCAACCGTTGAGGGCATGGATAAATGCGTCGAAATACTTCTCGAAATAGTAAGAATATATACGGAAAAGTAATATGAAAGCATCAAACGCAATTCTCCTTGCACTCGCAGGAGCGGGTACCGCGGCACTGTCATATTTTGCAATGAACAAGAAAATGTGCCTGAAAACCTATCCTGTGTTCAGCGAGAAGATAAAAACACCCGTCAAAATAATTCAGATATCAGATCTTCATAGCTCGAAATATGGTGAAGAATGCTCGGAGCTTGTTGAAGCGGTAACGAATATATCTCCCGATATAGTCGTTATGACGGGCGATATACTTGATAACCGCGTACCGAACGGTGCGTGCTTCAAATTTCTGAAAAATATCGCATCGCTCTACCCGTGCTACTACGTCAGCGGAAATCACGAGGTGTATACACACCTTGCCGATGCAATAAAGGAAAAGCTCGCTTCTTACGGAATAAGAGTTCTTGAGGGCGAGATTGAGACGGTAAGGATCGGAGAACAGAATATAGCGGTAGGCGGAGTTGACGATCCAATAGAGTCGCCCGACAGGTACGGCAGACTTTGGGAGGATCAGCTCACGGACTGCGGAAAAACCCTTGACGGAAACTATTTCAGCATACTGCTCAGCCACCGCCCCGAGCTTATAAGCTATTATGAGGAAACACCGTTCGATCTTGTTTTGTGCGGCCATGCTCATGGAGGTCAGGTCATAGTTCCCGGGCTTATTAACGGTCTTTACGCGCCTCATCAGGGATTTTTTCCGAAATATGCGGGCGGAGAATATATAATGGCTAACGGTGGCAAAATGATAGTCAGCAGAGGGCTTTCAAAACATGTCCTTCCGCGCGTCTTTAACCGACCTGAGCTGGTTTTGGTTACGCTTCTTCCGTCAGGAGAAGCAGAATGAGAAAGGTCGCATTTGTGCTTCTTGCGCTCATTTTGACGTCGTGCAGAAGCGGTGATTTGATGACAATATATTCTGAGGGCGAGACAACTCAGGCGTCCTCGACGGCGGAAATCACCGAGCCGACCGAATTACCGGTTGGCTCGCTCAAGCTTGTCGCGCTTACCGAAACGGTATCTGCGGGCAGTAAGGCGTCTGTTACCGTTCGTGGTCTTCCGAATACAGAATATATGATTACCGTAACCTACACTACGGTGAGTGAGGCAAAGGGACTTGAAGAAAAATATTCCGATGTAAACGGTATAGTAGGATGGGAATGGCGCGTCGGAAATCAAACGAAGCCGGGAAAGTATACGATAGAAATTCAGTGCCGAACCGAAAAGATAACGCTGTATTTCAACGTAACCGCCCCGCAAACCGAAAAGTAATAAAATTAGTTCTTACAGCATAATCTGTATCAAAAGCTTAACGCCGAAAGGCGGGAAGGGAAGGATACGGAATGCTGACCGAAACCGTGGTCGAGAAGAGATGTCAGCTTCTCGGCAAATACATAGTAAAAACAGGCGCAACGGTGCGCGCTGCCGCTTCGACTTTCGGAATAAGCAAGTCGACGGTTCATAAGGATATAACGGAAAAGCTCGAAAGGGCAAATCCGTCCTTGTACCTATCGGTGAAGGAGGTCCTTGATAAGAATAAGTCAGAGCGCCATATAAGAGGCGGCGAAGCAACGAAAGCAAAATATAAAAAACTGAAAAAAGATGTGTTTAATAAAAATTAACAAAAAAGACACCCACTCGGGTGTTTTTTTGTTGACTAATTCGGATTTGTATGATAC
This sequence comes from Eubacteriales bacterium, assembly GCA_045591885.1. Classification (GTDB taxonomy): domain Bacteria; phylum Bacillota; class Clostridia; order Oscillospirales; family CAG-272; genus Colimorpha_A. Next base: position 16,259 of record JAZNTT010000017.1, on the reverse strand, counting down.
AATTTGGGAAGTAAACCTATTTGCATAAGGAGAAACACTAATGAAAAAGCTTTTGATTTTGATTCTTGCTTTGGTTATGGTTCTTCCTCTCGCTGCGTGCGACGGAAAGAAGACGGTACCCAAGGAAGATCCTTTTGAGCTCAAAGCCTGGGCTTTCCACGGTTTTGAAAAAACGGCGGTAAACATCGCTCCTGAGGATGCCTCCAAGACCGATTATACCGTATATCTTGCCAAGGGCGAGACAGAGGGCTGTCAGGTAGCTATATATTCTGACAAGGAAATTAAGAACATTTCCTTCGGTCAGACATCCGGCGAAAATGAGTACATCAAGACTGCTATGTTCTCAATGGATCGCGCACATGCTTGCGGCAGAAAGTATGAGTACACAGACTCGCTCATTCCTTATTACGGCAGACGCATTCAGCTTCAGGAGAAGAGAGTACTTCCCTTCATGGTTGAGTTCACGACCACCAAGGATACCCCCGCAGGCGAGTATAAGTACGTTTACGAGGTAAAGGACAGGGAAAAGAACGTTCTTGCTACCTACAATATCACCGTTCACGTTTGGAATATTACTCTTCCCGAGAATAGAACATTCCAGGCTACCGGTGGACTCAGAAGCGACTGGGTAAGCCACTTCAATGGAAATTACAAGGATTGGTACGAAACTGCTGTTCAGCACAACATAAGTCCGCATTTGCTTCCTTGCGATATTCTCAGCGATGAAGCAAATGCATATATGTCCGATCCTCGCGTTACCGCTTTCCAGGTGCCGATCCCGATGAACGAGGATAATACTATAAACAAAGAGAAGCTTCTTCAGTATTACAAAAAGATAAAGAGCAACGAGGAATGGCTCAAGAAGGCGTTCTTCTATCCTATCGACGAGCCAAGAACCGAGCAGCATCTGGCTGAGCTTCGTCAGTGGGAAAAAACTCTTGGCGAGCTTTGCCCCGAGATCGATATCTGTGCTCCTTATTATACTAACATTCAGCTTGGCGCAGGCAAGGACCAGACCGAGGACATGATGGACTATACGACTCTCTGGTGTCCTAAACTCTGCCTTTGGGACGACACTCAGTCCTACGATAAGTACCTTAACTATAAGCCCAGTAAGACCTTCCACGAGAGAATGGACGAACAGATCGCAGAGGGAGACAGAATGTGGAGTTACGTTTGTAACACTCCCGACGATCCCTATGCACAGATGTTCATCGATACCAATGGCGCAAATCAGCGTCTTATGTTCTGGCAGTTCTGGCAGAGAGACATCGACGGCTTCTTGTACTGGGCGATCAACTACTACGGTTATAAGGAAGGCCCCAGCGCTATTCATGCAGGCATTAAGCCTACCATGCAGAACCCGTGGGAAACCGTAAACACCAAGATTTCGAACGGCGATGGCAAGATAATCTACGGTTGTGGCTTCCTCTTCTATCCCGGTCAGGACGTTGGATTCGGCGGAGCAGTTCCCTCCATCAGAGCAAAGATCGTTCGCGACGGTGCTGACGATATCGAGATGCTCAATCTTGCAGAAAAGTATCTCGGCAAGGAATGGCTCCTTGAAAAGACCTACGAAGGCACTCCTTCTCTTACCGAGTTCGTAGATGCAGACAAGTTCGAGGCACTTCGTATCGAAATCGGTAACGCTCTTGAAGCGAAACTTAATAATAAGTAATATTAAAAGCGTCAATTCCAAATCGGAATTGACGCTTTTTGTTGACATGACTTATTATAAATGCTATAATTACTTTAGAGTTTTTTATAGGAGACCGATAATTATGAAAAAAATAATTTCAATCATTCTTTTGCTTTGTACAGTTCTTTCCCTTGTCGCCTGTGACAGCAAAAAGGAAGCGAACGGCGGCAAGGCCCCCGATTCCGCAATTAAAGCATGGGCATTTCACAGCTTTGAAAAAACGGTAGTAAACATAGTTCCGAAAGGGGAATTTAAAACGGAATACACCGTGTATTTGGCTAAGGGCGAGACCGAGGGATGTCAGGTAGCAGTGTATACCGACACAAAAGTCGAGGGTGTGACCTTGCGCCAAACGTCGGCTGACGTTGAAAATATTGAGCCGAGCGTTTATGAAATGTCCCGAACCCATAATATTAGAAGAAAGCAATATACGGATGCTCTTGTCCCTTATAACGGCGGGAAACTGACACTTGAAAAAAAACGCGTGCTCCCATTCATGGTCGAGTTCAAAACGAACGAGAATACCGTAGCGGGAGAATACAAATATACTTACGAATTGCAGAACAAGAAGGGGAAAGCACTTGCTTCCTTTGAGATAACCGTTCACGTCTGGGATATCACTCTTCCGAAAGAAAAGACCTTTGCTACGGCTGTAGGCCTTAGGAATGAAGGAATATACTATCACGGCGGAACGTATCTCGGCTGGTATAACGTTCTTCTCGACCATAACGTCAGCGCATATAGTCTGCCGTACGACATACTTGACGATAAAGCGAACGAATACATGTCGGATCCGCGCGTAACCTCTTTCATGATAAACGTCACGACCGGCGGTATAAATCAAGACAAGCTTCTCGAAATATATGAGAAGCTGAAAAATAATCCCGAATGGCTTAAAAAGGCATTTTTCTATCCCCTTGACGAGCCGAGAACAAAGCAGCACTTGACTGAGCTTCGTGATTGGGAAAAGCGTCTTACCGCGCTTTGTCCCGAAATCGAGATTTGCGCTCCGTATTATACCAACATTCAGCTCGGTGAAAACAGAGATCAGACAGATGATATGGCAGAATACACCGACCTATGGTGTCCGAAGCTTTCCCTGTGGGACGATAGCAGATCATACGACAAGTTTTTGGATTATACCCCGAGCAAGAGCTTCCATGAAAGAATGAACGATCAGATTGCAAGCGGCGACAGAATGTGGACATACGTTTGTAACTCTCCCGACGATCCTTACGCTCAGCTCTTTATTGACACCGAAGGTGTAAACCAGAGACTAATGTTCTGGCAGATGTATCAGAGAGATATAGAGGGATTCCTCTATTGGTCGACAAACAGTTACGGGCAAAGCAAGAACGGAGTGCGCGTCAACCCCTGGCAAAACACGAATACGGGAATACTCAACGAGAATAAGGAATCAATTTATGGTTGCGGATTTCTCCTGTATCCCGGAAAAGATGTTGGTATTCCTGATTGCGTGCCTTCTATCCGACTGAAGATAGTGCGCGACGGTATTGACGATATCGAACTCTTCTATCTTGCAGAGCAGTATCTTGGTAAGGATTGGCTTCTTGAAAAGACAAAGGAAGGCACTCCTACTCTTACAAAATACGTAAGCAGCGACAAATTTGCTTCTCTCCGTATCGAAATCGGTAACGCTCTTGAAGAGGCTATGAAGAAGCAATCACATTAAATCGCGGTAACCGTCTTTTGGCCTTATTTCTTGAAGAACTGATAATAATAGCAGGGAATCATGCCGTTATAGAGCTTACGCACCTTGTCTGCACGGCGTCTGTAAAGACGCTCAAAGGTCTCGTCGGAGGTGATAATGTATATCTGCCACGAGCCGAGAGCTTTGAAATGTTCGCCCATCTTGCCGTATAGCTCGCGCGCTTCCTCAACGGTCGAAAGACGCTCGCCGTATGGGGGATTACAGACTATCGTACCGCGTCTACCGCCTGTTTCAATGGTAAGCGCGTCCTGCTGAAACACCTTGACGTACTTGCTTACGCCCGCCTTGCGCACAGTTTCGCGCGCAATATTCACGGCGTTTTCGTCAATATCGGAGGCGTACGCCTCGAAATCGGTGTCGATTATGCTGTCAAATGCTTCGTCGCGGGCGTTTTCCCAATCGTCCTCGGAAATGAACCGATATTCCTCGGAGCAGAATGAACGGTTAAGACCGGGCGCGGTATGAGTCATCATGAGTGCCGCCTCGGTGGCTATTGTTCCCGAGCCGCACATTGGATCCCAGAACAGCACGTCCTCGCGAGGCCGAGCAAGCTTGACGAGCGCCGCAGCAAGCGTTTCGCGAAGCGGTGCCTCGGTCGAAACGGGGCGGTAACCGCGCTTATGAAGCGGTGTTCCGCTTGTGTCGATCATAAGTGACGCTACGTCCTTGAGTATAAAAAACTCGATCTGATATTTGATTTCCGTTTCGGGCATAAATATAAGTCCGTAGTGACCGCCGAGACGGGTAGCAACCGCCTTTTTGACTATCTTCTGACAGTCGGGCAGACTGAAAAGCTTACTTTTTATACTGTGTCCCTTGACGGGGAATATATCGTTTCTTCCGATATAGTTTTCCCACGGCATCGCCTTTACGCCCTCGAAAAGCGTATCGAAATCAGGCGCAGGGCATGTGCCTACCTCAATAAGAACTCTTTCTGCAAAGCGCAGGTTTATGTTAAGCCGCGGAATTGCTGAGAGGGGCGCTGAAAACTTGACTCGTCCGTCGATGGTCTCGGTGCGCTTGTAGCCAAGCGCGTCGATCTCCTCACCGAGAAGCTTTTCAAGCCCGAACAGGCAGGTCGCGACAAAAATTTGTTCCGACATATTTTTCTCCTGAATGTTAATGATGAAATTTTACCACGTTCAAGAAAAAATGTCAATAAAACGGATAAAAACCGAAAGTATTCAAAGAAAATGCGACTTTCTTTGACCGATGTTCACAAATCAGTGTTGCATAACACATAATTATTTGATATAATAATAAGACAAAATTATGAAAGTGAGCTGATGCGAGTGCTTAAACCGAGAATACTTGTCATAGGCGATGCGAGAACCGAGCTTGTCGTTTCAACCGATTCGATGCCCGAGAGAAATAGCAGGACCGAGGCGGAAAGCATCGATTATTATCCCGGCGGAAAGGGAATAATATCGTCGGTGGCGCTTGCACGTCTCGGCGCAGATTCGGTTTTGTGTTCTGCGCTCGGAGATGATACCTATGAAAAGGAGCTTGTCGAGTATCTTGAATCCGAGAGAGTTGACACCCGTTATTCTCCAAAAAAACGAGGCGAAAGCACACCTATTGATATTATAATCAAAGACTATAACGAAAACGAAAAAACGATAACCTACGGAGGCGCTATTGCTAAGCTGACCGAGGGAGACATCGAGGAAGCGTTTATTTCATATCCCGATGCCGCGATTCTTCACGGTGTGCTTCCCGAAAAGATCATTGACGAAACGATAAGACAAGTGTCGGAACACGGGCTGCCTATGTTCTTGCTTACGCTTCCCGACCCGTCGAGATATCCGCTTTCGCGTATCGGCGAATGTGAAATACTTGTTACCGATGAAAACGGCGCAGTCAAATATACGGGAATCCGTCCGTCCGATCAGGAAAAATGTATGCGTGCTTGCATCGCGCTTTCGCAGAGAGTAAAGGCAAAATACGTTGTTATACGCCTCGGCGAGCGCGGAACCTTCCTCTTTGACGGAAAGTTCTCGACCTTCATTTCGGCGTACGACGTGCCTCAGCCAAAGGGCGTTGATAGCGATGATGCGTTCGGTGCGGCGCTTGTGTATGAATATCTCCGTTCCGACGGCGATATTGCGCGCGCCTGCGATTTTGCAACGGTAGTGAGCGCTGTATATCTTTCGCGCGGCGGCGGACTTCGTGCATATCCATACTTTGAGGACGTGCGAAGATTTGTAAAGAGAAACGAGATAGATTACGATGTCGACGAGCTGTAATTACGAAAAAATAACGGGAGCGTTCCTTTCGTCCGACGGAGTGAATACGGTTCCATATTACCTCTACGTTCCAAAGGGGAATCCCTTTGCGGTGCTTCAAATAAGCCACGGAATGTGCGAATATATCGAGCGCTACGAAAAAGAGGGCTTTGTCTCGGCTCTCACCGAGGCGGGAATTGCCGTTTGCGGTAACGATCATCTGGGACACGGTCCGTCGGTACCCGAAGAGAAGCTCGGCTTTTTTACCGATTACGAAAGGCTGACAGAAGATCTGCATATACTTAACGGAATCATAAAAAAACGCTATCCGAGCTTGCCGTACATTTTGTTCGGTCACAGCATGGGATCGTTCGTTGCACGCGATTACGTAACGAAATATGACGATATAGACGGCGCGGTGTTCTCGGGAACAACGGCGGGAAATCAGCCGCTCAGTGCTGCTAAGATGCTTGCAGGGCTGATATGTAAGCTCAAGGGTGAAGATCACAGAAGCAAGCTTCTTGACAAGCTCGCATTCGGCTCATATAATAAAGGCTTTGAAATCGAGAACGATAAGGTCTCGTGGCTCACTCGCGATGCATCGGTCCGTCAGCGCTATAATAATGATAAGTACTGTACCTATAAATTCACCGCGGTCGCAATGAGAGAGCTGTTTAAGCTTCTGATCTCAATATCGAACGGAGAATGGGCGGAAAGAGTTCCGATATCGCTGCCCGTTTTCATTGTCTCGGGTGATAAAGACCCGCTCGCTGACGGCGGAGAAGGAATCAAGGAGCTTTATAACGCGCTTGACGATCACGAAATGAACGAGCTGAAAATGAAGCTTTATCCTGAGTCCAGACATGAAATATATAACGATCTCAGCCGCGACGAAGCATTTTCCGATCTTATTGAATGGGTGAAGGAGGTCTCGGAGGGCGTTGTTGCCTGCCGAAGCTATAGTTCAATACCGTTTGGAAAGGTGGATTTTAAGTGAAACGGTTTATGGGAATTGACTGCGGAGACGTCCGCACGGGAATCGCGGTAAGCGATCCTCTCGGTATTCTCGCATGCGGTGTCGGAACATTCAAGGTGCCGGGAAGACGGGCGTTGATCGGAATAATCCTCGAGCAGGCGGAAAAGTACGGAATCGACGAATTTGTCGTCGGGAATCCGATTAATATGAACGGCACGGTCGGTGACCGTTCGCTAAAAGCACAGAAGTTTGCTTCTGAGCTCGAAAAAGAATCGGGTAAGCCCGTTCACCTTTTTGACGAGCGATGCACGACGATGGTCGCGCACAGCATCATGAATATGACCGATACGCGCGGTAAAAAGCGCAAGGAAAACGTTGATACGCTTTCCGCGCAAATAATACTTCAAAATTACATGGATAGCCATAGATAATTAAAAACCAGGGAGAAACCACCATGAAAAAAATTTTACTTATGCTTCTCTGCGGAGCACTTATGATTTCGATCGTTGCCTGCAACGACTCCAAGAAGACCGAGCCGCCCAAGCAGGATCCCCCCGCATGGGAAGAGCTCATTGAGGAGTACGGGGAATGGGCGATGGAATACATAACCTTCCAGCGCGCTTATCAGGCAAACCCGAACAGCCCTGTCATTATGGACTCGCTCGGCAAATGGCCGAACGAGATCAAGGAGTGGGGTGAAAGAACTCACGAGATGTTCGTGGCTCTTAACGGCTTTAAGGAAGCACAGAAGGCTTACGTTGCAGAGCTGAACAGAATATCGAAGATGATCGTTGGCGGCGTGAGCGGTGACGCAACCAAGGCTGACGTTGATGCTTTCATTGCCGAGTACGATGCATGGGCAGACAAGTACGTTGCTTTCTTCGAAGCACACAAGGACGATAAGACCTCCACGGAGTACCGCGACGGACTCAACGATCTTATTTTCGAGACTTGTGAGTGGAGCAACAAGGTAAGCAACATGAATCTCAGAATAAAGGACAGTGAGCTGCTCGCGGCCTTTACTGCCGAGATCACAAAGATCTCTGCGAAGATTGCAGACGCTAATAAATAAATCGAAAACCACCTGCTAAGGCTAAGTCAGGTGGTTTTTTGATGCAAAATTGTCACCGAGATGGTGGCTGTTTTTCTTTGTTGATAGTTATTTTCAAAAAGAAAAAGCGCTCCCCGAATGGGGAGCAGACCGAAAGCATAAGCCGGGTTCTGTTGTCCTTGCGTTGCCAAAGCAAGAACCTGTACTCATCTATCTATTCCGTGCGTTACCGCACGGCTTTAGCCGCCCCGAGACAGCTACCGAGCAGGCAGTGAAACATCAGTCTCATTGGGGAGTTGCTTCGGGTAGGGTTTACATTTGCTCTGCGTTACCGCGAGAGCCGGTGAGCTCTTACCTCGCCTTTCCATCCTTACCGCATACGCGGCGGTTTATTTCTGTTGCACTTTCCCTGAAGTCGCCTTCGGCGGACGTTATCCGTTACCCTTGCTCTGTGAAGCCCGGACTTTCCTCACGGTAATACCTTACGGCGCAATACCGCGCGAGCACATTTCTCGGTCACGCTGTGATTATAACATATTATTTTCGCATTGTCAACTTGCGTTTCTTTCGTCTTTTTGATAAAAAAGTTTAGAATATTTATAGTTTGCTATTGCAAAATTACTTAAAATAATGTATAATTATTATAACTAACAGAAAGGTAAACGGTTTTTGTACAATGACAGTCAGACTTAATACCAAGTATGCCTCCGACGTTGTTACTGCTAAGAAGCTTGACGCTATCTCTGGCGAGGTAGACGCGGCGGTTAAAACTCTCCGTGACGGAAGCGGCGCAGGAAACGATTTTATCGGCTGGGTCGATCTTCCCGTAAATTACGACAAAGAAGAATTTTCCCGAATAAAGGCGGCGGCTGAGAAGATAAAGAAGTCCTGTGACGTATTTATTGCTATCGGTATCGGCGGCTCTTACCTCGGCGCAAGAGCAGCGATAGAGTTCTGTAAGAGCCCGTTCTATAACGCTCTTAAGAAGGACACTCCCGATGTTTATTTTGCAGGAAACAACATAAATTCCGCATATCTTAACGAGCTTCTCTCTATCTGCGAGGGCAAGGACGTTTGTATTAACGTAATCTCCAAGTCGGGTAAAACGACCGAGCCGGCTATCGCATTCCGTATCTTCCGCGAGCTTCTTGAAAAGAAGTACGGCGAGGAGGGCGCAAGAGAAAGAATCTTCGTTACGACCGATAAGGCAAGAGGTAAGATGAAGGAGCTTGCGACCGAAAAGGGTTACGAGAGCTTCGTAGTACCGGACGACATCGGCGGCAGATATTCCGTTCTCACCGCGGTTGGACTTCTTCCTATCGCAGTTGCGGGAATCGACATCGACGCAATGATGCAGGGCGCTCAAGCGGCAAGAAACGACTTCTCCGAGCCCGATATGATGAAAAACGACTGCTATAAGTACGCAGCAGCAAGAAATATTCTCTACCGTGAAGGTAAGAAGACCGAAATAATGGTAACTTACGATCCTGCGCTCGCAATGATGAACGAGTGGTGGAAGCAGCTTTACGGCGAGAGCGAGGGCAAGGACGGCGTCGGACTTTTCCCCGCGTCGGTAGTCTTCTCGACAGACCTTCACTCCCTCGGTCAGTATATTCAGCAGGGTGAAAGAACACTCTTTGAGACCGTTATCGACATCAAGAGTGACGAAAGCCCCCTTATCATTCCCAACGATCCGCAGAACGTCGACGAAATGAATTTCGTTTCGGGCAAGACGATGCACGAGGTAAATCATAACGCGTTCCTCGCAACCGTTCTTTCCCATACCGACGGCGGAGTTCCCAATCTCGTTCTTGAGCTCGACGGCAGAACCGCCGCCGACTTCGGATATCTTGTATACTTCTTCGAGCTTGCATGTGCCGTTTCGGGCTACACCCTCGGTGTAAATCCCTTCGACCAGCCCGGTGTTGAAGGATACAAGAACAATATGTACGCCCTCCTCGGCAAGCCCGGCGCAGAGCACGATAAGCGCCGTGAAGAGCTTAAGGGCAGAATCAATTAATTTGTAATCTATTTTTGGAGGTAAACCACCATGCTTAAACTTATCGTAGGACTCAAGGGATCGGGCAAGACCAAGACCATCGTAGAGATGGCTAACGCAAAGCTCGCTGAAACCAAAGGAGCTGTCGTATTCATCGAAAAGGGTACTAAGCTTATCCACGAAGTAAAGCATCAGGCAAAGCTTCTTGATACTGACGAATATCTTATCAACGACGCTGCTAAGCTTTACGGCTTCGTTGCCGGCAACTACGGCTCGAACTTCGACGTGTCCGATATATTCATAGATTCCGCGCTTAAGATCTGCGGAAACGACATCGCTGAATTTTCTGCGTTCCTTGATAACGTCGTTGCTTTCACCGCAACTCACCCCGTAAACTTCGTTATCACCTCTTCGCTTGCTGTCGAGGATCTTCCTGAGAAGTTCAAGCAGTATCTTTAATCTAAAAAATTCTGCCGTGTGACGACCACACGGCAGTTTTTTCTCTCACTGTTTTTCTTCCCTTACATAGAATGTTGGTAGAGCATTTTGCTCGAGCATTTTGCTCTTATAATAAAACCAAAATGGGAGGAAAAAATCATGGCTGATAACAGATGCCCCTCTGGATACGGAAAAGAGACCGTTTGTATTGACGTAAACCGCGTCCTTGACAGCTGCAAGGATAAGGACTGCTTTTCGGACGTTAAGGTCTATCTTACCGATTTCGGACAGGATATTATAGACAGAGCCGGCGCGATCAGAGTAAAAAGCACGAAGATCGTCGGCGTAAACATTGACACCGAGCCCGTTCAGTTCAACAAGGGCTTTTACCAGATACTTATCCGCTTCTACGTTAAGCTCGTCTTTGAGGCGTGTGTGAACGTTGGAAGATCGGTTGAGTTCGAGGGAATTGCGGTTTGCGATAAGAAGGTAATTCTTTACGGCAGCGAGGGTAACGTAAACATCTTCAAGAGCTGCCCGTCCTGCGAGTTCTGCGACCCCGCGCCCGAGGGCAGCGCGACCACAAATATGCCGACGGTTGTTCTTGAGACAGTCGATCCTATCGTTCTCTCGGTATGCAACGTCGATAAGCCCTGCTGCCGTCCCTGCTGCTCGATAGGTGAGATCCCCGAGAACGTCTGCGCGTTCGTCAACGGCTCGCTTTGCGACTGCGATAACGGCAAGCACCTTTACGTTACGCTCGGCTTCTTCTCGATAGTCCGTATCGAGCGTCCCGGTCAGTATCTCGTTCAGGCAACCGAATACAGCGTGCCTGAAAAGACCTGCCCGCCTATCTGCGAGGAAGACCCCTGCTCACTCTTTGAGAAGATGGCGTTCCCGATAAACGAGTTCTCGCCCCCTTCGTATAGATGTTAAAATAAGACGCTAAAAAGGGAAGCCCATACGGGCTTCCCAAGGAAAAATATGGCTGAAAAAATAATCGGCTCACTAAACGAGCATACGTTGCATCTTGCACTGAAAAAGTACATAGAACCCGATCCCGCGTTCCACGAGGTGGAATACGGGCCTTTTGTCGCGGACGTCAAGCGCGGTAACTGTATTTGCGAAATTGAAACGACGTCGTTTACGAGAATGAAAAAGAAGCTTGACTTTTTTCTGAACGAGAACGAGGTAACTGTCGTTTATCCGATAGCGGTGAAAAGATGGGTCATTTTTGTCGATCCGAAAACGGGCGAGACGTCGGAGCGTCGGCGCTCGCCGATAAAGGGCAGACCGTCTGACGTTTGCGAAGAGCTTTTTAAGATAAGGGAATATATCGGCCACCCTAATTTCGCCTTGAAGCTTGTGTTTATCGAGGAGCTGAATTATAAAAGGCGTAAGGGTAAGCGTTCGTCTGTAAGAGAGGACAGAATACCGCTGTCGTTCGTTTCGGAAATGAATATTGTAGATAATGAAGATTACGCGATGCTTGTTGACAGTATTCCCGACGGTGAATTTACCGCAAAGGAGTTTCAAAAGGCGAACAAGCTTGGAAGTATGGGCGCTTGGTCTATCCTACAGATACTTGTATGTGCTAAGGTCGTCGAAAAGGTCGGTAAGAAGGGAAATGCGTTTATTTACAGAAAGCTAAATTAACCGCTTTAACATCAGCTTGACGGCGTTGTTGTCGGGCGTGACCGCGAGGATAACGTAACGTGAGCGAACGAACACCGTCGGCTCATAAACCCGATAGCTCTCCTCAGTTTTGTTGTGGTATCGGATCATCGCCGCACGCTTGCGTAAAAGCTTGGCGATCTCCTCAACCTCCGATGACGAGCGAACGCGGATGACGTGAAGCTCAAACGGCTCCTGACTGTCGGATAGGATTATGCGAAAATCCTCTATCAGCTCCCATTCGGGTAGCTTTTCTTTTTCGCCCGTGTATAGAAAGGTGAAATCCTCAGGCGAAATGTAGCCGTATTCCCCCTCGACTCCGTCCTTTACGTATTGCGACGACGGAGGAACGTCATATAGGTCGAGAAGCCGAAACGCAACCGTGTCGGAACTCGGCGTTCCTCGGCAGGACGATAGAAAAACAGCGCAAAGAAGAATGAGAAGTGTGATTTTCTTCATAGATATCTCCGAATTTCTTTGTAATACCTTCTATTTTATTCGCTTTGGCGGTGCGATAGACGGTCTCTTTACAAAAAATTCATAATTATTGTTAGTATCCCTCTTGCAAAATCTAAAAAAATGTGTTATAATAACTCGGTACAGGGGCATAGCTCAGTTGGTAGAGCACTGGTCTCCAAAACCAGGTGTCGAGAGTTCGAGCCTTTCTACCCCTGCCAGAAAAAAGCCAAGTCTATGACTTGGCTTTTTTCAATGAAGCGTTCCCTTAGGGAACATGATGTCACTTCGTTAATGATGTGTTGCTTCGCAACATTAAGTAATGCCTCGCATCATAAATGAGCGAAGCGAATTTACATCATATTGTGCAAAGCGCAATACATAATTTTTTACGACTGCTCAAAGCTATACGGTAAAACTGAGATAATTTTTGCAGCTAAAAATTAAATTCCGCACACGTTTAGGTGTGCGGAATTTTTTGTAAAGCTTTACTTGCCTATAAACATCTGCGTCCAATAATTTCCCGATGCGACGTAGCCGACGCCGATCTCAGTAAAGGACGAATTAAGGATATTCGCGCGGTGACCGGATGAATTCATCCAAGCGTTTACGACCTCCTGCGGAGTTCGCTGTCCTCTTGCGATGTTTTCTCCTGCGCTTCTGTATGTTATACCGAAGCTCTTCATCATCTGGAAGGGAGAGCCGTAGGTCGGGCTTGTGTGAGAGAAGTATCGCTTGTCCTTCATATCCTGAGACTTATACCGAGCAACACGGGAAAGCTCCCAGTTGTGCGTGAGCGCCTTAAGCCCGTTTTGAACTCTTATTTCATTGACGAGACGAATGACCTCCTGTTCGTAAGAGAGGACCGAGGAGTCGTTTTCGGGTATGTTAAGCACCTGACCGGGGTATATAAGGTCGGGATTTGATATTTGCGGATTAGCGGCTTTGATCTCGCTCAGACCTATCTGATATTTAACGGCGATCTTCCACATGGAGTCGCCTGACACAACGGTATGTGTCGTTGCAGCCGATGCGCCTATCGTAAGAAACGCGGCGATAATTACGATGCTTAATGCAAATGCAAACAGTTTTTTCATTTGTTTCACCTCCGTGATGTGATTTGGGTATTTGCCTTACATTTCGGAAGAGGTCGGGCGACGGTCGCCCGTCATCCTCCGAATACAGTATAACATATCTCACAAGGCGAATTCAAATGTAATTTCAGGTAAAAGGGGGAAATGAATAGAAACGAAAAATCTCAACGCATAAGCGTTGAGATTTTTTTAAAAAAAGCGTTGACTTTTATCCGCATTACCAAGTGAGAGCTTTCGTCAAAAACCGTCCGGTGTGAGATCCTTCTATTTTCGACACCTGCTCGGGTGTGCCGCAGGCGATGACTGTTCCGCCCCCCTCGCCGCCCTCGGGACCCATATCTATGATATAGTCCGCGGTCTTTATGAGGTCGAGGTTATGCTCGATGACGATCACGGAATTGCCCTGATCGGTAAGACGCTGAAGTATCTGTATCAGCTTATCAACGTCGGCGGTGTGAAGTCCCGTTGTCGGCTCGTCTAAGATATAGCAGGTCTTGCCCGTGCTTCTCTTCGCAAGCTCGGTTGCAAGCTTAACTCTCTGTGCTTCGCCACCCGAGAGTGTGGTCGACGACTGACCGATCTTTATATATCCGAGACCGACGTCGTAAAGCGTCTGAAGCTTTCTCTTGAGACGCGGGAGATTTTCGAAAAAGTGAAGTCCCTCCTCGACCGTCATTTCAAGAACGTCGGAAATGTTCTTACCCTTGTATCTTACCTCAAGCGTATCGCGGTTGTAACGCTTGCCGCGGCAGACGTCACAGGTCACGTAAACGTCGGGTAAGAAGTGCATTTCTATCTTCTTCACGCCGTCGCCCTCGCAGTTTTCACAGCGTCCGCCCTTCACGTTAAAGGAAAACCGTCCTGACTTATATCCGCGCATTTTGGCGTCGTTCGTCGAAGCGAAAAGCTCGCGGATGTCGTTGAACAGACCCGTGTAGGTCGCAGGGTTTGAACGGGGGGTACGTCCTATCGGGCTTTGGTCGATCGCGATGACCTTGTCGAGATTGTTTACACCCTCAACTCGCTCGTGCTTTCCAGCGCGTATGAGCGCGCGGTTGAGCTTCTTTGCAAGAACGGGGTAGAGTATCGAGTTTATGAGCGACGACTTTCCCGATCCCGATACGCCCGTTACGCAAACGAGCATTCCGAGAGGGATAGCAACGTCGATATGCTTAAGATTATTTTGATGAGCACCGATTATCTGAAGATAAGAGCCGTTGCCCTCGCGGCGCGTTTCGGGAACCTTTATCTTTTTTCTGCCGCTGAGGTAATCGCCCGTAATGGAATCCTTGTTTTCCATTATCTCTTTCGGAGTACCGGACGCAACGACAGTACCGCCGTGAACGCCTGCGCGAGGACCGATGTCTACGATATAATCGGCTTCCATCATAGTCTCCTCGTCGTGCTCAACGACGATGACCGTGTTTCCGACGTCGCGCAGTGATTTAAGCGCTTCAATCAGCTTGTGATTATCGCGCTGATGAAGACCTATGCTCGGCTCGTCGAGTATATAGAGGACTCCCATAAGGGACGATCCGATCTGCGTCGCAAGACGTATTCTCTGCGCCTCACCGCCCGAAAGCGAGCCTGAACGGCGCGTAAGGGTTAGGTAGTTAAGACCGACGTTTTTGAGGAACGAAAGGCGGGCTTTAAGCTCCTTTACGATGTCTTTTGCGATCTTTTCCTCGGTTTGTGTGAGCGTGAGAGCATTTACGAAATCAAGCGCCTGATCGACCGACATTGAGCAGAAATCGTCAATGCTCTTGCCGTCTACGGTAACTGAAAGAATGTAGTCCTTAAGTCGTTTTCCGTTACAGGACGGGCAAGGAACGACCTCAAAGAAATCGTCATAATATTCGTTCTGTCCCATGCTGTAACGCTGTTCGATGATGTTCAGCACGCCGTCAAAGCGTACCGATTGACGAACCTTTCGCTTATCAAAAGAGCGTTCAATATCGTAAACCTCATCGCCCGTACCGTGAAGAAGTGCATCGAGCGCTTTTTTTGAATAATCCTTGATCGGCGTTGTGAGCGTGAAACCGAAGCGCTTGCCGACCGCCTCGTAAAGCGGCGACATCCAGGTGCTTTCCTCGATACTCTTGAAGCCGTTTACGTTGATCGCGCCGTCGGCGATAGAAAGCGTATCGTCGGGAATGACAAGCTCTGCCGATACCGTACGAAGCTCACCGATACCTGCACATCTTTCGCAGGCGCCGAGCGGATTGTTGAACGAGAACATTCGGGGCGAAAGCTCGGGCATACTGAAGCCGTGCTCCTCGCAGGCGTAGTTCTGTGAATAGGTGCGCTCGCTCTCGCTTCCGTCGGGGTTTATGATAGAAACTATCATATTGCCCTTAGAAAGATTCAGCGCGTTTTCAGCCGAGTCGGTAAGACGCATATCAATGCCGTCCTTCATAACAAGACGGTCGATAACTACGTCGATAGTGTGCTTGATATTCTTTTCAAGAGCGGGAGTCTCGTTTATATCGTAGGTCGAGCCGTCGATACGAACACGGACGTAACCGCTCTTTTTCGCCTCCTCAAGTACCTTTTCGTGCATGCCCTTTTTGCTTCTGACAACAGGGGCGAGGATCAAGAATTTAGTTCCAAGCGGTATCGTCTTAAGATCGTCGAGAATTTGGTCAATACTCTGCTGACGGATCTCCTTACCGCAAACGGGACAGTGCGGTATACCTATTCTTGCGTACATAAGACGCAGATAATCGTATATTTCGGTCACCGTTCCGACGGTCGAACGAGGGTTTTTTGAAGTCGTTTTCTGATCTATCGAAATTGCGGGCGAAAGACCTTCAATTAAGTCAACGTCGGGCTTGTCCATCTGCCCTAAGAACATTCTCGCATAAGAGGAGAGCGACTCGACAAAGCGTCTGTGCCCCTCCGCATAGAGGGTGTCA
>JAZNTT010000016.1:0-6504 GCA_045591885.1 Eubacteriales bacterium | reverse complement strand
GACACGGTATTTTACGTCACCGCTCTATATATGTCGGGCGCGGGCGCGACCAAGTCACGCTACACGCTTCCCTGCGCGATCGCTGTTATGTTATTCGGCATTATCCTCTCGTGTCTCGTCGTACGCTTTTTGGCATAACGGAAGATTGTCTATAATCTCGGATATCATTTCAAGCGCGCGTGTCCTTATACGATATATATGAGTTTTTTCAAATTCAAGCTTCTCCATCAGATCCTCTGCCGCGTAGTGCTTATTGGGGCTAAAGAAAAACCGTTCTATCACCTTTCGTTCGTTTTTGGGCAAGGCACTAACAACGCTTTCAATCATTTTTATACGATATGTGAGTAACCGTTTTCGCATTGAAAGATCCTTGTATTCATTAGTCAAACGGTCAAGATACTTGTTAACCCTTCTTGATACGTTTTCATTTTGCGCGCCCTTATCTGAGTTTTCTTCCCTTTTCAGCTCGCGCAAAAGCGATGCAACTTCGAACATTTGTTCGTCTATAATTTGGCAGGACGTTTGAAGCGTATCATACTGATTCAAAAAATCCTTCGCGTTCTTATTATTCATAATTACCTCCCGAATTTATGTTTTTTCGGAAAAGTAGTTGACAAATTTCCGAAATTAGTTTATAATTTAGTTGTCCAACACTATTATATTCCAATATTTCGGATTTGTCAAGTGTTTTTCCGAAATTTCGGAACTTTGGAGAAATTATGTTTACTGAACGTTTTAACGAGCTGCTGAAAAGCAGGGGGATCAACGCGGTCATGCTCGCAAAAGAGATCGGCGTACCGAAATCTATCGTTTACGAGTGGCGCTCTGGCGTGCGCGACCCGAGTCTTGAAAATATGCTCCGAATTGCCGACTATTTCGGCGTTTCCCTCGAATACCTTACGGGGCGTGAGGACGAGGAGACAGATATTGAAAAGGAGCTTCTTGTGCTTCTCCGTGCCGCGCGTGATATTTCAGTCGAGGATCACGACGCACTCGTCAACAGCTTTAAATCAAATTTGAACATTTATCTACGAAGTAATGACAGAAGTAAGAAAGAAACTGATTGAGGAAAAGGCGCTGTCGCTCCTTCTTTCGCAACGTATAAACGGTGAGTATTCCCTTTCTTTTCTTGACCTGCGAAGGATAACCACCTGCGGTGCGGCAGTAATTGATACGTTTTCCTCTTATGAAAAGAAAACAGGCGCTTCCCTGCCGACGAGTGCCGAGGGGATCACGATCAAGCTTTCGGGAATGAACCTCATTCTATATGATGACAGGATCACGAACGCCGGCAGACGCAACTGGACGATTGCGCACGAGCTTGGTCACGTTCTCCTTGGACACGCGTCTCTTACAAAAGAGACCGAACGCGAGGCGGATGCCTTTGCCGCCGAGCTTCTTATGCCCGAGGCGGTCGTACGCTATCTCGATCAGCGCGAGGGCGAGCCGATAACGCCTGAAACGATGACGAATTATTTTTCAGCATCGATCACGGCGTGTAAAAGAAGAAGATTAAATTTGGCGGCGAACGAAAAATACAGACCGTCCGAAAAAGGGATTGAGTTAATTAAACGACTTTTCCTACCGAACAAATAAATAGATCAAAAAAGAACTGCTTGTATGCAGTTCTTTTTGGTTGATATGTATTTAAATTACGCTTTGTACTCGTGCTCAAATCCGCATTTGCCACAGCAATAGTATACTTTTTTCTTACCTAATGCTCCGCCGACCAGCCCGATGGGGCCCAACAGCAACCCGCCAACCGCAGCTTTGCCCACGCTGAAGCCTTTCTTTTGTGTATCAACTTTTATCCACTTGTATCTTTCTCCGCACATTGGACAGCTTAAAGGTGCCGACATATCTTACCTCCTAAGTTTTAATTATATTTTTTGTCACAGCTGTAACAGAGATAGCCGCCGCCTGTATAGGTCCAGTTGGTATGTCTTCCACAGATTTGACACTCCCCTCCGTCAGAATCGTCCCCGCAAGACGAAGCCATCATCCCGCAGGAAGTCACCGCCGAGATAACGAGAATCAAAGATAAAAAGCGTATCATTTTTATTCCTCCAAATAATATAAATAAAAAGAGCGTCAACCGCAGTCAACGCTCCGAAAAACGCAAACTCCGATTGTCGCCAAACAAATTTAAATAGAATTAGGGTATCTCTACCATAATAATTTAAATGGAGTTTACGCTTTTACCAAATTCCACAAAAATTATTATGGCGAAAAAAGGGTATATTTATCCCATAAAGAAAAAGATACCTTAATTCTACTATTTAAATTTGTTTGGCATTATCATTTTATCACGGTGAAGGAAGTTTGTCAATAGAAAACGGTTTCAATAACCATGTCATTACATAAATTGTTTCAATGTTACTCTTGACACACATGTCACCCTACGGGAACGTTTTAACGCTTTGCCACGTTATTTGTTTTGCTGATATCCTATTTTACTTCTTTTCAACGGTTAACCTATTTTGAACGCCGCCGCTATGGTGCCATTTTCGTTTGCAATAAAAAACACCTCAAAGCTTCTTCTTTGAGGTGTTTATCATTATTTTTCGGAAAGTATCTTTTTCACGCTCTCGATCTTTACTGAAAGAGCGAATATCATTGTCGCCGCTTCAAGGTCG
Organism: Eubacteriales bacterium; assembly: GCA_045591885.1. GTDB lineage: Bacteria > Bacillota > Clostridia > Oscillospirales > CAG-272 > Colimorpha_A. The sequence continues at coordinate 3,868 of JAZNTT010000016.1, read as the reverse complement.
TTAAGCGACGGATAAGAGGGTGCTATACGGATATTACTGTCCTGCGGATCTATTCCGTAGGGATATGTCGCGCCTGCGCCTGTCATTATTACGCCAGCCTTTTTCGCGCGTGCAACGATAGCCTTCGCACATCCCGGAAGCGAATCGAAGGAGATGAAATATCCGCCCTTCGGCTTCGTCCATTCGCCAACGCCGAGACCGCCAAGCTCGTTTTCAAGGATATCAAGAACCTTTTCAAACTTAGGGCGGAGAATATCTGCGTGACGGCGCATGTGCTCGTTCATTCCGTTTATGTCTTTGAAGAAGCGCACGTGGCGGAGTTGATTCACCTTATCGTGTCCTATAGTCTGCATGCCAAGCTGACGGCGTATGTCATCAAGGTTATTATGCGACGCGGCGATAGCGGCGATTCCCGAGCCGGGGAAGGAGATCTTCGAGGTTGAAGCGAACTTATAAACGAGGTCGGGGTTTCCTGCCTTACGGCATTCGTCGAGAATTTCGAGCAGGTAGTCCTGATCGTCATCATATAGATGATGTATCGTATATGCGTTATCCCAATAGATTCTAAAATCCTTTGCCTTCGGCTTCAGGTGAGCAAAGCGGCGAACGGTCTCATCAGAATAGGAATATCCCTGCGGGTTCGAGTACTTCGGAACGCACCAGATACCCTTTATCGAGTCGTCCTCCGATACAAGCCTTTCGACCATATCCATATCGGGGCCGTCCTTTGTCATCGGAACGGTTATCATTTCGATTCCGAAATACTGCGTAATTGCAAAGTGTCTGTCATAGCCGGGGACGGGACAAAGAAACTTTATCTTATCGAGCTTGCACCAAGGGGTTGAACCGAGAACTCCGTGCGTCATTGAACGCGATACGGTGTCGTACATTACGTTCAGCGACGAGTTTCCGTATATGATTATGTTATCGGCAGGAACCTCCATCATATCACCGAGAAGCTGTTTTGCCTCGGCTATACCGTCAAGAACACCGTAGTTACGGCAGTCGGTTCCGTCCTCACAGGTGAGGTCGCTTTCAGAACACAGAATGTCCATCATTCCCATCGAAAGATCAAGCTGATCCACTGACGGCTTTCCTCTTGCCATATTGAGAGTCAAATCCTTCGCTTTATAAGCGCGGTATTCCGCTTCAAGCTGTGAAAGAAGCGTTTCAAGCTCTTCATTTGTCATGTTTGAGTACTGCATAATTTTCTCCTTAGGGGTATGCTGTCATTCTCCGAGCATTTCATTCAAATGCTTTGATAGAAGTGATAGAGAACAAGCCATATTTTCATTTTGAACGAGGACTCCGTCAGGGACGTATATATGCGCCGGCGCGAAGTTCCATATCGCCTTTATTCCCGCAGATACAAGCAGATCGCTGACCTCCTGTGCACAAATGGCGGGGGTCGTTATAACGCCTATCCTCACTCCGTTTTCGCGGCAAAAATCGGGAAGAAAGTCAAGGGAATGTATCTCCTTACCGTCGACAGAGCATCCGACGAGCGCGGGATTACTGTCGAAGCCGGCGATTATCTTAAGACCGTATTCCGAGAAGCCGCGATATGACATCAGCGCCCTTCCGAGATTTCCCGCGCCTACGATAATTGCGCCTTTAATTGCATTATAACCGAGAAATTCTTTCAAATCGCCCGCGAGCGCGCTTACGTTATATCCGACCTTCGGACGTCCGCCCGAGCTGACTGCGGAAAGGTCTTTTCGGACCTGAACGTCATTCAAACCGAGAGCTTTTGCTATTTCGGTTGACGAGACGTTATCGCAGGGATCAAGAGATTTCAGATAATTAAGATAACGCGGCAAACGCTGAAGCGTATTGAGGGAGACCTGCTGGTTCGTTCCCATATTGTCCTCCGTTCAAAATGCAAGTTTGTCATTTAAATCTTGCATTTTTAATATTATATACAATAGTTCTCTTTTTGTCAATGGGGTGGCTGAAATTTGCTTCTCTTTTTATACCTCTTCTCTTTCGCGGAGCTTATCGAGACGGCTGTTACGAAAATAAAGGCAGACGTCGCCGCATTTTAAGTAATTCCGAATGCGTGAGTTATCTCGCGGGGCATGACCTCGTTACCTACTCCGATGCGGAAGTTTTCTAAGCTTCTCTGAGTCTGAGCTCCCCAGTATTTATCGGCGGGGACCTTGACCTCGCACGCCGAATCGTGTTCTATACGGTATTCCGTTTTTGCCACCTCTTATATTCTGAGCTGATCTATTACTTTTCTGAGCTTGTCTGCGCTGTTACGGAGCTTTTCTATCTCTTCGTCGGTAAGCGGAGAAATAAGCTTTCCGTTCACGCCGCCGCTGCCGACTATCGAAAGGATCGAAAGGCAAACGTCACTAATTCCGTACTCGCCGTTCATCATCGTCGAAACGGAAAGAGCGGTATCTATTCCTCGGAATACGCATGAGCAAATATGATTGACGGTAAGCGCAATAGCGTAATAGGTCGCGCCCTTTGCCGTAATTATCGCAGAACCTGATTTTCTTACGTACTCCTCGATCTCAACGTGATTAAATCCCGAGCCGTCGACCTGAAGTCCTTTTGAACGGGCATAGGTGTCAATGGGCGTACCCGATATTGTTGCAAGCGACCACGGAACGAAGGAGGAATCTCCGTGCTCTCCGAATACGCTTGCGTGAACATTCTGCATGCTGATCGAGAACGTCTCGGCAAGACGCGAACGCAAACGGGCTGTATCAAGCAAAGCGCCCGAGCCGATTATCTGCTTCTCGGGAAGTCCGGAGCAACGGCAGAAAACGTAGGTGAGAATGTCAACGGGATTGCTGACCATTATGTAAACTGCATTCGGTGCTGAAGCGGTTATTTTGGGAATAATGCTCTTGATTATATCTACATTCGTTTGTGCAAGGTCAAGCCGCGACTGTCCCGGCCGGCGCGCGATACCTGAGGTGATAATGACTATATCCGAGCCGACGGCGTCGGCATAATCCCCCGAATATATGTTTATCGGAGGAGTAAATGGCGCACCCTGTCTTATATCCATCGCTTCACCAAACGCTTTTTGCTCGTTGATGTCGATAAGCACTACCTCAGACGCGTTACCGCTTACCGCCAAGGTATATGCGATTGTTGCACCGACGTAACCGGCACCGATTATCGTAACTTTTCTTCCCATTTAACCGTATCCCCTTAAATAAACAATAATACACTATAAGTATAACAAATAATATATATTAGTTCAAGAGCAAATCAGGAATACCGATATTTTTTATCGAATTGTTTTCATGCAATTTTGGTTGCATTTTACATATTTACAATAACTTTGCAATCAAAGCCTCGTGTAACCGTAGCATTTTAACATTCATCAGTCCAAAACACGCTCATTGTTCCCTTTTTGTCATTCTTCGACGGAATACGTTCATACAAAAAAGCAGATACCCAAAATATTAGGTATCTGCTTTTTTCACAAAAATTCATCGGCTTAATTATACAATCTACCAAATGCGACCTTATTCTTAAGCTCGTAAAGCTTATCAATAAAGCGCCTGTCAAGATCGGAAAGCTTCGTTCCCTCGCGGGTTATCATGACGTCCTTATACTTGTGCGCGGGAGCATCGCATTCCTTCTGAACGAGGCAGTAGCGGGAAAGTATGCTTTCGGGCATGGGGGACACCCACATGAACGATGAGGTCATTGTCGAAAGCATGAGGAACGGGCTGGTTCCCTTGTAAAGATTGACAACCTTTTTGCCCGAAAGATTAAGGGAAAGATTTTCGGTCTGTGCGACGTTTATATACGGCACGTTACAGTCGCCGTGAGTTATCTCAACGTATGGTGCAAAATCGGAAAGCGATAGCTTGCTTCTGCCTGCAAGCGGATGCTTTTC
>JAZNTT010000015.1:0-12926 GCA_045591885.1 Eubacteriales bacterium | reverse complement strand
GCGCGATCGTCTACGGACGGCTTCCGCTTATGCTGCTTCATAAGCCTGTCGAGAAAAAGGTCCTTCGCGATAACAGGGGCGCATCCTTCCCCGTTTATCCCGAGGAGGGCAGGGATATTCTTTATAACAGCGTGAATATCTATATGGCAGACCAGCTTGACCGCCTTGACGCATCGGGAATTGAGGAAAGACACCTCATATTTACCGGCGAGGACAGAGGCGAAGTTATGAGAACGCTCTACGCATATACGCATAAGCTCCCGCCTAAGGAGCGCGAGGCGATAAAACGAATTAAGTGAGGAAAAAAACAATGAATATAAAAGTAAAAATTCTACGCGAGGGCGCACACGTTCCGACGCTTGGAACATCGGGTGCCGCCGCTTGCGATCTTTACGCACTTCTGCCCGAGCCGATAGTTCTTCAGCCGGGAGAACGCCGTCCGATACCGACGGGGATCGCGATCGCGCTTCCGAGCAAGGACTACGTTGCTATCGTATGCGCAAGAAGCGGTCTTGCTCTTAAGCAGGGACTTGCTCTTTGTAACGGCATAGGCGTTATCGACAGCGATTACCGCGGAGAGATATTCTTCGCGATGGTAAACAACGACAGCGAACCAAAGACCGTCGAGAACGGTGACAGAATCGGTCAGCTTATGATAATGCCCGTTATTCAGGCAAATTACGAGGTCGTAAATGAGCTTGACGAAACGGAACGCGGAGAGGGCGGCTTCGGCTCTACGGGAGTAAAATAATGGCAGTTTCTTCTCGGCGGAGCGGTTTCTTGCGATTTGTACCGTAAGTCTGTGCGCAATGCCGCTTGGTCTTAACACGATAGTCATTCCTAAGGCGCGCGACCTCGACACCTCAACGTCGTCTATGGCACTTATCTCACATATCATGAGCCGCGGAACAATTCCGCTTTTGTTTATGCTATTTGAAATGCTTGTGAAATAAGAAACAACTCGAAAAATTGTATATTTTTGCTTATAATGGTATTATTTGCGTTAATTTCGTTTGACATTTTGCCTTAAATGTGTTATAATTTATTCACAATAACCATTATTTGGGGGAGTAGCTTTGACGCACGAAGAATACAAAAGAGCGATATGGGACGGATACTGTGACTGTGCTTACGAGTATCTCGGCTGTCACCGTGACGGAGACTCCTACGTTTTCCGTGTCTGGGCGCCCGAAGCGAGGAGCGTAAGAGTTGTCGGACGCTTTAACGGCTGGGACGTTAATGCCCCCGTGATGAACAACCTCGGCGGCTTCTGGGAATGCCGTATCAAGGCAAGTCAGTTCGACGAATATAAGTATTATATTGAGCGCCCCGACGGCTCGTTTGTTATGAAGGCCGACCCCTACGGCTTCCATACCTGCACGCGCCCCGAAACGGCGTCAAGAGTTTTTGACCTTTCGGGCTATGAATGGGGCGACGGCAAGTATATGAGGGCGGCGAAAAAGCGGGATCCGCTTAATTCCCCCGTAAATATATACGAGATGCACCTCGGCTCGTGGCGTAAATACGAGGACGGAAATTTTTTCTCCTACCGCGCACTTGCCGACGATCTCGTTCCGTACCTTACCGATATGGGATATACTCACGTTGAGTTTCTTCCCGTTGCGGAGCATCCGTATGACGGATCGTGGGGCTATCAGGTGACGGGCTACTACGCACCGACCTCGCGTTACGGCACGCCGCACGATTTTATGTATCTCGTCGACCGTCTGCACCGGGCAGGCATCGGCGTGATAATCGACTGGGTAGGCGCGCATTTTCCGAAGGACGAATGCGGGCTTTACGAGTTCGACGGTAGCTGCTGTTACGAAAACCGCGACCCGAGTAGGCGCGAGCATCCCGAATGGGGAACACGCCTCTTTGATTTCGGGCGAAACGAGGTGAGGTCTTTCCTTATCTCGAATATTAGATATTGGATAAAGGAATATCACGTTGACGGGATCCGCTGTGACGCCGTCACGAATATGATATATAAGGATTACGCGCGTGATCCCGACTGCTGGCGGAAGCCGTACGATTCGGTCAATCACGATGCGGTGCGCCTGATACGCGATATGAACGCGGCGGCGTACAGAACGAATCCTTCCGTTATGATGATAGCGGAGGAGGCAACGTCGTTTCCGCTTGTGACAAAGCCCGATTACGACGGGGGGCTTGGCTTCGGCTTCAAGTGGAATATGGGTTGGATGCACGATACCCTCGACTATATGTCGGCAGACCCGATATACAGAAAATATGACCACGATAAGATAACCTTTTCGCTCACCTACGCGTTCTCGGAAAATCACGTTCTTCCGTTCTCGCACGACGAGGTAGTACACGGAAAGCTATCCCTTATCGGACGAATGCCGGGCGATTACGGAACGAAGTTCGCGTCGCTGAAGGTGCTCTATTCCTACCTGATGGCGCATCCGGGTAAAAAGCTCTTATTTATGGGCGGCGAGCTTGGACAGTTTATCGAGTGGGACGAAAAACGAGAGCTTGATTGGTTCTTGCTCGGCTACGAAAGTCATGCGGACATGAAGAGGTTCGTCCGCGCGCTTAATCACTTCTACGTAAATAATCCGCCGCTTTGGGAAAACGATACCGATTGGAACGGATTTTCATGGCTCAAGGTAGACGACCGTGACAACAGCGTGTTCTCCTTCCGACGTATTGACAGAAAGGGAAACGAGCTTATCGCAGTTTTCAACTTCTGCCCCGTTGAGCGGTGCGGCTACCGTATCGGAATACCGAAAAAGTGTATCCTTAAGCAGGTGTTCACAACGGGCGGAGGAAACGAGAAGATCAGGACCGACGATATTCCGTTCGACGGATACACTCAGTCGGCAGCCTTTGATATTCCACCTCTGTCGGCAAGCTTTTATAAGATGACTTACGTGAGAAAGTGATATAAAATAAATTTTATCACCACACCGTAGGGCGGGGGCTTGCTCCCGCCGTTGCGAAGCGATGTAACTCATTTCCGCAGGTCTGACGACCTGCGGCGGGGGGAGCAAGCCCCCGCCCTACACAAAAACCTATCTCCGCCAAGAGCGCGGACAAATTATAAAAATAATCTTCGTTTTGCGAGGAAAAGAAAGAAGGTATATCCAATGCCAGTAAGAAGCAAGGAATGCATCGCGATGCTTCTCGCAGGAGGCCAGGGCAGCCGCCTTTACGTTCTCACCGAGAACACGGCAAAGCCCGCAGTACCCTTCGGAGGAAAGTACAGAATTATCGACTATTCGCTTTCCAACTGCGTAAACTCGGGTATCGACACCGTCGGTATCTTGACGCAGTACCAGCCCCTTGAGCTAAACGACTACATCGGTAACGGTCAGCCGTGGGACTTAAACCGTAACTTCGGCGGTGTTCACGTTCTGCCCCCTTATATGAAGACAAAGGACAATTCGTGGTACAAGGGAACCGCGAACGCGATCTATCAGAATATCCACTTCATAGACCGATATAATCCTGAGTACGTTCTCATTCTCTCGGGCGACCATATCTATAAGATGGACTACTCGAAGATGCTCTCCTTCCATAAGGAAAAGAACGCGGAATGTACCATCGCAGTCCGTACTGTTCCGATTGAGGACGCGTCGAGAATGGGTATCATGAGCACCGACGAAAACGATCGAATTACAGAGTTCGAGGAAAAGCCGAAGGTGCCGAAGAGCAATCTCGCATCTATGGGCGTGTACATATTCACCTGGGAAACCCTCCGTCAGTATCTTATTGACGATGAGAATGACCCGAGCTCAAGCAACGACTTCGGTAAGAACGTTATTCCCGCGCTCCTGAATGACGGCAGAGGTCTTTACGCATATACCTTTGACGGCTATTGGCGTGACGTCGGAACGCTCGATTCGCTCTGGCAGGCGAATATGGACCTGCTCGACCCGAGCCGCCCGATGAACGTAAACGCGCCTAAGAAGTTCCGTATTTACAGCCGTAACTACGCACAGCCTCCGTCCAATATCGCCAAGGGCTCGTTAGTGAAGAATTCCTATATAGCAGAGGGCTGTGTCATCAAGGGCAGAGTTGAAAACTCCGTCATTTCGACGGGCTGCTATATTGAAGAGGGCGCAGTCGTTACCGATACCGTAGTAATGCCAAACTCGGTCATCAAGAGAGGCGCGGCGGTTGAATATGCTATCGTCGGCGAAAGATGTACCGTCGGCAAGGGCGCACACGTAGGTGCTGTAAAGACGGATTCACCCGAATGGGGCGTTGCCGTTGTCGGAAGCGATAAAACAGTACCCGACGGCGAAGTTATCGCCGCAAAGACGGTATATTGAGAGGAGGATGTAACGGTATGAAAGCAGCAGGAATTATTTTCTCCGGAATGTATAACGACGGTCTTGACTATCTGACGAGAAACCGTACGGTTGCATCGCTCCCGTTTGGCGGAAGATACCGCCAGATAGACTTCGTTCTTTCGAACATGGTAAACTCCGGTATCGAAAGAATAGGTGTTATCACAAAGTATAACTATCAGTCGCTTATCGACCATCTCGGCTCGTGTCAGGACTGGGACCTTAACCGCAAGAGAGGGGGTCTGACGATACTCCCGCCCTTCGCGTCGAGCAGCTCGGGCGGTTATCGCGGAAAGATCGAGGAGCTTCGCGCGGCACTTCCGTTTTTGCGCCGTCACGAGGACGAATTCGTTGTTCTTTCCGATACCGATACTATCTGCAATATCGACATTAAGAAGATAATAAGACATCACGAAAAGAGCGGCAAGGATATAACTATCGTTGTTTCCGAGGCGACCGAAAACGAGAGCAATATCTCCGAGCTCGTCTTTGATAAGGACGGTGACGAGGTAAGCGCAATGTACTTAAACTACGCGGCGCGTAAGGGACAGTATACCTCTATCGGTATGTATATCATCTCCCGCGAGCTGCTTATCGAGAAGGTATCGGCGCTCGCATCGCGCGGATTCTATCATTTGGAGCGTGACTTCCTCCAGCAGGAGTTCAATAAGGGCGAATTAAAGGTCGGTATTTACTGTCACGACGGCCTCATTATGAAGAACCGCAATATCCTTGAATACTTCAATAACTCTCTTTCGATGAAGGACGAGGAGGTAAGAAAGGCGATCTTCCGTCCGTCAAGACCGATATACACGACGGTAAGAGACGAGGTTCCGACCTATTACGGAGAGGATTCCGAGGTAACTGACTGTACGGTTGCAGACGGATGCCGTATTGAGGGTAAGGTTGATAACAGCGTGCTTTTCCGTAAGGTCGTTATCGAGAAAAACGCCGTTGTCCGTAACTGTGTTATTATGGCAAGCTGTGTCATCAAGGAAGGCGCGGTCGTTGAAAACGCGATAATAGACAAGGAAGCGACGGTTTCGAGCCTGCGCCGTATCGTCGGCGCGCCGACAAGCCCGATGATAGTCCAAAAGGGAGAAATTATATGAAAATACTTTTTACCGCCTCCGAGGCGGCGCCGTATATTAAAACGGGAGGCCTCGGCGACGTAGGTCAGGCACTTCCGAAGGCGCTTGCGGCTCTCGGACACGAGGTAAAGGTCGTACTTCCACTTTACGGAAAAATAAAGGAAAATGAAAAGCTTATGTCGGGTCTGACCTATTGCGGTCAGACCCGGACGCCGCTTTCGTGGAGAAACCAGTATACGGGTATCTTCCGCGAGGGAGAGGGCAAAAACCCCGAATATATATTCGTTGATAACGAATATTATTTCCGCCGCGGCGACGGACCGATATACGGTCACGGCGACGATGGAGAGCGTTATGCGTACTTCTCTCGCGCCGTAATTGAAGCAATGATCTCTATCGGCTTCACGCCCGACGTGCTTCACTGTAACGACTGGCAGACGGCGCTCACGCCCGTATTTCTCCGCAAGTTCTACCCGAAATATAATAAGGTCAGAACGGTATTTACGATACATAATATCGAATATCAGGGAAAAATGCCGCTCGGCTTTGCCTCAGACGTTGTAGGAGTTGACAGCGACACCGCCGCATTACTGACCTACGGCGACTGTATAAACCTTATGAAGGGCGCAATAGTCTTCTCTGACGCAGTTACCACTGTCTCCGAGACCTACGCGGGCGAGATACTGACGGAATACTATTCTCACGGTCTTTCCCCGATCCTTCGTGAGAATTCTCATAAGCTTTTCGGTATCGTGAACGGTATCGATATGGACGTATTCAATCCGCAGACCGATAAGGCGCTCTACGCAAATTACGGCACGAGCGTTGAAGCCGTCAAGGATAAGCAGAAGGATAAGCTTTTCCTTCAGGAAACCTTAGGCCTTCGTCCCGAAAAGGATACGCCGATAGTCGCTATGATAACGCGACTCGTCAGCCATAAGGGAATGGACCTCGTTGCCTGCGTTATCAATGAGATAATGGCGCTCGGAGTGCAGGTCGTAATTCTCGGTACGGGCGAATACGCCTACGAGAATATAATGAGAATGACGGCGGAAAAGTACCCGGGCAGAATGGCGGCGGAAATAAGATTCGACCCGAAGCTCGCAAACGCGATCTATGCAGGCGCCGATATATTCCTGATGCCCTCGCAGAGCGAGCCGTGCGGGCTATCTCAGATGGTCGCAATGCGCTACGGTACTATACCGATAGTAAGAGAAACGGGAGGTCTAAAGGACACCGTTCCCGCTTATGACCCGACCGACGGAAGCGGACGCGGATTCACCTTCGTCGACTATAACGCGCACGAGATGCTCCGCGCAGTCGAAAGATGCGTTGATTTCTACCGTAACGATAAAAAGGGCTTTGACCGCCTTGTTCGCAAGAATATGAAGACTGATTTCTCTTGGAACGTATCGGTTAAGAAGTACCTTAAAGTGTATAGGAATAAGACCTTCTCCTGAGGGAGAAGGGGGACCGCGCGAGGGGTTCCCAAATGCGAATGAAATGAGCGTTTGGGGTTCGCTCGTAGCGGTGGATGAGGAGTAAGTTCCCAAATTCGACACCTCATCCGTCCGAGGCTCTGCCTCTTGTTTACCTCTTAGACACCTTCTCCCGCTGGAGAAGGTATTGTATAGAACTCTCACAACCCAATTCAGCAATATTTTAGCAAAGGAAACCCACAAGCAAATGAACACAGAACTTTTAAGAAAACGGACAGAAGAGACGTGTCTCCAGAATTTTGGCGCGTCACTTGCCGATGCATCAAACATTGAGGCATATCGCTCGGTATGTATCGCTGTCCGCAAGCTTCTCGTCGAGAAGAACCACGAATTCCGCAAGGGAATCAAGGAAGACAAGAAGGTCTATTATATGTCGATGGAGTTCCTCGTCGGAACGTCGCTTCGCAATAACCTTTTCAATCTCGGCATTGAAGACCAAATGAAGGAGATTCTTGCCGAAGCAGGCAAGGACATTCAGAACCTTTACGACATCGAGCCCGATGCAGGTCTCGGTAACGGAGGTCTCGGACGCCTTGCATCCTGCTATATGGACGCGGCATCCTCTCTTGATATTTCCTGTACGGGATTCTCGATCAAGTACGAATTCGGCATCTTCCGCCAGAAGATAGTCGGCGGCTGGCAGATGGAATTTCCCGACGATTGGCTCGGAAACGGCGGCGTTTGGCTGAGTCCCCGTACCGATGACGCAGTTCAGGTGCGTTTCGGCGGCGAGGCAGTAGGACGCATTGACGCGGACGGCAAGTACCGCGTTGACCACCGCGACTACCAGGTCGTAATGGCAATTCCTTACGATATGTATATCTCGGGGTACGACAGCAAGGCAGTAAATAAGCTCACCCTTTGGGAAGCAAAGTCGCCTAACAGCTTCGATATGTCAGCGTTTTCGCGCGGTGAATACGCAAAGGCACTCGAGCAGGAGACTATGTCAGAGGTCATTTCCAAGGTCCTCTATCCTGCCGATAACCATATTGAGGGTAAGCGTCTGCGTCTTCGTCAGCAGTACTTCTTCGTGTCTGCTTCGCTTCAGACGATACTACGCGACCATCTAAGACGCGGTCATACCTTGGAGCAGCTTCCCAAAAAGGTCGCAGTTCATATTAACGATACCCACCCGGCACTCTGTGTTCCGGAGCTTATGAGATTGCTCATCGACGAGCATGATCTCGATTGGGATAAGGCGTGGGACATCACCTGCCGCACCCTTTCCTACACTAACCATACCGTTATGAGCGAGGCACTTGAGCGATGGAGCGAGCAGCTCTATTCCGAACAGATGCCGCGTATCTATCAGATAACGCAGGAGATCAACCGCCGTCTGCTTATCGACCTGCGTGCCTTCTACGGAGACGACCGCGCAAAGCTTGACTATATGGCAGTAATTGCAGGCGGTGAAGTTCGTATGGCGAACCTCTGCCTTGCCGCTTGCCATAAGATAAACGGCGTTTCGAAGCTTCATTCTTCCATTCTTAAGGAATCGCTTTTCCGCGATTACTGCGTAATGGACGAGGAGAGATTTACGAACGTAACGAACGGTATCGCATACCGCCGTTGGCTCTGCCAGTCGAACCCGGGACTTACCTCGCTCCTTTCCGAGCTTATCGGCGACGACTTCAAGCACGATAGCGTTCATCTTGAGAAGCTTCTTAAGTATTATGACGACGAGAGCGTTCTCGACCACCTCAATGCTATCAAGCTCGATAACAAAAAGCGCCTCTCCTCCTATATCGTGGAGGCAAACGGCGTGAACGTCGATCCGACCTCGGTCTTTGACATTCAGATCAAGCGTCTGCACGAGTATAAGAGACAGCTTCTTAACGTGTTGCAGATTCTACACATGTATATTACCCTCAAGAATAATCCGAATATGGAATTCCGTCCGCGCACCTTCGTGTTTGCGGCAAAGGCGTCTGCGGGTTACCTTATGGCGAAGCAGATAATCCGCCTCATTTGCGCGGTTTCGGAAATGCTTAAGAACGATCCCGTTTCGCGTGACCGTCTCCGTGTAGTATTTATTGAGGATTACAGAGTATCTCTTGCCGAGATCATCATTCCCGCGGCAGACATTTCCGAGCAGATCTCTATCGCAGGTAAGGAAGCGTCGGGAACGGGTAATATGAAGCTCATGATAAACGGCGCAGTTACCCTCGGTACTCTCGACGGAGCGAACGTTGAGATATACGAGCAGGTCGGTGACAAGAATATGTTCCTCTTCGGTCTTAAGGCACACGAGGTTGAGGAGCTTTGGAGACGCGGATACAATCCGATGGATTACGTTGCATCGAATCCCGATCTTAAGGCTGTGCTTGACCTTCTTATGAACGGAATAAACGGTGAGCGCTTCGACGACATCGTTTACGCGCTTCTCCGCGGTAACTACGGTCCTGCCGATGCTTATATGTCGTTTGCAGACTTCGGCGACTACGTAAGAGCGCAGAACGATATCTCCGTTGCATACGGCGACCGCCGTGAGTTTGCTAAGAAATCGCTTGTAAATATCGCAAAGGCAGGAATCTTCTCTGCCGACAGAGCAGTAAAGGAATACGCGGATAATATCTGGTATCTTAAATGAGTAATTACCCCCTGCGCATTTTATACGACAGCGCAAAAAAAGAACACAAATCACCCTTCGGGTGCATAAAGGCAGATGAAAATTGCCGAATTTCGATCTCGGTGCCGATAAGCACGGGAGCGATAGAGGTAAAGATCATTATTGAACAGGAGGGCGGTCAAACTCTGACCGTCCCCCTTGGTTCTATCTGCGACGAAGGTGAATACAGACACTTTTCGGGCGACTTCTCGCTGAACGAGGAGGGGCTATTTTTCTATTATTTCGTAGTCCGTAAGGAGTGCGGATCGTTCCGTCTTTTCCGCTACGGTGACCACGATACGAATATCGAGGACGGCGAAAAATGGCAGCTCACCGTCTTGCCGAAGGACTATAAGATTCCCGACGGCTTTGGCGGTAAAGTCATGTATCAGATTTTCCCCGACCGCTTCCATAAAAGCGGTGAGTGTGACCTGACCGATAAGCTTAAGCCCTTTACGCTACATAACGATATCACCGAGCCGCCAATGAAGGGCGCGGACGAAAACGGTTTCTGGAACACCGATTTTTACGGCGGAAACCTAAGAGGAATAGAGGAAAAGCTGCCGTATTTAAGCTCGCTCGGCGTTGGCGTCATCTATCTCAATCCGATATTTATGGCGTTCTCGAATCACCGCTACGACACCGCAGACTATATGCGTATCGACCCTATGCTCGGTACGGAGGACGACTTCGTCTCGCTTTGCAGTTCGGCAAAGGAGCAGGGAATCAAAATAATTCTCGACGGCGTTTTCTCGCACGTTGGAAGTGATAGTAAATATTTTGACCGCGAGGGCGTTTTCGGCGGCGGTGCGGTGAGCGACCCCGATTCGCTATATCGCTCGTGGTTTGACTTTAAAAATTATCCCGACGAATACACCTCGTGGTGGGATATCGACACGCTTCCGTGCGTGAACGAAATGTGTGACGGCTTCCTTGATCTTATAATCAGAAACGAGGACAGCGTTGTAGCACATTGGCTACGTCTTGGGGCTGACGGCTTCCGTCTTGATGTTGCGGACGAGCTTCCCGACGAATTCATCGCGCTTCTGCGTAAGCGCGTAAAGGAGATAGATCCGAACGCGATCGTCATCGGCGAGGTCTGGGAGGACGCGTCGAATAAGATCTCATACGACGTGCGCCGCAAGTATTTCAGCGGCGGCGAGCTTGACGGGGTAATGAATTACCCGTTCCGCGATGCAATAATCAATCTGCTTTGCGGACGCATCTGTCCGATCGAATTCCGCTCGATAATCGAGCGTATTTATGAAAACTACCCGTTCGACGCGCTCAACTGCTCAATGACCTTCCTTTCAAGCCACGATACAACTCGAATTCTCGCCGAGCTTGGCAGGGAAATATCCGATACCGTAAAGGCGCTTAAGCTCGCGTCGGCAGTTCAGTTCTTCCTGCCCGGAATGCCGAGTATATACTACGGTGACGAGGTCGGAATGACGGGCGGAAGCGACCCCTATAACCGCGGCTATTTCTGCCCGACCGAAAACGCGGAAACATTGACCGAGCATTATAAATTCCTTGCATCGCTGCGCAATACGACCCCAGCCCTTCAAAAAGGTGCACTTTCAATCACCCTTGACGGCGACACCGTCACCGTCACGCGCTCGCTCGAAAACGAGAGCATTTCGCTCACGTTTGATCACATAAATCTAACATACGAGATAAAATAAAAATCCTGCCGAAAGGCAGGATTTTATAATTATCATTTCGCTCCAAACTCAGTCAAAAATCTTGACAGCCTCTTGTAGAGAAGCACGGTTAAAATGCTGATCGACACGGTTTTCAAAATGTTGAATCCGATGACGTACCAAAAAACCGAGTTAAAAACACCTGTCGCGGCAGGACCCATGTATAGCGGGAATGTGATGAATCTGTTTACGATTGCAGCGGTTGCTGTGCCGATAATGCAAGCGCCGAGTAGGGAGAACACAACGGTCTTTAATCCCTTTCGGCACTTATAAAGGATCGACGGAAGAATTACAAACGAGCTTGTCATAAGGAAGTTCGCGATTTCACCGACGCCGCCGCTCGTGCTGTTCGTAAGCGCCAAAAGCTCCTTTAGGAGCGTCACTGCTATCGCCTCAATTGGCCCGAACAGAAATCCTGCAAGCATTATAAACACGTTTCCGAAGTCAAGCTTCAAAAACGGCGCGGCGGGGAATATAGGGAACGACCAGAAGCTGAAAATAAACGCCAGCCCCGTGAAAAGCGCAAGCGAAACGAGCTTTTTGGTCGGAATTATCTTGTTTGATCTCTTATTGTTTTTCATAATATGTTATCCTTTCTTGCGAAAAGAAAAAGCTTCGCGTCGACAAAAGGGGACGCAAAGCACAGCTCTCTTTTCTCATCCGGACTATACCGTCGGTATGGGAATTTCACCCATTCGGCACATAAGTGTTCGCGGACTGTCACCGCCGGTGTGGAATCTCACCACGCCCCAAAAAGATTTTTTTCGCATTTCTTTTCTCGTGAAAAGAAACGCTCGCAAAGAAACACGCCAAGGGGCAAACCGTTTGAATTTTGCATTTGCAAAATTCCGCACACGTTTTCCCCTTTGGAATCCCCTTTTGTTAAAAGGAGATTTGAAAAGTTTGTTGTGATACACGAAAATTCTCGGACGCCAATGTCTTTGTCAAGAAATGTTTCGGCTTACAGCAAGCCGAAAGAGGTTTCCAAAGGAGAAAACGTATAAAAATGCGTACGCATTTTTATCGGTTGTCTCCTTGGTGCCGTTCTTTGGTCACCTTTCTTGGGCAAGCAAGAAAGGTGAGAAGAAAACCGAATTAAAAAGCAAGCCCCAAACACCCTTAAGGGCGTTTGGGGCTTTTAAGGGACTTAATTAAATGTTAGTTATAATTAAGCGTTGATCTCGGTAACGACACCGGAACCAACAGTTCTACCACCCTCACGGATAGCGAAACGAAGACCCTTTTCGATAGCGATAGGAGTGATGAGCTCAACGTTCATAACAACGTTATCGCCGGGGCGGCACATCTCAACGTCAGCGGGAAGGCCGATAGTACCGGTAACGTCGGTAGTTCTGAAGTAGAACTGAGGACGGTAGCCGGGGAAGAAGGGCTTGGAACGTCCGCCTTCCTTCTCGGTAAGAACGTATACGTTACCGGAGAACTTGGTGTGGGGCTGAACGGTACCGGGCTTGCAGAGAACCTGACCTCTTTCGATCTCGTTCTTAGCTACGCCACGGAGAAGAGCACCGATGTTGTCGCCTGCTTCAGCCTGATCCATGAGCTTGTGGAACATCTCGACACCGGTAACGGTGGTGTTCTTCTTCTCATCGGAAAGACCAACGATTTCAACAACGTCACCAACCTTAACAGTACCTCTCTCAACACGACCGGTAGCAACAGTACCACGGCCGGAAATAGAGAATACG
>JAZNTT010000014.1:0-2637 GCA_045591885.1 Eubacteriales bacterium | reverse complement strand
AAGCTCCTCCGAGCTTTCCGCAACCTTATCAACGTGAAGCGGAATAACGCCCCACGACATATTCATGTGTCGGCAAGCTTTATAGGACGGCGAGCAGGCGATAATATCGGTCTGCGGACGGAAGCGCGAAAGCAGACGCGCGGTATATCCCGAGGTCGTAACCGTGATTATCGTCTTTGCGCCAAGGTCGTGCGCGGTCGTACAGGTAGCGTGAGAAATCGCATCTGTTACGTTAGTAAATCCGCCGAAGCGGTTATCGAAGAATCTCTTTTTATAGTCAATGTCGCTCTCGGTACGCATAGCTATCTTCGCCATACGCTTTACCGCCTCAACGGGATATTTACCCATAGCGGTCTCGCCAGAAAGCATCGTCGCCGACGTGCCGTCGTAAATAGCGTTAGCAACGTCGGTTATCTCCGCACGCGTCGGGCGCGGATTCTGCGTCATACTTTCGAGCATCTGCGTCGCGGTTATGACCTGCTTGCCCGCATTGTAGCACTTCGAGATAAGCTGCTTCTGAAGAATCGGAATGTTTTCCATCGGCACCTCAGCACCGAGGTCGCCTCTCGCGACCATGATACCGTCAGCCTCATTAAGTATCTCGTCGATATTTTCAACGCCCGCGCTGTTCTCGATCTTCGCAATAATTCTTATATCGCTGCAACCGAGACGGTCAAGCTCCTCGCGCATCGTTCTGATGTCCTCCGCGCTCTGCGTAAAGGACGCGGCGATGAAGTCAAAGCCCTCACGAACACCGAAAGCAATGTCTTCCTTGTCCTTTTCGGAAAGGAAAGGCATCGAAAGCTTGATACCGGGGACGTTTATGCCCTTTTTATCGGAGAGCTTGCCGCCGTTAAGAACAGTTGTCTTTATCTCTGTTTCGTTCACGTTATCAACGCGAAGCTCAATAAGTCCGTCGTCAACGAGGATTCGGCTTCCGACCGTAACGTCTCGCCAAAGTCCCGTATAGGTTATACTTACGCCATTCTCGTCGCCCTCGCGGTCGCTCAGGTAAAGAATGAAGCTGTGGCCCGTTTTGAGGATCGCGCTTCCGTCCTTGAACTTCTTAAGGCGCACCTCCGGCCCCTTCGTGTCGAGCAAAAGCGCCGTATACGTTCCGAGCTCCTTGCGGAGCTTCTTGATAATATCTACCTTTTTCTTGTGTTCATGGTGCTCGCCATGCGAGAAGTTAATTCTCGCGACGTCCATTCCCGAAAGTATCAGCTCTCTAATTACTTCTTCAGTCTCGGATGCAGGTCCGAGCGTACAGATTATTTTTGTCTTTCTCATTTTAGCCTCACAGGGTTTCTATTACGTTGCAGTTAAATATCTCTGTCACGATCTTAGGATCAGCGTCCTTTATCATCTTTTCAAGCTTGTCAAGCACGGGATTTTCAGTCTCAAAATGTCCGAGCGCCGCCATGCTCATTCCGTATGCATGAGCATCAGTCATATCATTATAGCTGAGCCGTCCGCTTATGTAAAGATCGGCGCCCGCCGTGTGCGCGTATGGGATATAATGCTCACCGTCACCGCCGACAACCGCAACGCGCGTAACTATCTTATCAAAAAGCACAGCGTCTGCCTTCGTTGCACCAAGCTTTTCCTTTGCCATAGTGACAAACTCACGGTCAGTCATAGGTGAAACGTTACCGATAACTCCAAGCCCATCATCACCGAAGCGCTCTGTATCGGTCAAGCCAAGGAACTCGGCAAGTGCAGTATTGACTCCGCCGTCAACGGCGTCAAGGCGCGTATGGAATGAGAAAACCGATATATCGTTCTTTATTGCGGTCATAAACCTGTTATCCGAAACGGTCTTTATCGGACGGAAAATAAGGGGATGATGCGTCACGATAGCGTTAAAGCCGTTCTCCGCCGCGTATTCTACGGCGCCCGACGTCGCATCAAGCGACAAAAGCACCTTCTTTACTTCCTTATCTCCGTTCGGCAAACACATAATTCCGTCGTTATCCCAGGAGCAGGAAAGCTCGCGCGGTATTAAATTTTCAAGAACGCGGTAAAGCTCGGTAACAGTCATCTTTTTTCTCCGTTAATTATTTCGGTAATATCTTTTATAAGCTCTTCTTCATGCGAGCATTCAGCGCCGCCGCGCTTCTTGCCGTCGTAAATGGAATTAAGAACGTCGAGCTTGTTCTTTGCCAAGGCGAAAAACTCGCCGTTTTCATTTCTTATTCCCGTCTTTCCGAGCAAAAGCTCGGACGGTGTAAGCTCGTATTTATTTCCCGTATATCTGCAGGAAATCACAGTGTAATATTTGCCCTCAAAAACGGTATTTTCATATAGGATCTCAAATCCGTTTTCGCATAAATACCTGCGAAGCTCCTCGCCCTTTGTCATCGGCTGAAGAACGAGGCGAACGTCGGGATTTCTCACGTCGGGGCAAGCGTCGATTATCGACGCGATAAGCTCTCCGCCCATTCCCGCGATACTTATATCGCAGGGCGGAATAACGTCGACGCTCTTCATTCCGTTGGAAAGGCACAGACGGCACTTTCCGCCGACGCCGAAAGCTTTAACGGTCTCCTCCGCCTTTGAAAGCGGACCGCGCGCAACGTCGCAAATATATGCAAAGGGTATCTTGCCTTCAAGTAGAAGCGACACCGGCAAATACGC
>JAZNTT010000013.1:0-19952 GCA_045591885.1 Eubacteriales bacterium | reverse complement strand
CTCGGACGCCGAGCCGAACGTAAACAGCACCATATCGCAGTACGGCGGGAACACGAGCGAGGATCGCAGCGCGATCTCGTTTTCGTACATTTTCTCGTAGTCCTGGTCTGCCGAGATACGCAGTATCGGGTGCTCCGGGTTACTCGTCTGCACCATTGCACAGCCCTTACGGTCCGACCGTCCTGCGCGGCCTATTACCTGCGTGAGAAGTGAGAACGTGCGCTCGTTTGCCTTGTAATCGTTCAGGTAAAGCGACGAATCGGCGTTTATTACTCCGACGAGGGTGACGTTCGGGAAATCGTGTCCCTTAGTTACCATCTGCGTGCCGATAAGTATATCGCTCTCGCCGTCTCTGAATGATCCGAGCAGGTTTTCGTAGGAGAATTTCGTCGAGGTCGTGTCGGCGTCCATACGCGTGATCCGCGCCGACGGGAACAGCTTATTCAGCTCATCCTCGACCATCTGCGTGCCGTAGCCGATATGGCGAAGCACCTCGTTTCCGCACTGCGGACATTTGCTCGGTGCAAACTCCTTGCTTCCGCAGTAGTGGCAGTAGAGGTAACCTCTTCCATAAGTCGTCGTATGGTAGGTATAAGATACACTGCAATGCTCGCAGGTCAGAACGTGACCGCAAAGCGGACAGGAAAGGAATCTATTATACCCTCTCTGATTTATAAAGAGTATCGCTTGCTCTTTTTTTGCAAGCACCTCGGATAGACGCTGACGAAGCTCACTGCCGATAGGAGAAGTATATCCGTTTCTTGCGTCCTTACGCATATCGGTTATTACCGTTTCGGGAAGAACGCTTTTTCCGTATCTTTCGGGAAGAGTAACTAAGGTATATTTACCCTCCTTCGCCTTCAGATAGCTTTCGAGAGACGGCGTCGCGCTCGAAAGAAGCATTACCGCATTCTGCTTTGCACAGCGATAGCGCGCTATATCTCTTGCGTGGTACTTCGGGTCCATATCCGATTTATAGGTATGCTCGTGCTCCTCGTCGATGACGATGAGTCCTAAATTTTTAAACGGCGCAAATATTGCCGATCTCGTTCCGATGCAGACGTCTGCCTCGCCCTGCGAGATTTTTCGCCACGCATCGTATCTTTCGCCCTTGGACAGACCTGAATGTATAACGACGGTCCTATCGCCGTAATGCGCGCGGAATATTGCGACGGTTTGGGGGGTCAGCGCAATTTCGGGGACGAGAAGTATTACCGATTTGCCCTTGCTTATAACGTGGTCCATAACCGAGCGTATAACGCCCGTTTTTCCGCTTCCCGTTACTCCGTAAAGAAGCGCCGCCTTCGGCTCACCGCTATCGGTGAGCGAGGTTATCTTATCCCTTGCCTCCGTTTGGCTTTCCGACAGGTTATACACCTTATCGGGGGGGAGCTTCTTGCCTCTGTACGGGTCGCGGAAGACGTCGAAGGACGATATATTTATTATTCCCTTTGCTTCAAGGGGCTTGAGAATCGCTCTGTTTATTTCGTATCGGTCGCGAAGCTCGTTCATATTACAGCTGCCGCTTACCGATATTGCCGAAAGCGCTTCCTTCTGCTTGCTTCCGCGGACGAGCGAAAGAAGCTTATCAAGCTCCATCTCGGCATATTCGTCACTTATTGAAACGGTTTCGGAAATTACACCCTTGCTGTCGGAAAATTCCGCCTCGGCTTCTATCATTCCGCTTTTTTTGAGGCGAAGAAGGATCGCTGACGCGCTTTCTCCGCAGTCTCTTACTACGGTCTCCTCACTCACTCGCGTTCGTGCTTCAATATAGCGAAGCACCGCCGCGCTTGAGGGCGGAAGCGTATCGACCTCGGTTTTTCCCTTTTCGGTTACGGTATAATATTCCTTTACCTTCGTGAGCGCGTTTGACGGCAGTATCGCCTTTACCGCGTCGCCCACAGTACACAAAAAATGCTCCTTCATATACATACAAAGACCGAGCATTTCGCTGTCAAGCGTGATACTTTGACAAACGGGGGCAATGATCGGCTTTAGCGACGTATAATCGGAAGCATCCGACAGCCCGCCGATTAGAGCGAGCTGTTTCTTGTTCCCGCCTCCGAACGGAACGGCAACGAACGAGCCGACCGTAAGGACTGAACGAAGTTCCTCGGGAACGTAATAATCGTATAGCTTATCAATGTGATACGGCGCGTCAAGCAGATATACCCGAGCAACCGAATTATTCACTGTTTTTTCTCCTTGGAGTAAAATGTAAAACTATTACTGAATCGAAGAATCGTCGATAATGTATTCGCCGTTATAGAGACGGTTGATACCGATTCTTACCGCCTTCTCATCGCGGTAATCCTTCTTGATGAGGGCGGAGAGGGACTTATCGGTCTCCTTGTTTGCGAGCATTCTTTCAGCTTCTTCTCTCTGTGCCACGTACTCGTCGGTCACCTTTCTTGCGCACTTTGCAACCGCGATAACGAGAGTATAACGGTTATACTTATTATTCTGAGTAAGAGAGTCGAGAGAGGGGGTTATCATGTTATTCATAGTCGTTTATCCTTTACTTGTTTTCAAAAAATATCTTCTCAATTGCGCCTTCGCTTCGGCTGACCTTATGCTGTTCACCGATAACGATGTCGTATATTGCCTGCGCCGCTTCGTCTGCCTTGCCGTCCTCGTTTACTACGACGTAGTCGTAATCCTTGACAAGTGCAAACTCTTCAAGAGCGCGCTTCATTCGTCTTTCAATATCCTCGGGAGTGTTCGTTCCGCGGTTTACGAGGCGGCTTTTAAGCGTATCGTAGTCGGGCGGAAGAATGAACACCGCTACGCTGTCGGGAAAGAGGCGCTTTACGTTCATCGCACCGTCGGTCTCGATTTCAAGAATGAGGTTTTTGCCTTCGTCGAGCTTGCGTAGCTCGCTTTTCAGCGTTCCGTAGTAATTACCGCAATACTCGGTGTATTCGATAACACCGTCGTTTTTTATCTGCTCCTCGAACTGCTCGCGGGTAAGGAAATGATATTCCCTGCCGTCAATTTCACCGGGCCGCGGTGCGCGCGTCGTTGCAGATACCGAGAACGCGAAGTTCGGATAGTCGCGGAGCAACATTCCGTTTACGGTTCCCTTGCCCGTTCCTGCCGCGCCCGAGACGATAAGCAGTATTCCTTTTGGTGTTTTAAGTGTCGTCATCTCAGTTCCACCCTTATTCGTCGTCGCCCTCGTCGGCACTTTCACCGTTAAGACGGTTACAGATCGTTTCTGCCTGAATTGCCGAGAGAATAACGTGGTCGGAATCGGTAATGATGACCGATCTCGTACGTCTTCCGCAGGTCGCGTCGATAATTCTTCCTTCGTCGCGCGCGTCCTGGATCAAGCGCTTCATCGGGGCTGAATCGGGGCTGACAAGAGACACTACTCTGCCGGCGGAAACCATATTTCCGAAGCCAATACTGATAAATCTCATACCGCTACTCCCTTATTCAAGATTCTGTATCTGTTCTCTGATCTTTTCAAGCTCGCACTTTGCATCGACCACGAGCGCGGTTATCGCGCTGTCGTTACACTTTGAGCCTGTCGTATTAACTTCTCTGTTCATTTCCTGAAGCAGGAAGTCAAGGCGGCGTCCGACGGGACCGTCGCTGTTCATTGCCTCGTCGAATGCGGCAAAGTGACTGCCAAGGCGCACAAGCTCCTCGTCGACTGCGACCTTGTCCGCGAATATCGCGCACTCGGTGAGGATCCTCTGGGAGTCGAACTCGAAGTCCATTTCGGCTATATGCTGGCGCAGACGGCTCTCAAGGCGGTCGCGGTAACCTTCTACCTGCGTTTTAGACAGCTCTGCGATCTTGTTTGCCATTACTACGAGGTTTTCCTTTTTCGCCAGCAGGTCTGTGCGGAGATTTGCGCCCTCGCGCTCTCTTGCTGCGTTGAAGGCGTTAAGCGCCGCTTCAAGGGTCGGAAGGAACTCGTTCCAGTCGCGCTCCTCGTCTTCCTCGGGCTTTTTGATAAGGAAAATGTCGCGGTTTGCGGCAACGCTCATCGTCGATATATCGTCGCTGAGCGAGAACTCGTCGCGAAGCTTTTTGAGCGCCGCTATATAGCCCTCGGCGTAAGCGGTATCAAGCTCTACCGTCGTACCGACGCTTTCGGTAACCTCAACGAATACGTTTACCTCGACCTTGCCTCTCGTTATTCCGCTTTCCTTGATATACGATATTATTTTTTCCTCGAAAAAGCCGTAGGCGCGCGGAAGCTTAACGTAGGTATCGAGATAACGGTTATTTACCGATTTTATCTCGCACACATAGTTTTTACCCTCGCCTGTGCCCGTAGCTCTGCCGAAGGCAGTCATGCTTTTTATCATCGTTTTCACACTTTCATAATAGAAAAGTATATATACATTTATTGTACTATTTTTTAACGCTTTTGTCAATGACAAAAGCGTTAAAATCGGTTATTTCTTAAAATACTTCTCGATTCGGAATTTCTTTCTTAGACCGAGCAGATAATAGGTTATCAGCTTAGTCATCGCTATATCGTACATGAAAAACGCGACGTTGCCGACGGCGAAGAGCATGAGTGTCAATTCCTCCTCATCTACACCGAACAGGTACTTTGCACCGAGGACGGTTGATATGAGAACCAGATTGAAATACACAGCTTTAAGTATCCACGATACCGCTGTCGGAAGCTTCTCAAATACCCGCTTCAGCATCGGATAGATTCCCCCGAACACAAGGTAAAGCACGGCGGAAAACTTATCGGGAAGGAGCAGTATCGCAAGCACCGAGGTCGTTATATATATCAGGTAGTGATACGGCTTACCCATTTCGATTATCGCGAAGAAAACGAATATTGATGCTATCGCGACCATAGTAAGATCGAGGACCGATATTACCGTTCCGAGAAGCATCACGATGACGCCAAGTGCCGAAAGCACCGCTGATACAGCGAGCATTTTCGTGCTTGCCTTTAAGTGATTTCTCTTCATATTAACAGCAACGTATAAGGTCACCGCCGCAGCATTCGCAGCAACAATCGGCACATATAAGTCCCTGACACATATCGCAAGCGGAAAGTCCGCCGCCTCCCGACGTGCGGTAACCGCCGCCGTAGGACTGAGCACGCGCTCTTATACTGTTGAGGGCGTTGCGGTACTCGATATTATTCGGGTCCATATAGCATGCGGTCTCAAAATACTTCTGTGCATCGTAGAACCAGTTTTTCTGTGCAAGCACACAGCCCTTGAGGAAATTCCATTCTGCGTTTCGCGCGCCGACGGGCATCGAATTTAGAAGCAGATCGGCATCGGAATAGCGGCCGATATTTATGTACTCGCGGATTTTCTTGAAATCCGCGGCATTATCGCCGTTATAGGTACTGTACGAGCCGTAGCTTCCGTAGCCGTCTCCCGTCTGTCCGCTCTGAGCGGAAGCGCGGATCTTTTGTATCTCGTCGTATGCGGTATTTATTTCCTTCATCTTCTCGCTTGCGAGATCAGCTAGCGGACTGCCTGCGTAATTATCGGGGTGATACTTACGCGCAAGCTCTCTGTACGCCTTTTTAATTTCTTCGTCTGTGGCGTCACGCGAAACGCCAAGCACCTTATAAGGATCGGTCATTATACTTCTTCCTTTACTATTTTTTCAGCTCGTGACGGAAGTCCGAGGTATATTATATTTCTGACTATACTCATTATCCCGTCATCGTACGGGCTTATAAGCTCGATGGCGCGGGATACACCCTCAAGCTCGAGGGTCAGGGACGTTTTTATTCTTTCGGGAGCAAGCTCGGCGAGCGGATTAAACTCGCCGCGTTTTTTATCCTTTTCAAAATCGTCTGCGGCATCGGCTATGTATATCCATCTGCCGATATGCAGTCCGATCTCCGATGCGATAAGCTTCTTTTCACCGTCAAGACCGTTTGCGAAAATTTCGGATAGAAGCTCGCCGAATATCTGCGCCGCGGAATCGAGGGTCACCTCGTCCGACTTTTCGAGCTTATCAAGCTCGTCGAGCTTATTTTTGATAAAACCGTCAAGGTCGGGCAGTGCCGCTTTCTTTTTCATTCTTTTTGCCGAAAAAAGCAGAAAACGGGATAAAAGCTTCTTTATTCCCTTATTATCCTTGACGTCGTCTGCGATATTGTGATACGCCAAAAGCGCACCGACCGCCGCCGAATATTCAAGGGTCGGGTTGCTATTCATGATCGCCTTTTTCTTGAACGGCGATACAGCGCATTTACCCTTGACAAATTCA
Organism: Eubacteriales bacterium; assembly: GCA_045591885.1. Taxonomy (GTDB): domain Bacteria; phylum Bacillota; class Clostridia; order Oscillospirales; family CAG-272; genus Colimorpha_A. The sequence continues at coordinate 13,733 of JAZNTT010000013.1, read as the reverse complement.
AGCCTCTCCTCAGTCAGAAGAAAACGGACGAGGGCAAGGAACACAATATCGTAGCTGAGGGTCAGCCTTGATTCGTTGCAGACACGCTTTCCCATCGTCTTGCAGAGTCCGCAATATGCACTTTTGTAAAAAAGCTGTTCTTTTACTTTAAGCTCGCCTTCAAGCGGCGTTACATATCCGAACATTTTGCCTCCGTTAACGATATATAATATAATATTATAACTCTTTATGCGCTAAAAGTCTATAAAACGGCTTTATTTATTACAAAATGGTAACATATTCTTAATAAATGAAAAAAGCCCGTACGGGCTTTTTAAGATAATATCTCTTCTATCGCGTCGTGTGCAGACATCGGCGTTACCTTTGAGCGGACAAAAAGCTCAAATATTTCCCTTGCGCGATGGGATAGCGACGTCACGTCGGGTAAAAAAGTGCTTTCATTTCCGCACCGACATTCAATGGAAAATGACGGACGGTTTTCCACAGTATCCTCATAAAGAAAATACCTTATGACAACTCCGTCCTCCTCTGCCACGTTTACCATCACAAGCTCCATAGTAGTATCCATTTTCCGCCCTCCGAAATTCGTTTAGCCAAGTATATCATTATGAAGCGGTCTTGTAAATAGTTTTGTCTTTGTAATCGAAATCGTTTTTTTGACATAAACAGGCAAAAATACAGATAAATCTTAATATTTCGAGGAATATTCTATCGTTTATTCGTTTTTTATTATTAAACTGAATGAAAATTGCGAACTTTTTATAATTATACGCATTATATGAATAAAAAACTGCCGTTAAACGGCAGTTTTTTCTTGGTTTTTCTTTTGGTTTTTCTTATTGATATGCGCGATCTCGCGTTCGGTAAGCGGTCTTTCCTTAATTTCGCCTGCCTTCTCGAGAGCGATTCTCGTAAGAAGCGGGCCGACAAGCTCGTATACGAGCACTGCAAAGAGCGCGACGTTACGGATAATCGGTCCTGCAATCGGAAGTGCCATTGCGGTAAGCGACATTCCGAGCGAAACGCCTGCCTGCGGCAGAAGCGTGATTCCGAGATACTTCTGTATTGTGGGATCGCATTTTGTCATTTTTGCCGAAAGCTTTGCTCCGTAGATCTTACCGAGCGAACGGAAGATAATGTAAACGACACCGACGACGATTATTGCCCAGTCGGCGAATACCTTAAAGTCAAGGTCACAGCCGCTGAGGACGAAGAATAGAACCATAAGCGGTCCCGTCCAACGGTCGATACGGTCCATAAGCTCCTCCGAGAAATCACAGAGGTTGCAGAAGACCGTTCCCATCGCCATACAAACGAGAAGCGGCGAGAACACGAGCTTTATGTTTGCGCCGAGGTCAAATTCGAGCTGCGAAAGTGCAACTGCAAGGAAGACGAACATTACCGAGATACTCATTCTCTTTGAGCGGGAATGGAAGAACTGTTCGATAAAATGGAATGCCCAGCCGACTACCGCTCCGAGAAGAAGTGAGCAAACGACTTCAAGTATCGGGTCTATAACTATTGATGCAACGTCAAGATGATGAAGCTCAAGAGACTTCGCAATGCCGAACGATATAGCGAAAACGACGAGTCCGACCATATCGTCGAGTGCGACGACGGGAAGCAGCATCTTCGTAAGCGGTCCCTCTGCCTTATACTGCTTTACGACCATAAGTGTCGCGGCGGGTGCGGTTGCGGTTGCGATCGCGCCAAGCGTCAGCACTGCGGAAAGCGGAAGCTTATCGGGCATGAGACGATGTACGCCGTAAAGGGCAAGGTCGACGAATACCGTCGCGACGATTGCCTGGAAAACCGCGATTATTACGGCTTTTTTGCCTATTTTTTTGAGCGCGTCGAGACGGAACTCGTTTCCCATCGTAAATGCGATAAAGCCAAGCGCGACCTCGGAAAGGAGATTGAAGCTATGCACCTGATTAAGTGAATTGAAGCCAAGTCCCGGAATATCAAGCGCTCCTATGCAGAACGGTCCGATGATTATTCCCGCTACCAAATATGCGGTTACCGCGGGAAGATTGAATTTTTTTGTTACTCTCGAAAGCATAAGTCCTGCAAAGAGCGCAAGCGAGAGCGGTAGAAGTGTATACATTTATTTCACCTTTATGTTTTATCGCGGGCAAAGCCCACCGAGGTTAAATTATACTCCATTTTATCCCTTTGAGCAAGATGAATAAGTGTCAATTTTACACTATATTAACAGCATTTATTTGGTGATAATTACGCCTTAATAATATATCCGTCCTTGCGCGGACGAACATCGGGAATAATTTCGGGATAACCGAGGATACAGTTTCCAACCGCAACGTATTTATCATCAATTCCGAGCTTCTTTTTGAGCGCGATTCCGTAAGGACTTTCAAAGACCTCCCTCGCTCTGTGTATCCAGCATGAACCAACGCCAATAGCGTGCGCGGCGTTAAGCATATTGCCGAGCACAAGGCAGGCGTCCTCCATTCCCGTATTCACCTCGCTGTCTGCAAACACAACAACGACAGTCGGTGCGCCGTAAAAGGGGTCTATCCCCTCCTTGCCCATAATTTTTGCGTTCTCTTTCGCCATTTCACGAACTGTCTTTTCGTCTGTAAAGGCAACAATGAGCGGGCTTTGACGGTTCATTCCCGTCGGCGCGTAGGTTCCCGCTTCAAGGATCAGATTAAGCTCCTCTTTCTTTATCTGCTCCTTTTTATAGCTTTTTATGCTTCGTCTGCTCTTGAAGATTTCGATTCCCATAATATCCTCCAATCATTGATAGATATATTCTATCACATTTTACGCGTTAAAACAACATAAAAAACTCCGAAAGCGATGCTTTCGGAGTTTTTAACTGTTTTAGGCCTCTGCTGCTTCCTCGGTAGCAGTCTCTTCAGCGGGAGCTTCTACTGCTTCCTCTGCTACTGCCTCTACGGGAGCCTCAACCTTCTTTGCAGCCTTCTTGGACTTCTTAGAAGCCTTTTCCTCAGCTGCCTTCTTCTCTACCTCGCTGAGAAGAACTATACGAGCCATCTCAGCTCCGTCGCCGCGACGGGGACCGAGCTTGTAGATTGCCGTGTAACCACCGTTACGGTTTGCATTCTCGGGAGCGATCTGGTCAAAGACCTTCTTAACTACGTCTTCCTTGGTGATGAATGCAAGTGCCTGACGGCGGGTTGCAAGTGTATTCTTCTTTCCGAGAGTGATCATCTTCTCGGCAAGAGCGCGAACTTCCTTCGCTCTGGTAAGGGTAGTATCAACCTTACCGGTCTCAAGCAGAAGCGTTACCATACCGCGGAGCATTGCCATACGGTTAGCGGTAGTTCTGCCGAGCTTTCTTGTTCCTGGCATTATTCCATACCTCCATTAATCGTTATGCGGTGAAGCTGACTTATCAGTCAACTTCCTTCTTAAGATCAAGTCCGAGAGAGTGAAGCTTCTGAATTACTTCTTCAAGAGACTTCTTACCAAGGTTTCTGACCTTGATCATATCCTCTTCGGTCTTGTTTGTAAGATCTTCAACCGTATCAATGCCTGCTCTCTTCAGACAGTTGAAGGAACGAACAGACATGTCAAGCTCCTCAATGGTCATCTCAAGGACCTTTTCCTTGACAGTTTCGGGTCTTTCGACAAGTACGTCGATCTTCTGTGCCTCGTCCGAAAGGTTTACGAACAAGTTGAGATGCTCGTTGAGTATCTTGGCGGCGAGCGATATAGCTTCCTTTGCCGAGATAGTGCCGTTAGTAAGTACGTTAAGCGTTAGCTTATCGTAGTCGGTGTTGGAACCGACACGGGTATTCTCGACCGTGTAGCTTACATTATAAACGGGTGTATAGATACTGTCCGTGTATATAACGCCAATCGCCGGCTGGTTATTGAGTTTATTCTTCTCCTGAGATACGTATCCGCGGCCGTGGCTGAAGGTGAGCTCCATATAGAAGCGTGCGCCGTCGCTTACGGTTGCGATATGATGCTCGGGATTGAGGATCTCGAGGTCTGCGTCTGCCTTGATATCGCCTGCAGTTACCGTGCAAGGGCCGGTCACGTCAATGACAGCGGTCTTGGGGGTATCGCTGAAGAGCTTTGCGGTGATACCTTTGACGTTAAGAACAATGTTCGGAACGTCTTCCTTTACGCCTGCAGCAGTAGAGATCTCATGAAGAACTCCATCGATCTTGATGCTTGTTACTGCTACGCCGGGCAGAGAGCTGAGAAGTACTCTGCGGAGCGAGTTACCGAGGGTCGTACCGTAGCCTCTTTCAAGAGGTTCAACAACGAACTTACCGCTCTTTCCGTCCTCGCTGAGATCGACGGTAGCAATATTAGGCTTTTCTATTTCTATCATTTAAAATGTACCCCTTCCTGTATTTATTTATTGAAACAAATCAGTACCGTTATGCAGCCGAGCTGAACCCCGATGCCGCATATACGGCTATCGGGTTTAGTTCTTGGAATAAAGCTCGACGATGAGGTGCTCTTCGAAGGGGAAGTCTACGTCGTCTCTCTGAGGGAGAGCTGCGACCTTAGCGACTACCTGTCCCTTATCAAGCTCGATCCACTTAGGAGTGATGTGAGAATCGAGGGACTCGATGAGTGCCTTGAACTTTTCAGAAGAACGGCTCTCCTCACGAAGAGTAATTACGTCACCTGCACGAACGATGAGAGAAGGAATGTTTACCTTCTTACCGTTGAGACGGAAATGACCGTGAGTTACGAGCTGACGAGCTTCCTTACGGCTGTTTGCAAGACCGATTCTGTAGATAACGTTATCGAAACGTCTTTCAAGAAGGTTGAGAAGGTTTTCACCTGCAACACCTTCGGTCTTTTCTGCCTTCTCAAAGTAACCCTTGAACTGGTTCTCGAGAACGCCGTAGTATCTCTTTGCCTTCTGCTTTTCGCGGAACTGTACTCCGTATTCCTTTACGTTCTTTCTGCCATTACCGTGCTGGCCGGGAACGGAAGGATGCTTCTCTATTGCGCACTTGCCGGAAAGGCAACGGTCGCCCTTAAGGAAAAGCTTAGTGCCTTCTCTGCGGCAAAGCTTGCACACAGAGCCTGTATATCTTGCCATACTGTTTTTTCCTCCTGCTTACTTAATGTGAGCCATCAGACTCTTCTGCGCTTGGGGGGACGGCAACCGTTGTGAGGAATAGGAGTTACGTCCTTGATCATCTCAACGTTGAGTCCTGCTGTCTGAAGCGCACGGATAGCGGATTCTCTTCCCGATCCGGGTCCCTTAACGTAAACTTCTACGCTCTTCATGCCGTGGTCAACTGCGATCTTTGCCGCGGTCTCAGATGCGCTCTGAGCGGCAAAGGGAGTAGACTTTCTCGAGCCCTTGAAGCCAAGTTCTCCGGCGGAAGCCCAGGAGATGGCGTTACCCGCCATATCGGTTACGGTTACGATTGTGTTGTTGAAAGTTGCCTGGATATGAACCTGACCTTTTTCAACGTTTTTGCGCTCACGGCGCTTTCTTACGACCTTCTTGGCCGAATTCTGTGCTGCCATTTAGTTCACCCCTTTACTTCTTCTTGTTAGCGATGGTCTTTGCGGGACCTTTGCGGGTTCTGGCATTAGTCTTGGTTCTCTGACCTCTTACGGGGAGACCCTTTCTGTGACGGATGCCGCGGTAGCAATTTATCTCGACCATTCTCTTGATGTCAAGACCAACTTCACGGCGGAGATCACCCTCTACGTGGTAGTGGTTTTCGATCTCTTCACGGAGCTTTGCGATCTCTTCCTCGGTAAGGTCCTTTGCGCGGGTATCGGGGTTGATTCCGGTTACCTCGAGGATCTTCTTGGCAGAGGTTCTTCCGATGCCGTAAATATAGGTCAGAGCGATTTCAACGCGTTTTGCGTTCGGAATATCAACGCCTGCTATACGAGCCATGTGATTTTCCCCTTTCTATTAACCCTGTCTCTGTTTGTGCTTGGGATTTTCGCAAATTACCATTATGCGTCCCTTGCGCTTGATGATTTTGCACTTTTCGCAAATCTTTTTAACGGATGGCTTAACCTTCATTTTGTTACCATTCCTTTCTTATTTAGCACGCCAGGTGATTCGACCCTTCGTCAGGTCGTAGACGGAAACCTCAACGGTTACCTTATCTCCCGGCAATATCCATATATAGTTCATTCTGAGTTTGCCCGAAATGTGGGCTGTTACGATGTGTCCGTTAGGGAGCTGAACCTTGAAGTGTGCGTTAGGCAGTGACTCAAGAACGACACCCTCGAACTCTACTACATCATCCTTAGGCAGAAGAATCCCTCCTCTTCAATTTACGATACTGTCATAGATATTTCCTTTTTCCTTTAAAAGCTTACGGAGCACTCCGTCGGTAAGTCCCGTCGGGTCTGTCACCTCATCTTCAAGGATCGGAAATATATGCTTAATGTTTTTTCGTTTCGGTCGGGCGATCTTATGCTCACGTCCGTCGCTCACATAGGCGTTTGCCCCGTCAAGCTCGGTTACGAGATATATCCTTCCCGTGTCATGTCCCTTTAAGGATATGACATAACTGCCGCGTCTTATCACAGCGTTTCGTCCACTCTCGTCAAATATACGATGCCATCCTGGGTGAGTGCCACCGAATGCTCGTAATGAGCCGTAAGCGAGCCGTCTGCCGTGACGACGGTCCAGCCGTCACGAAGCTCCTTGACTTCGTAGGAGCCTGCGCTGACCATAGGTTCTATGGCAAGCGTCATTCCGGTTACGAGGCGCGGGCCTCGTCCGGGTCTTCCGTAGTTCGGAACCTCAGGGTCCTCGTGAAGCTCTCTGCCCACACCGTGGCCGACGTATTTGCGGATCACTCCGTAGCCGCGGTCCTCACAGTAGGTCTGGATAGCATGACCGATATCACCGATCCTGTTTCCTTCCTTAAACTGTTCAGCTCCTCGGTAGAAGCTTTCCTTTGTCGTTTCTATAAGCTTCCGAGCACTCTCGGACACCTTTCCTACCGGAAACGTGTTTGCACTGTCACCGGTGAAACCGCCGATGTTAGCACCAACGTCGATCTTCACGATGTCCCCTTCCCTGAGGATAACCTCAGGAGAAGGAATACCGTGTATAACTTGATCATTTATCGAGATACAAGCGCTTCCCGGAAATCCTCCGTATCCTAAGAACGTAGGCTTTGCCCCGCACTTTTCGATGTAATTACGGATTATATCATCGAGGTGTTTGGTGCTTACGCCCTCTTTTATAGCTTCGCCGGCTAAAAGCAAAGCTTCACCCGTGATGCGCCCCGCAATTTTCATCTTCTCGATCTGAAGTGAGTTTTTAAGCTGTATCATAAATCTCAGGAGATACCGCCGTCGATCGCCTCGAAGGTGAGACGTGTCGTATCAGCGACTTCAACCTGACCGACAACGAGCTTGAGCTTACCTGTCTTCTCATAGTAAGCTTTGAGCGGCTCGGTCTGCTCGTGATAGGTCTCAAGGCGGGAAAGTACCACCTCGGGAGCATCGTCACGGCGGATCGTAAGCTCAGTTCCGCAGCCGTCGCAGGTCTTTCCGTCCTTGCTCGGCTTGAACTCGGTATGATACGATGCACCGCAGTTTGCGCAGACGCGTCTGCCACTCATACGAGTGACGATTGTCTCATCTGGAACTTCAATGCTGATTACCATATCAATGGTAACACCCATAGTATCGAGTGCTTCCGCCTGGGGAACGGTTCTTGGGAACCCGTCAAGGATGAAGCCGTTATTACAGTCATCCTTTGCGAGTCTTTCTTTAATAATTCCGATCACTACCTCATCGGGAACGAGCGCACCGCTTTCGGTATAAGCCTTAGCAGCGATGCCCATTTCGGTTCCGGTCTTGATCGCTTCTCTTATGATTGCGCCCGTAGAAATAGCGGGAATACCGTAGCGCTCGCTGACCTTTTCGGCCTGAGTACCCTTTCCTGCTCCGGGAGCACCGAGAAAGATTATTCTCATACGCTTTCCTCCGAAGTCATCACTCAAGGAATCCTTTGTAGTGACGCATAGCGAGCTGCGATTCAAGCTCACGGACAGTTTCAAGAGCAACGCCGATTACGATAAGAAGCGACGTTCCGCCGAAGGTAAGAAGTCCGAAGTGAGCATAATCGATCAAGCTTGCAAGCATAGGCAAGCCGGCTATGATAATAAGGAAGAATGCGCCTATCAAGGTAATTCTGTTAAGAATCTTCCTGATATAGTCGGCAGTAGGACGTCCGGGACGAATTCCGGGAACGAAACCGCCGTTCTTCTTGAGGTTATTCGATACTTCAACGGTATTGAAGCTTATCGAGATGTAGAAGTAGGAGAACGCTACGATCAGTACGAGCTGAAGAACAACGTAAACCCAGGAGTTGGGGGAGAAGACGTTTATAAACTTATCCCAGAAACTTCCGTGCTTGGGCTGCGCAAATGCGCCTATTGTTGCGGGAAGCGAAACGATAGACGAAGCGAAGATAACCGGCATAACGCCTGCCATGTTCAGCTTAAGCGGGAGATTGCTGTTCTGACCGCCGAGCATCTTACGTCCGACAACACGCTTAGCATACTGAACGGGGATTCTTCTTTCACTGTTCGTAATGAACACGATAAGAACGAGAACCGCGAGCATGATGATAACCGAAAGGATTGCGGAGAAGATATTATAGAAACCGCCTCTCTCGATCTGACCGATAAGGGTCATAGCAGCACTTGCGCCGCCCGAGAGAATGTTTACGAAGAGTATCATGGATACTCCGTTGCCTATACCGTGCTCGTTAACCTTGTCCGCAAGCCACATTACAAGCGATGCGCCCGCACAGTAGCAAGCAACCATTACGAGCATTCTGAACGTTTCGCTCTCTGCATCGAGAAGAAGCGAGGTCGAATGCTTGAGAAGGTTGTAATAGCCGTACGCAGTAATAAGCGAAAGAGCTATCGTGAGATAACGGGTATAGTTGTTGATCTTCTGTCTGCCCTCTTCGCCTTCCTTTGAAAGACGCTCGAGAGCAGGGATAGCTATTGTCAAAAGCTGAATAACGATCTGAGCCGTGATGTACGGAGAGACCGAAAGAGCAAAGAGATTTGCCTGAGCAAAACCGGTACCCGAAAGCATCGACAGATAACCGAAGATGCCTCCCATGTCCGTCAATCCGTTTTGAGAAGACGTGATTATAAGCGGATTAACGTAGGGAACGGGAATACAGGAACCAAGACGGTAAAGAAGAAGAATCACGAGAGTGAATATTATCTTTTTCTTAAGTTCCGGGGTTTTCCAAGCGTTTACTACTGTTTGAAACACTTAAACCACCTCGCACTTTCCGCCTGCTGCTTCGATCTTTTCCTTCGCAGCCGCGGTGAATGCGGCGGCGCGAACGGTAAGCTTCTTTTCTACGTTGCCGTTTCCGAGAATCTTAAGACCGTCATCAGCCTTGCGAGCAAGGCCGGCGTCGAGAAGGAGCTGGTGATCGATCACCGCACCGTCCTCGAAGCAGTTAAGCGCCGAAATATTGACTGTGGTGTATTCCTTTGCAAATTTGTTTTTAAAGCCTCTCTTCGGAAGCTTTCTGTAAAGCGGGATCTGTCCGCCTTCGAAGCCGGGGCGTACGCCGCCGCCGGAGCGAGCATTCTGACCCTTGTGTCCCTTGCCGGCAGTCTTGCCGTTTCCGGAGCCGGGGCCTCTGCCCTTACGCCATGCGTCTTTTACAGATCCTTCAGCCGGTGTAAGTTCATGGAGCTTCATTGGAGTTCCTCCTTATTAGTATAGAATCAGCCCTGCTTCTCAACCTTAACAAGGTGAGAAATTACCTTGACCTTACCGGCGAGAACTGCGTCGTCTGCGTGTACGATGCTGTCACCGATCTTTTCAAGTCCGAGCGATTTAGCGGTTGCCTTCTGATTGGGCTTCGCGCCGATTGTGCTCTTTACGAGCGTTACCTTTACGTTTTCCATTTTTAACCTCCCGTTTATCAGAGATCAGCAACTTCGATGCCGCGGGCCTTAGCGACCTCTTCTGCGGTACGAAGCGCCTTAAGGCCCTCGAAGGTTGCCTTAACTACGTTTACGGGGTTGTTGGAACGAAGGCACTTAGCTCTGACATCGCGGACACCCGCCATCTCAAGAACCTTTCTTGCAGTGCCGCCGGCGATAAGTCCGGTACCCTCAGAAGCGGGCTTAAGAAGGACCTTACCTGCGCCGTATACACCGAGAACCTCGTGGGGAATGGTAGTACCCTTGAGGGATACGGTGATCATATTTTTCTTTGCATCTTCGATGCCCTTGCGGATAGCTTCCGGAACTTCGGCTGCTTTGCCGAGGCCGTAGCCAACGTGACCGTTTCCGTCACCTACTACCATAAGAGCTGCGAAACGTGCGATACGTCCGCCCTTAACGGTCTTGGATACACGGTTTACGACAACGAGCTTTTCCTGAAGGTCACCGGTATTCGGATTGAATTTCTTTTCCATAATTAACCTCCGTTATCCTCAGAACTTGAGGCCGCCCTCGCGGGCGCCTTCAGCGAGCTCAAGCACGCGTCCGTGATAGATGTATCCGCCACGGTCGAATACTACGTTTTCGATGCCCTTGGAAAGAGCGATCTCTGCGATTTTCTTGCCGACTTCTTTAGCTGCTACCTTGTTGCCGCCGTTGCCTTCGAAGCTCTTACCGAGAGTCGAAGCGGAGCAAAGGGTTACGCCGTTAACGTCGTCAATGATCTGTGCCTGAATGTTCTTAAGAGAACGGTAGACACAGAGGCGAGGACACTCGGGAGTTCCGGAGATCTTCGCACGAATGCGCTTATGTCTCTTCTGGCGCTGAATGTTTGCGTCTTTTCTGCTAACCATTTATGTCTACTCCCTTCTTTATTTACCGGTCTTACCGGCCTTGCGGCGGATGTATTCACCGGAGTACTTGATACCCTTGCCGAGGTAGGGCTCGGGGGGTCTCTTCTCACGGATCTGTGCCGCGATCTGTCCAACGGACTGCTTCGAGATACCCTTAACGATTACGTTGGTCTGGTCCGGAACCTCAAATGTGATTCCGTTCTCTTCTACGAACTCGATCGTGTGAGAGTAACCGAGGTTGAGAACGAGCTTATTGCCCTGCTTCTGCGCACGGTAACCGACACCGATGATCTCGAGCTTCTTCGAGTAACCTTCGGTTACGCCTACAACCATGTTGTAGATAAGGGTACGGCTGAGGCCGTGAAGTGCTCTACATTCCTTCTCGTCGTTTTCACGAGTAACGATTACTTCGTTGCCTTCAACCTTAACTGTGATAGAAGGGCGGATCTGCTCGGAAAGCTCGCCGAGCTTGCCCTTTACGGTTACGAGATTGTCTTCACCTACGGTAACAGTAACACCGACGGGAAGAACGATGGGCTGTCTGCCTATTCTTGACATATTCTTTCCCTCCTGATATTACCATACGAAGGCGAGAACTTCGCCGCCGATGTTGTTCTTACGAGCTTCCTTGTCGGTCATAACACCCTTAGAGGTGGATACGATCGCGACTCCGAGGCCGTTCATTACGCGGGGCATATCCTCGCAGCTTGCGTAGATACGGAGACCGGGCTTGGAGACTCTACGAAGACCCTTGATCGCCTTGTCCTTACCGTTGTACTTAAGCGTTACGCGGATGATTCCCTGCTTGCCGTCCTCAACGATGTTGTAGCCCTTAACGTAGCCCTCTTTTACGAGGATGTCTGCGATGGACTTCTTCATGTTAGAGGCGGGAATATCAACTGTTTCATGCTTTGCATTACTTGCGTTGCGGATTCTTGTGAGCATATCCGCAATTACGTCTGACATCTGCATTTAATATTTCCTCCTTTGTAAACCAGCTTTGCTTACGACTTGTCAGTATTTGTCGCAGGCAGTTCTGCTTACCACGATGCCTTTCTTACTCCGGGGATCTCGCCCTTGTATGCGAGCTCTCTGAAGCAGATACGGCAAATTCCGAATTTACGAAGATAAGCGTGCGGGCGTCCGCAGATCTTACATCTGTTGTACTCACGGGTAGAGTACTTCTGGGGAGCCTGCTGCTTGAGTTTCATAGCCTTTCTTGCCATCTCGTTATCTCCTTCTCTTACTTAGCGAAGGGAGCGCCCATAAGGGAGAGCAGCTCTCTTGCTTCTTCGTCGGTCTTAGCGGTAGTAACGAAAACGATGTCCATACCGCGGATCTTCTCTACCTTATCGTACTCGATCTCGGGGAATATAAGCTGTTCCTTAAGTCCGAGAGAGTAGTTACCACGTCCGTCGAAGCCGTTGGGGTTGATACCCTTGAAGTCACGGACACGGGGGAGAGAGAGGTTGAAGAGACGGTCGATGAACTCATACATTCTTTCGCCGCGAAGAGTAACCTTTGCGCCGATCTTCTGTCCTGCACGGAGCTTGAAGTTAGCGACAGACTTCTTTGCGTACGTAGGAACGGCCTTCTGACCGGTGATAAGAGTGAGGTCAGCGATGATGGTATCGATAACCTTAGCATTTTCCTTAGCGTCGCCTGCGCCGATGTTAAGAACGATCTTATCAAGACGCGGGATCTGCATGGGGCTCTTATACTCAAACTTCTTCATGAGTGCAGGAGCAACCTCGGAATTATAAACTGTCTTAAGTCTTGCCATTACCAAGTTCCTCCTTACTCGAATTCATGTCCGCACTTGCAGGTGCGAACCTTAGTCTTAAGGCCGTCTTTATCTACCTTGTAGGTAACGGAGGGGCGGATGCCCTTCTCGCACTTGGGGCAGTAAAGCTGAACCTTGCAGGCGTACATAGCGCCTTCTACCTTAACGATGCCGCCCTGTTCACCCTGCTTACGGGGCTTAACGTGGCGGGTAACGATGTTAACGCCCTTAACGATAACCTTGCCTTCCTTGGGAGAAGTTTCAAGAACTTCGCCCTTGAGGCCCTTATCGTCGCCGGATACTACGATGACAGTATCGCCTTTTTTAACATGAAGCTTTTCCATTTTAACGATACCTCCATCTTAAAGTACTTCGGGAGCGAGGGAGAGGATCTTGAGGTAAGATTTCTCACGAAGCTCTCTTGCTACCGGTCCGAAAATACGGGTTCCTACGGGGTTCTTATCTTCCTTGATAATAACCGCTGCGTTCTCATCGAACTTGATATACGATCCGTCGTTTCTCTTGAGACCCTTAACAGAACGAACGATAACTGCCTTTACGACGTCACCCTTCTTTACCTGTCCGCCGGGAGCTGCCTTCTTAACGGCTGCTACTACGACGTCGCCGATATTTGCATAACGGCGTCCGGAGCCACCAAGCACGCGGATACACATAATCTCTTTGGCGCCGGTGTTATCGGCAACCTTCATATATGACTGCTGCTGTATCAATGTGCAAATCCTCCTTTGAGTCGAACCTTGGCTTGCACGGGGTTTCCCCCGCTCTGCTGTTTCCGACTGTTATTTTGCTTTCTCGATAATGTTAACAAGGCGCCATCTCTTGGTCTTGGAAAGGGGACGAGTCTCCATTACCTCAACCTTATCGCCAACACCGCACTCATTGTTTTCGTCATGAGCGTGGATCTTGACGGTGTGCTTGATGACCTTGCCGTACTTAGGATGCTTTACGTTGTCGGCGATTGCAACAACGATGGTTTTATCCATCTTGGTGCTTACGACCATGCCGACTCTGGTTTTTCTAAGATTTCTTTCTTCCATGAGTCTTTACTCCTCTCGCTTTCTCATTATGCGTTCTTCTCGTTGAGAACGGTCATAACGCGTGCGATGTCCTTCTTGACCTCACCGATGCGGTGGGGGT
>JAZNTT010000012.1:0-29846 GCA_045591885.1 Eubacteriales bacterium | reverse complement strand
CGCATCAGTCCTCGGTATCGAAATAATCCCGCAGGCGGTTGAAAACGCGAAACAAAACGCCGCGCTCAACGGCATCAAAAACGCAACCTTCATCTGCGCCGACGCGATGACGTTCGAGATAGACGACTTCGACTGTGTCTTTATCGACCCGCCGCGTAAGGGAATGTCGGCTGAGCTGACCGATAAGATAGCAAACAGCTCTCTTCGAAAACTCGTCTACGTTTCCTGCGACCCAACCACCCTCGCCCGCGACGCGAAAAAGCTAATCGAATCGGGCTACGAAATGGGCGAAGTCACCCCCGTTGATATGTTTCCTCGTACTGGGCACGTCGAGAGTGTCGTGTGTCTCACACGGCGACTCGACAATGAATTGCCCTGCGGGGCGTGAGGAGAACACGGCAATTCAATTCATGGAGCGAAGCGGTACAAGTATTGGTGCAAATATTCACTAAGCGAATTATGCGGCAAGTAAGGCGGATAAATAAAAAACAACGCACCCAAGGTAGCGTTGAAATATAAAAAGGAGAAAAATTATGATCTTTGATACCTTAAAAAACTGCGAAAAATATTACGGCTTGCACAATGGTTTTGCGCAAGCATTCGACTTTATCAGAAAAGCAGTAGAAGAAAACTACGCCGTCGGCAAATATGAAATAGACGGTAGAAAAATTCACGCCTCCGTGCAGGAATATAACGGCAAAGTCGAAGCGGATGCAAAATATGAAGGACATAGAAAATATATCGATATTCAATATATCGCATCCGGCGCAGAAATTATGCAGGTTGTAGACGTCCAAAAAGCGACGTTAAAGACTGACTATAATGAAGAAAAGGACGTGGAATTTTATTACGACGCCGATAAAGCAGGAAAAATCCTTGTGGAAGCGGGTGAGTATGGAATTTTCTTCCCCAACGATATTCACAAACCAGGGCTTGGCGTCAACGGCAATTCTGCCCCTATCAAAAAGATTTTGGTAAAAATCGCTCTCTAAATAGACGAGCTTATATCCCATTCTGCGGGATATATTTCCCTTAGACAAAACATATAGAATATACCGTGGACTTCCTACAATTATAAAAAGGACGAGAGGATTACTCTCGTCCTTTTGCTGTTTTGAATTATGCCATAAGCTCTTCGAACTCGTTAAGAAGCTCTTCAAACGTCTTGAGCGCGGTCTCGATCGGCTCGGAGGTCGCCATATCAACGCCTGCCTTCTTTAGGATCTCGATAGGCGTGTCGGAGCAACCTGCGGAGAGGAATCCGAGGTACTTCTTAACTGCCTCGTCGCCCTCGTTCAGTATCTTGCGCGAGAGAGCCATAGCGGCAGAGAAGCCGGTCGCGTACTGGAACACGTAGAAATTCATGAAGAAGTGAGGGATCCTCGCCCATTCCATATCGATCTCGGAATCAATAGTAACGGCAGGGCCATAGTATTCCTCGTTAAGACGGTGATAGATCTTGCAAAGCGCGTCAGCGGTGAGCGACTGACCGCCCTCAACGAGCTTCGACATTTCAAGCTCAAATTCAGCGAACATCGTCTGACGGTAAAGGGTCGTACGGAACTGCTCGAGGAAGTAGTTTATAAGGTACGCTCTGCCCGCCTTGTCGGTGGTCTTTGAAAGGAGATGCGACATAAGGAGTGCCTCGTTGCAGGTCGATGCGACCTCGGCAACGAAAATTACGTAATCAGAGTAAACGGTCGGCTGATTTTCCTTCGAGAGGTAGGAGTGCATTGCGTGTCCCATCTCGTGCGCGAGGGTGAACATGGAATTGAGCGTGTCCTCGTGGTTGAGAAGCACGTAGGGGTGAGGACGTGCGCCCGACGAATATGCGCCGCCGCGCTTGCCGACGTTCTCGTAAACGTCGATCCATCTGTTCTCGTAAGCGTGCTTTACGACCTTGAGGTAATCCTCGCCGAGGGGCTTGAGCGCCTCGAGAGTGATCTTCTTTGCTTCCTCAAAGGGAATCACGTTCTCCGCTTCGGAAACGAGTGTCGGATAAATGTCGTACATATGAAGCTCGTCAAGGCTCATGAGCTTCTTGCGGAGCGCCATGTAGCGGTGCATGAGAGGCATATTCTTGTGCACTGTTGCAATAAGGTTGTGATAAACCTCAGTCGGAACCTCGGTTCTCGAAAGAGAAGCTTCAAGAGCACTTCCGTACTTGCGCGAGGATGCAAAGAACTTGAGCTGACGCATCTGCGCGTCAAGAAGCGCAGCAGTTGTGTTCTTGAAGGAGCCGAACGTGTGATAAAGCGCCTCAAAGGCGTTTTTGCGGAGAACTCTGTCGGAGCTTTCGACGCAAGGAATGTAGGAGCCCTGCGTGAGCTGACGGGTATTGCCCTCACCGTCAACGATGTCGGGGAAGCGAAGATCGGCGTTACGGAAGAACGAGCCGATCGTGGTAGCGGCACCCGAAATCTCCGACGCGCCTGCGAGAAGCTTTTCCTCGGACTCGGAGAGAATGTGCGGCTTCTTGCTTCTTATTCTGTCGAGCGAACGGCGGTAAAGCTCAAGACGCGGCTCTTCCTTGTAGAAGCGCTCCATCGTCTTGTCGTCGATTCCGATAAGCTCGGGAGTAGCAAACGCGCTTGCCGCGCCGCACTGAACGAAGAACGAACGGCATCTGCCGACCATCGCCTGATAGACCGCGTTGCCGGTGTCGGTGTCGGAATTGAGGTGCGCGTAGCTGTATAGCTTAGAAAGGGTTATGTCTGCTTCCTCGTCGAAGGTCAGGTACTCGTATAGACCCTCAGCGCTTGCACTGATCTTGCCTGCAAACGATGCGATCTTAGCGGGGTAGGACTGCGCTTCCTCAAACGCCTTTTCCCACGCCGCGTCATTTTCAAATATGTCCTCGGTCGCCCAGGTGTTTTCCTTTAAGACCTCGGATCTGAGCGGTATCTTTTTCATGCTCATAATATGTTACCTTTCAATCAAATAACTTTAATTATATTATAGCTCTTTACCCGCCGTCAGTCAAGGGGGGTGAGCAAAATAAGAACGGCACCCGATAGGGTGCCGTTCTTATACCAAATTTATTACTGTTTTTCCTCGCTTTTCTGCGAGCTTTTTGAACTGCGAAGCACCGCCCCAAGAATGCTCTACATAAGTTATTACAGCGTCTGCATTTTCAACGAGCCATTCGTTTCTTTTGGAAATTGCAAACCTCTGCGGAGTATTTTCAAGTCCCTCGGGATAGAGGGTTTCACAATCTGCCTCGTATTCGTCCGATTTTGTCCTCGGCATATATGCCAATACCACAACGTAATCAATATGTGGATATTTCTGCTTCAACTTCGTCAGGACGCCCTTTGCCATAGCATCAAAATTGCCGTTGTTGCCGATGTAAAAAGTATCGGCACCGTGATTTTTAATAAGATCAACCAACACCGCTTGTAGCTTATCGCGAATTTCAGCCGGCGTGTCACGATGCCCAAAGAAAGTACAAACCATATAATCACCAGTTAATGAATAAATCAGTAGTTAATGCAATTATATCCGAATGATTTGAATATGTCAATGCATGTTGCGGAATACGTAATATATAATATGCCATTCTATATAGTACAATTAGATACATAGGGATGGTGATTAGTAGTGGAATTAAAAGAATTTGCTTTGCGGCTTTCTCAACTTCGTCTTAACAAAGGCGTGTCGGCGCGTGAGATGAGCTTGGATATTGGACAAAGTCAAGGATATATAAACGGTATAGAAACAGGCGTTAGTTTCCCCTCAATGACCGTTTTCTTTTATATCTGCGAATATTTGGGAATAACGCCTGCGGAGTTCTTCGCTACCGAATACAGAAATCCTGTAAAAGCAAAGGAACTGAACGAGGCGATCAAGGGCTTGAAGGACGATCAGCTTGACAATCTGATATCTATCGCAAAAGGATTAAAAAGATAATAAAAAGGACGGAGAATTCTCCGTCCTTTCTTTTCAAAACTCAATATCAGATATCTTGTCAAGCTCGCAAACCTGCCTATCCGACACCGCCGTTATTTGCTTGATAAGGCTGTTCGGAAAGCCTCGCGGTGTTAATAAAACGAGGTATTCACAACTTTTTATATAAAAATTATAAAAAACCTATTGACAAACAGAAATTATTGTGCTAAAATAAAGATGCTAAGAGAAATAGCAGAATAAAAATGAAAGTGGTGATACCGTTGGCACAAGTTGAACAGCAGTATTCACCCGCAAATGCGTGATCGTTTCTTAACACCGTAAGTGCCGAGCACAAAAGGAAAAACAAGATTGACGGTAAGTTAAGGGATGAAAAAGCCGCAACCGCGGGTGAGAAAAATTGGCTTACCAAAAATCTGAAAGAAAAGAGAAAACCGAAAAAGAAAAGAGTTTCCGAGCCGTAAGGGAAGAAGTAGGAGAGCTTGATTACGCGAATGAGTTTTTAAGTTAATATAGATAATGCGGCGGCGGAAACAAGATGAATTAAAACACAAAATAAAGCAAAACGGAATATATAGAAACAACCGAGCGGAAGCTCGGTTGTTTTTCGTTTGCTATGTTATTTTACCTTATTTCCGCATTTGGGGCAGAAGGCGCTGTCGGTGCTTATCTTGCTGCCGCAAGAGGAGCAGAACACAGTCGAGCTATCCTTGTCGGTTATAACTCTCTGCGCAATAAAGCTCGGGGGAACGATCGTCTCCTCAATGCTGTCATCCTCGTCGGGCGTACTCCAATCGAGCTTGTCGGAAACGTCGGGAATACCGAAGCCGTCGCGGCGTCCCATTTTACGGGCAATATAGTCGGTGTTGTCAATAAGACGTCCGAAGCCGTAAAGGAAGAAGCCCATGATCCAGGATAAGATCGGCCCGAATATCATCGTGACCGCACCGATAGCCGCTTGATCCTCGGTCAAGAGATATATTCCGTAGCCGGCGGATACTACCATCATTATTATAGCGATAATGATCGCGAGAGTCATGATTTTCTTTCCGATATTGGAATACATAGAGTAGCTACCTCAAATCAATAATTATTTCTTATCCTTTTGCGAACGGCAAAGAAGATTCCAAAGGATGCAAGCGCGATGACTATTCCGATACAGAGAACGTAAATAAGAGGACTGATCTCAATATCCGACTTCAGCTCTTCCCACAGCCTGTTGATAAGCGCGAGCTGCTCGCCGGGGAGATTTTTGTAGGGAGTAGCGGTTTTGAGCGCATCGGCATTATACATAAGCTCGTATGCGTCTTCTCTTATCTCATTCATTCCCTCAATGTACTCCTCGCTTTCAAGAACGACCTTGTTTGGCGAAGCGTAGTAGGTGTAGAGCGCGTTTGCGACAGCAGGTTCTTCCGAGAGCATAAAGTTTATATACGCCTCGGCAAGCTCCTTGTTTTTGCTTGACTTGGGAATGCACATAGCATCGACGTAGAGGTTCGTTCCCTCTTTGGGATAGAAGAAATCGAGATCTTCGTTGTTCTCGTACATAGCGAGGAAGTCGCCCGCATAGTAGGCGGCGATAGCGGCGGAGCCGCCCTCCATTTTGTTGAAGATCTCGTCCATGACGTAGCCCTGAACGATGTCCTTCTGCTTGCGAAGCTCGGTTAGGGCGAGGCGCCATTCCTTCTCGTTTGCGCTGTTGACGTCAAGACCGAGCTTGTACTGGGCGGTGCCGAAAGCATCGCGCGAGTTGTTAAACTGCAAAATGTTGCCCTTGTACTTCGAGTTCCACATAAGATCCCACGAGCCGAGGTCAGCCTCATCGACCATCGTTTTGTTGTAGATGATGCCGATCATGCCGTAGAAATAGGGAACGGAATAAACGCTTCCTTCATCATAGTAGTCAAACTCAGCGTTCTCACCGTAAAACTCGGGAACGATATTCTTGATATTGGGGATATTATTGTAGTTAAGAGGAGTGAGTATATCCTCATTTATAAGGCGCTCAATCATATAGTCGGATGGAACGACGACGTCGTAGCTTACCGAGCCGGAACTAAGCTTCGCGTACATATCCTCGTTAGAGGAAAACGTCGAATAAACGACCTTTACGCGCTTGCCTGTTTCTTTGTAGTACCAATCCTCAAACGCCTTGTTTGAGTCAAGACAGCCCTCGCTTCCGTCGGAGATGTATTCACCCCAGTTGTAAACGTAAAGCGTTTTTCCGCTGCTTCTGCTTTCGGAACAGGAGAAAAGCATCGGCAGAAGCATAAGGCAAATAATAAACAGGGAAACAAATCTTTTCATCTTGCCCCTCCTTTCGCCTTTCGGCTTCTGCGCTCACCCACTGAACCGGCGAAGTTGACGACAAGAAGAATAGCGAGAATGGTTGCCACGATAATGGCGCAGAGCGCGTACATACTGAACTTGACGTTATGCACGGTCTGGTTGTAAACGTAAAGGGGAAGCGTCTGGAAATTGGGCGAGGATACGAAATGGCTGATTACGAAATCATCAAGCGACATCGTAAAGCCGAGCATGAGTCCCGAAACGATACCGGGAACTATCTCGGGAAGCTCGACCGAGAAGAACGCTCTTGCGGGCGTACAGCCGAGGTCCATAGCCGCCTCGGAGAGCGACTTGTCAAGAGCATTGAAGCGCGGAGTTACCGAAAGAAGAACGTAGGGCAGGTTAAAGGTCGTGTGTGCCACGAGCATCGTGCCGAAGCCCATGAAGTTGTTCACCTTGAAGAAGGACGCAACCGCAACGAAAAGAAGCATCATCGAAACGCCCGTAACTATATCGGGGTTCATCATCGGAATGTTCGTTACCGACGTGATCGCGCCCCTCACTGCCTTTCTCTTCATGTGATGAAGACCGAGCGCGGCAAACGTGCCGATAACGGTCGCAATACAGGAGGAAAGAACCGCAAGAACGAGCGAGTTTTTAAGTGCGGTCAGTGCCTGCTCGTCGTTAAACAGCTCCTTGTACCAGGTAAAGGAAAATCCCGTAAATTCGCTGAGCGATCCGCCCTCGTTAAAGGAAAAAACGATAAGAACGAGGATCGGCGCGTAGAGGATCGCGAAAATGAGGAAGATGTAACCGCTTGAAAGAAACTTTTTCATACTATTATACCTCCGTCATCGTCGGAAAACTTGTTCATGATTCCGACGGAGATAATGATGAGCACCATCATAACGAGCGAAACAGCCGCACCGACGTTATAGGTGCTGGTATTTTTAAAGAGACGCTCAATGGTATCACCGACGAGGTCTATCTTGCCCGCGCCGAGCTTCTGAGAAATGTAGAAGGTCGAGATAGACGGCACGAATACCATCGTAACCCCGGAAATAACGCCCGAAACGGTAAGAGGCATAACGACCTTCGTCATGGTCTGAAGACTGTTACAGCCGAGATCGGCTGCCGCCTCAATGTATCTCTTGTCGAGCTTCGTCATGGTAGTGAAGATCGGAAGTACCATGTAGGGAAGGAAGTCGTAGACCATACCGAGAATAACGCCGAAATCAGATCCGACGATATAAAGCTTACCGAGCCCAAGCTTGGCAAGCAGAGCGTTAAGCAGACCGCCGTTGTCAAGCAGAGCCATGAGCGCGTAGGTGCGTATAAGGAGATTGCACCACATGGGGAGCATAATAAGCACCATAAGGAGCTTTCTCATTCGGGGAGAAGCCTTTGACATAAAATACGCAAGCGGATAGCCGATAAGAAGGCAGATAACGGTCGCAATAAGCGCAAAGGCGATCGAAAGAATAAATACGTTCGAATAACCCGAAAGAGAAAGAATATTATCAAAGGTAAAGCGGCCCTTTTCGTCGGTAAAGGCGAAGTAGAGTACGAAAAGCATGGGGGCGACGATGAACATCACCATCCAGACGATATGGGGAGCCGCCGCCATACGCTGGAAAATGCTTTTGCGCTTCATTCTTCGCTTTCCTCCGAGACGTCCTCTTCCTCATCCTCGGAATCGGGATCAAACGTCGGGTCGGACATGTGTTCCATTTCCTCAGAGAAGGTTGAATAGTCACCGAACATGCCGGAAAATTCCGACTTCTTCATAACGTGTATCGCGTCGGGCTCAATGTAAAGACCGATAGACGCACCGTTTTCGACGTAATCGGTCGTCTGTATCATCCACTTGAAGCCGCCGATGTCAACTATAATTTCGTAGTGAACGCCCTTGAAGGTAACGCTCGTAACGACACCCGTGAGCATTCCGCGTTCCTCGGAAACAACGCCAACGTCCTCGGGACGGACGACGATGTCAACGGGCTCGTTCTTTTCAAAGCCACTGTCAAGACAGCGGAATTTTCTGCCCGAGAAGGAAACGTAATAGTCGTCGAGCATAACGCCGTCAACGATGTTACTTTCGCCGATAAAGTCGGCTACAAAAGCGTTTTCGGGCTCGTTGTAAATATCCTGAGGGGAGCCGATCTGCTGGATCTTTCCGTTGTCCATAACGACGACGGTGTCGGACATCGAAAGCGCCTCCTCCTGATCGTGAGTGACGTAAACGAAGGTAATGCCTGATCTTTGCTGAATGTTTTTAAGCTCCATCTGCATGTCCTTGCGGAGCTTGAGGTCGAGCGCGCCGAGCGGCTCGTCGAGGAGCAGGACTCGCGGCTCGTTTATAAGAGCGCGCGCGATAGCAACTCTCTGCTGCTGACCGCCCGAGAGGGTAGTGACCTTTCTTCTCTCAAAGCCCTTGAGGTTGACTACCTCGAGCATTTTAAGGACCTTTTCGTGAAGCTCCTTCTTGTCCATTTTGCGAAGACGCGGACCGAAGGCAATATTTTCATAGACGTTGAGATGAGGGAAAAGGGCATACTTCTGAAAGACCGTATTTACCGGTCTTTCGTAAGGAGGAACGTCCTTGACGTCCTTTCCGTCAAAATATACGTGTCCGTCATCGGGAGTTTCAAAGCCGCCGATAATACGGAGAGTGGTAGTCTTACCGCAACCCGAGGGGCCGAGCAGGGTAATAAATTCCTTATCTCTTATGTCAAGATTTATACTTTTAAGAATCTGTTCGCCATCGTAAGATTTTACGACGTTTTGCAGACGAATAATTATCTCAGCATTGTTTTCCATTTTACAATTATCAACCGCCTTTCACGGGGTAAAAATACCCCTGAATAAAATACGGCTTTATTGTATCATTTAATTAAGTAAAATGCAATAGTTTTGTAAAAATATCTTGAAAAACCGCGATTAGGCACGATTAGGCGTGATTAGACGGAGCTTTTTCGGGATTTTTCTTAAAATTCTCCGTTATCCTCGATAATTCTCTGTTTTATTGCGTTATCCGTTTCACCACTTTTCTTTGCTCGTGCAAAGAAAAGCTCCAAAAGAAAGCACGCCAAGGAGACAACGGGTTTGAATTTTGCAAAGGCAAAATTCTGCACACGTTTTCCCCTTTGGAAACCCCTTTCAATATAATGAAGCTTCGCCACGTTGTCTTGCCTTCCCCAGCGGGGGAAGGGGGACCGCAGACGCTGTGTCTGCGGTGGATGAGGTGTTCCAAAACGATGTAACATTGTTTTATGCGGGAGGAGGGGCCCCTCCTCTACATGAATCTTATCTTCTCCTCCCCACCGTCCCGACAAACAAGGCGCAAACGATAACGAAAAGCGACGGGTCACCCACGCCCGAAAACAGAAAATAGACCGAGAATAAATAGAGAAAAAAGAGGATAAAAAACGTGACTCCCAAAAGCACTCTTTCCGCTGTTTTCGGCGTTAGAAAGGCAAGGAGAAGATTCTCCAAAACCGTTCCGCCGTCAAGCCCATTTATCGGCATCAGATTGATAAACGCAAGCGCGAGATTGCAGGCGCAGAAAAATTCCCCGAGCGAAAGTGTTATTCCGAGAAAAAAGAGAATAAGATTAAGCGTAGGGCCGCATAGCGCAATAAAAATATCGGTTTTGTATGAGCGCAAACCGATAGGCAACGCCATATCCGCACCAAAAGGATAAATAACTATCCTCGTCGGCGCCGCACGGCAGATTCGCGCGGCAAAATAATGTCCAAGCTCGTGAATGAGCGCACAGAGAAGCGTTACGATACCCTCGTACCCAACGCCCGAAATCGACAGAATAATTAAAAAAATTATCGTAGACGGATGAATTATGAATTTTTTTGTTTTCTTAACCAAACTCTTGTCACCTGCGCCTTTATGTGATATAATTATTTAACGGAAATAATATCAGAGGAATAAAAAATGACAGATAAAACTCTCGGCTTATATATCCATTTTCCATTTTGCCAAAGTAAATGTCCCTACTGCGACTTCTATTCAATAACCGATTCGTCGTGTGCAGACAGATACGTAAACGCAGTAGTGCTTCAGATGCAGGACTACGCAAAGGCGGCATCGCGCCATGACGTAGACAGTATCTTCTTCGGAGGCGGCACTCCCTCGATGCTGTCTACAAAGCAGCTTCTTAAGGTCATCGACGGTATATACGATAATTTCAACGTTCGCGGAGATGCCGAATTTACAATTGAAGCAAACCCCGCGACGCTCAAAACATCTTCACTGCGAAAGCTTCGCCGTGCAGGTGTTAACCGACTCAGCATCGGTCTGCAAAGCGCAAATAACGACGAGCTTCGGATGCTCGGAAGAATACATACCTACGCGGATTTTGAAGAAAGCTATTTTATGGCGCGTAAGGCGGGCTTTGATAATATCAGCATCGACCTTATGTACGGTATACCGCATCAGACGGCAGAGAGCTTCGCTCATACCCTCAAAACAGTGGTTGCACTCCGACCCGAGCATGTTTCGGTATACGGGTTGAAGATAGAGGAGGGAACTCCCTTTAACGAAAGAAAAGACACTCTCGTTCTTCCCGACGAGGACGCCGAGTGTAAGATGTACTTCGATACAGTCGAATTTCTTGCATCGAACGGCTACGCGCAGTACGAGATAAGTAACTTCTCGAAGCCGGGACATCAGTGCGTGCATAACCTGCGCTATTGGAACTGCGAGGAATATATCGGATTCGGCCCGGGCGCACATTCCTATTTCGGAAACCGCCGCTTCGCTTATAAGAAGAATATCTCCGATTACGTTAAGAATATGGAAATGCCGGGCAGTGTTCAAGATATCCTGAGCGAAAACTACGAGGTCAAGGAAAACGAGCGCATCGGAGAATACGTAATGTTGCGTATGCGCCTGAGCGAGGGCGTTGATACCGAATTTTTTGCCGCTACGTTCGGAATAGATTTCGAGCGCCTCTTTGGTAAATACCTCGAAAAATATGAGAAAAACGGCTTTGTGCGTAAGAAGGACAGAAGCTGGTCGTTCACACCGAAGGGAATGTACGTTTCAAACTATATCCTCTCGTCAATGTTCGATTTCGATAGTGATATCCTCTCGGGCATTGCAAACGGCACCGATAAGTAAATCACCCAAAAGGACGGAAATTCCGTCCTTTTTTGTGTGACATATTTTTGCAACGGTGGGAACAAGCTCGGAACCTCCAAAGCTCATTACATTCGCTTCGGGAAACCCCACGCGCCTTGCTCTGCGGCGCGCCGAGGACGCCGCACCCTACAATGACGTGGGAACAACGGTTGAACATATCGAAGCTTCCTTAAAACGAAAGGGGATTCCAAAGGGGAAAACGTATAAAAAACGCGAACGCGTTTTTTATCGGTTTTCCCCTTGGCGTGTTTTCTTTTGGAACTTTTCTTTGCACGAGCAAAGAAAAGTGGTAAAAACCTACACCGCCGTCAGACACGAAAAGAAAGCATTTTTTAATCCCTTATAAATAATGTCGCTGTCCCCGATCGGCAAAGGATTAACCCCCTTGCCGCATTCAAGAGTAAACGCAGGCAAGCCGTATTCCTTGATAAACCAGTCCTTAAGCCCACCGTAAGCGGCACTTCCCGTCGGCTCGGAAAGAGCGTATCCGCTGAGAGCCGATAGCCGCTTCGCTATGACCCCGCTTTTTTCCGGCACGATACCGCCGAAATCGTAATAAATTTCCTCACCCTGTGTGTGAAGCGCAATAAGCAGATCTATCCCGCGCGCACGAATAAAGGAGCATAAAGCTGAAGTTTCCGGCTCGGATTCGGGATGCTCGCCCGAATAAAGCGTAGGCCCCGGGACGATTCCGTGCTCGCGTTCGTAATCCTTGTATTCAAAAAATCCGGCATCATAATTGTGATTCAGATCAACTCCGCGCCCATTCGCCTGCCAGCGGGAATAATCACCGCCGCTCATGGCGTTCAGCCGATCGGTCAGCGGATTTAATTCATCTTTTCCGTTTATCTGTAATTCAACTCCGTCGGGATTAAGCATCGGAACAACGCAAAGCGCCCGATTTTCAAGCACAACGCTTAAATTTCCTCCGCGCTCCACCTCTTTTCCAACGTCGCGTAAAAAATCGAGAAGAAGCGCGGTCGTTAACCATTCCATTCCGTGATGAGTGCCAACGAAAAGCACCGCCTTTTTGCCTTCTCCGACCGAAATAAGCGGTATCTCCCGCCCAACGAGCGACCTTCCGATAACGCTCCGAGTAAAAAACGGATATTCACCGCACAAAGCATCAAGCTCCTTTGTCATTTCACCGTAAGTCAGTGCAACCGTTCTCATAAAATCCCCCAAGCCTTTTTTCAAAGTCTATGAATAACCGAGCTTGTATTATGAAAACGAACGGTGAAATCAGATAAATTCGGTTCGCTCTGCAATGAAAGCTTCAAAATCTTCGTTATTCGAAATAGGTTTATGTAAACCTCCGCGAAAACGCAACGCAATAATAAAAAAGGATGCCCGAGGCATCCTTTTTGCATACGATAATCGCAACGCGATGTTTGCGGGTGCAGGTCGATTATGACCTGCGAAAAAAAGCAACATTGTTTTTGCGCTGCTATAAGAAGCGGCAGAGCTTTTGTGTCTTTATATAACCTTTAATCCCTCAAGCAGTATCTTGACACCCATTATCACCAGCACCGATCCGCCGATAATAGTCGCAGCCTTGCGGAATTTCGCACCGACGAACGCCCCGAGCGCCGTTCCGATAGCGGAAAGCAGGAAGGTCGTCACACCGATAAGTCCGACGGATGAGAATATCTCGACCTCAACGAGCGCAAAGGAAACACCGACGGCAAGCGCGTCAATGCTCGTCGCAAGCGCAAGAGGTACCATTTCTCGAAACGAAAGCGAAACCGTGCAGGTGTCGTCGTCACCCTTGATCGCCTCTCTTATCATGTTCGCGCCGATTAGAAGCAGAAGCGCAAACGCTATGTAGAATGAATAATCTGCGATCTTGGAAGCAACGGTGGAGGCAAGAAAATAACCGATAAGCGGCATAAGCGCCTGAAAAATACCGAAATAAAGACCGACCGTGACGGCGTGCGAAAGCTTGACACGGCAAAGCGTCAGCCCCTTGCAGACCGCGACGGCAAAAGCGTCCATCGAAAGAGAAACGCCGATGAGGAAAATTTCCCAAAGCTGCATATTTATATCCCCAATTTTTTAAGATTACCCGAAAATTATACCAAAATAAAAAAGCCGTGTCAATAGGTGCATTTTGTTGACAAGCGTCGGTTTTTATATTATAATAATATAATAAACTATTATTATGGGAAAATATGCTCTATGATATACAGAACTGAATTCGACGCATCGTCGCCCGACGTAAAGTACGTTAAAAAAATGACAGATGCCTATTATGATAAAAACGGAAAACGCCCGGGCGTCTTTATAAGAACCTTCGGCTGTCAGCAGAACGAGGCAGATAGCGAAAGATATATGGGAATGGCGATTCTTATGGGCTACGAAAAGGTCGACAGCGAGGAAAAAGCATCGCTTATCCTCTATAACACCTGTGCAGTCAGAGAACATGCGGAGCTGAAGGCGCTCTCGATAACGGGACAGCTCAAGCATCTTAAGGCACAAAACCCCGACCTTCGCATCGGTATCTGCGGCTGTATGGTCGCACAGGAGCACCGACTTAACGACATAAAAAACAAATACCCCTACGTCGATTTCCTCTTCGGCACGGGAAGCCACGAAAAATTTCCCTTCTACCTTGCCGAATCAATGCGTAAGCGCAAAAGAGTATTTTACCCCGACGAGAATTATTCGATACCCGAAAAAATGCCCGTCAGCCGCGAAAGCAGCTTCAAGGGCTGGGTAAGTATAATGAACGGATGTAATAACTTCTGTACCTACTGCGTCGTTCCTTACGTCCGCGGACGCGAGCGAAGCCGCTGCCGAGAGAATATACTTGCAGAGGTTGAGGAGCTTGTGAAAAACGGCTGTAAGGAGATAACCCTGCTCGGTCAGAACGTAAATTCCTACGGTAAAGGTCTGTACGACGACTACGGCTTTTCCGACCTGCTTTCAGACATATGTAAAATAAAGGGTGACTATTGGATACGATTTATGACAAGCCACCCGAAGGACGCAAGCCATAAGCTTATCGACGTTATCGCAGAAAATTGCGGAGATGACTGTCAGCCGAAGATAGTAAAGCAGTTCCACCTGCCCTTGCAGTCAGGCTCGGACGCGATATTGCATAAAATGAACCGACATTACGGACGCGAGACCTACCTCTCGCTCATCGGGTATATGAAGGAAAAAATACCCGATATAGCACTCTCAACAGACATTATAGTCGGCTTCCCGACCGAAACGGAGGAGGACTTCTCGGATACGCTTTCAATGCTGGAGGCGGTAAGATACGACGCGTTCTTCTCGTTTATCTACTCGATCCGCCGCGGTACACCCGCCGAAACGATGGAGCAGATACCCGATTCCGTAAAGAAGGAGCGTTTTGCACGGCTTCTTGAAACGCAAAACCGCATTTCGCTTGAAAAGAATAACGAATACGT
The DNA here is from genome assembly GCA_045591885.1 of Eubacteriales bacterium. Classification (GTDB taxonomy): domain Bacteria; phylum Bacillota; class Clostridia; order Oscillospirales; family CAG-272; genus Colimorpha_A. The sequence goes on along the minus strand of JAZNTT010000012.1, from coordinate 15,078 downwards.
CGGCAAGCGTGAGCGAGTCCTCGTCGAGGGACGAAGCAAGACCGACGAGAAAATGCTCACGGGACGAAACGAGAAAAACCGCCTTGTCCATTTCGAAGGCGACGATTCCCTTATTGGAACGTTCGCAAACGTGAAGATAATCACCGCCGATACCTATTGCCTGACAGGTGAGTTGGTTTAACGGCGATCACACCGTAGGGCGGGGGGTTGCTCCCGCCGATACAAACAATGTTACTTTTTCAGCAGGTCGTTTGCGACCTGCTGCGGCGGGAGCAAGCCCCCGCCCTACAACAAGTTCAATAAAAGCTTATACCTCTCTATTCTAACCCACAAGGAGAAAAATACCATGACTCCAATGATGGAACAATACCTGGAAATAAAAAAGCGCTATCAGGACGCGATCCTCTTCTACCGCCTCGGAGACTTTTACGAAATGTTCTTCGACGATGCAAAGACGGCGTCGCGCGAGCTTGAACTGACTTTGACCGGCCGCGCCTGCGGCGAAAAGGAGCGCGCACCGATGTGCGGAGTTCCGTTCCACGCCGCCGACACCTATATCGGAAGACTTGTGTCAAAGGGCTATAAGGTTGTCGTCTGCGAGCAGATGGAGGATCCTGCGACGTCAACGTCGAAAATCGTCAAGCGCGATATAGTCCGCGTCGTAACGCCGGGTACGGTGATCGACAATACTCAGCTCGACGACTCGAAGAATAACTACCTCTGCGCCATCTGCGTAAACGAAAGCGCGGCGATCTGCTTCTTCGACGTCTCGACGGGCGAAATGACGGCAACGAGCTTCGATACGTATCAGCCGGACAGCGTCGTAAACGAGCTTGCAAAATTCTTACCGAAAGAGGTAATGGTAAATAAGCCCCTACGTGAGCTTCCCGATGTCGAGTTTTTCGTAAATAACCGACTTGGTGCCTACGTCGGACGCGATATGAGTGAGCTTTTCGGCTATAACGGATGTCTCGCAAGCGTAACGAAGCAGTTCGGCTCGCAGGCGTACGAGGCAAAGGAAAGAAGCCGCGAGACGGTATGTGCCATCGGCGCGCTTCTCCGATACGTCACCGACACGCAAAAAACCGATACCGCGAACGTGTCGGGACTTAAATTCTATCAGAACGGCGAATACCTCGAGCTTGACGTCGCAACGAGACGAAACTTAGAGCTTTGCGAAACGATGAGAAGTAAGGACAAAAAGGGCTCGCTCCTTTCGGTCCTCGACCGCACGAGTACCTCGGCAGGCGCGAGAATGCTCCGCCGATGGGTAGAGCAGCCGCTTGTGAATGCGAATAAGATCGGACGCCGTCAGAGAGCCGTTGCGGAGCTTGTGTCGAACTTTATGGCACGCGAGGAGCTGGGTGAGTGCCTTTCTCACATTCTCGACCTCGACCGCCTTATGACGAAGCTCGTCTACGGCACTGCGAACGCAAAGGACCTTCGCGCGATCGCGGCGACCGCGTCGCTCATTCCCGACATCAAGGAGCTTACCGCGAATTTTGTAAGCGAGGAGCTTTCCGATATACATCTTCATCTCGATACCCTTTCCGATATAAGAGACCTCATTGAGCGCTCGATAAAGGAAGATCCCCCCTTCTCGCTCCGCGAGGGCGGCTTTATCCGCCGCGGCTTCAATCCCGAGGCGGACGAGCTTTACGAGATCGTACATAACGGCAAGAGCTACATCGAGAAGATCGCCGAAGCCGAAAGGGAAGCAACGGGAATCAAAAATCTCAAGGTCGCGTTCAACCGCGTCTTCGGTTACTATATAGAGGTCACGAAATCGAATTTAGGCGAGGTCCCCGACCGCTACATAAGAAAACAAACGCTCGTCAACGCCGAGCGCTTCATAACCGAGGAGCTTAAGGAAAAAGAGGGACTTATCCTCGGCGCATCGGACAAGCTTAACGCACTTGAATACGAGCTGTTCACGCAGATACGCGATAGAATTGCTTCCGAAATTAAGCGTGTACAGCAGACCGCATCGCTGCTTGCGAAGCTCGACTGCTACGTATCGCTTGCCGACGTCGCAGTGCGCAATGATTACACCTGCCCCGAGATCGAATACGGTAACGCAATAGTAATAAAAGAGGGACGCCACCCCGTCGTTGAACAGTATACTAAGGACGGATATTTTGTTCCGAACGATACTCTTCTCGATACGAACCATAACCGCCTCGCGCTCATCACAGGCCCGAACATGGCAGGTAAATCGACCTACATGAGACAGGTCGCCATCATCACGCTGATGGCGCAGATCGGCTCTTTCGTTCCCGCAAAGGAAGCGAGGATCGGTATCGTAGATAAGATATTCACGCGCGTCGGCGCATCGGACGATCTCGCATCGGGTACGTCAACCTTTATGCTCGAAATGAACGAGGTCGCGTATATCCTCAAAAACGCAACGAGCAGAAGTCTTATCATCTACGACGAGATAGGCAGAGGCACCTCGACCTTCGACGGAATGAGCATCGCACGCGCAGTCGCGGAATATACGGCAGGCAAAAAGCTCGGTGCAAAGACGATGTTCGCAACGCACTATCACGAGCTTACCGTCCTTGAAAAGGAAATGACGGGCGTCGTAAACTATAATATTGCCGCGAAGAAAAAGGGCGACGATATTACCTTCCTTCGTAAAATCGTAAGAGGCGCGACCGACGACAGCTACGGTATAGAGGTCGCAAAGCTCGCAGGAGTACCGAATGAGGTAATCAGACGCGCAAAGGAAGTTTTAAGTCAGCTGACGGCAGAAAACGCGCACCCCGCCGAGTATAAGGGACGCGATAACACGATAACCTTCGACGACTATAAGGCGGACGAGGTAAGAGAAAAGCTTCTTAATCTCGACCTTAACCTGCTTACGCCGATCGAAGCGCTGAATGTCCTCTCCGAGCTTAAAAAGATAGCAAAATAAAGGAAAATAATATGCAGAAGATAAATCTTCTTGACAGTCAGGTCGCGAATCTTATCGCGGCAGGCGAGGTCGTTGAACGCCCCGCCTCGGCGATAAAGGAGCTGCTTGAAAACAGTATAGACGCAGGTGCGACGCAAATAACCGCCGAGATAAAAAACGGCGGCGTGTCGCTCATGCGTATAACCGACAACGGATGCGGAATGTCAAAGGAGGACGCCCTTATCTGTACCCGCCGCCACGCGACGAGTAAGATAAAGGACGCATCCGACCTTGACGGTATCGTTACCCTCGGCTTCCGAGGCGAGGCGCTTGCCGCAATATCGTCGGTGTCTAAAATGAGAATAATGACGAGAACGAAGGATTCCGAGCTCGGCGTTATGGTAACGAGCGAGGGCGGAAATATAATTTCCTGCGAGGAAAGCGGATGCCCTTACGGTACGACGATTATCGTCGAAGAGCTTTTTTCAAACGTTCCCGCAAGACGCAAGTTCTTAAAGCGTGACGCGTCGGAAACGGCGGCGGTCAGCGCGGTAATGGAAAAGATGGCGCTTTCGCGCCCCGATATCGCATTCAAGTTTATCGCCGACGGCAACCTGCGCTTCCAGACGGCGGGCGATAATTCGCTTGTCAACGTCATATACGCAGTCCTCGGACGTGACTTCGCAAAAAAGACCGTCAAGGTGCACGATATGACCGACGGAGTCGAGGTCGAGGGCGTTATCGGTACACCTGATAACGTGCGCGGAAACAGAGGCGCCGAAAACTTCTTCATAAACGGCAGATATATAAGATGCGGTACCGCGTCGGCGGCACTCGAGCAGGCGTTTTCGTCATACATTCCGTCGGATAAATTTCCGTCCTGCGTGCTTGCGATAACGGTAAATCCCGCGTTCGTCGACGTAAACGTACATCCGCAGAAGTTGGAGGTCAAATTCTCGAACGATAAGCCGATATTCAACGCAGTCTACTGCGCGGTAAGAAATACGCTTATGAACGGAATCGACCGCCCGACGATGGGTCAGACCAAGCTTACGGGCGACAGCTATAAGCTGTATCAAGACGTGTTGACGATGAAAACGGATACCGAGGCGGAGGCAGAGGCGATCGCATCGGAAAAGGAACGCCTGAATAGAAAATACGAGCAGATAACGGTGCCGGTAGAGGAAAAGACCGTGCTTCCCGAAATTGAAGTCGCAGTACCGAAGCCGATACTTATGCCGTGGGAGACCGAGGTCAAGAAGGCACCGATACCTTCCTCTGCACCCGAGCCGCGCCCGACATTTATCGAGCGCCCGGCGGTGGTTGATCCGATAACAGCGCCCGAAAGCGCACCGAAAGTGACGCTTAACGAGCCGAAAACTGCTCAAAATGAGCCGAAAAATGCACCTAACGAGCCGATTTCGACACCATTTTTCAAGATCGCAGGCGTTATGTTCAACACCTACGTTTTCGTCGAGCTTGAAAATAAAATGATGATAATTGACAAGCACGCGGCACACGAGCGCGTCTTGTTTGAAAAAATGCGCGCGAATATGTCGTCGCTCGACCCCGTATCGCAGCTCCTTTTGTTCCCGGTGAACGTGCCGCTCACGTCAGAGGAAATGGCGGCGTGTGACGAGTACCGAGATGAGCTTCTCAAGCTCGGCTTCGACTTTGTCGAGGGCGAAAATGGCGTGGATCTGATGCAGTACCCGTCGGGGCTTAATGACGCGCAGGCGGTAACGATGTTCGCTGAGATGGCATCGCGCCTCAGTGACGGTCACGGTGACCTTAAGATCGGACGCGACGCTTTCTACGAAAAGGCACTCTATCAAGCGTCATGTAAAGCGGCAGTCAAGGGCGGACGCGAGGACAGTCCCGAAAATATCCGCTGGATCGCCGAGCAGGTCATAGTCAACCCGAATATCCGCTTCTGTCCGCACGGACGCCCCGTCGCCTTTGAAATGACAAAGAGCGAGTTTGAAAGGCAGTTCGAACGCAATTAATTCTGTTGCGGAACTGTTTGACACTGAAAATATATCGCCACACCGTAGGGCGGGGGCTTGCTCCCGCCGTTGTACGAGCGACCATTTGTCGCTCGAAAAAGTAACATTGTTTTTGTGCGGCGGGAGCAAGCCCCCGCCCTACAAGAGCGTTACGCGGTGCTTTCAAAATGCGCGATAGAGATTCACATAGCAAAAAAATAAAAAACTTCCCGCGCTGTTTTCGCGGAGAAAATAAAAATGTCGGGCTGTTTTCCCGACGGAAATGAGAGAAAAATGGCAAAATTTACACTTTTGAAGCAAGAGGGCAGAACGCGCAGAGGAACCTTTGAGACGGTTCACGGCACGGTTCAGACCCCTGTATTTATGAACGTCGGCACCTGCGCGGCGATCCGCGGCGGGGTATCGCCGGACGACCTCCGCGAGATCGGCTGTCAGGTAGAGCTTTCGAACACCTATCACCTGCACATTCGCCCCGGTGACCGCCTTATACACGATATGGGCGGAATCCACAAGTTCTTCAACTGGGATCGCCCCGTCCTTACCGACTCGGGCGGATTCCAGGTATTCTCCCTTGCGAAGCACCGCAAGATAAAGGAGGAGGGCGTTACCTTCAATTCCCATATCGACGGTAAGAAGATATTTATGGGCCCCGAGGAGTCGATGCAGATACAGTCTAACCTCGCATCGACCATCGCTATGGCGTTCGACGAGTGCGTGGCTAACCCTGCTGAATACCGCTATGCGAAGGACTCCTGCGACCGTACGTTCCGTTGGCTTCAGAGATGCCAGGCGGAGATGAAGCGTCTTAACTCGCTTCCCGAAACGATTAATAAGAACCAGCTCCTTTTCGGTATAAACCAGGGCTGTACCTATATGGACCTACGCGTAAACCACATGAAGCGAATTGCTGAGCTTGACTGCGACGGCTACGCCATCGGCGGTCTTGCCGTAGGTGAGACGGCGGAGGAAATGTACGCGACGATCGACGAGGTCGAGCCGCATATGCCGATAAACAAGCCGCGCTATCTTATGGGTGTCGGCACGCCGCAGAACATTCTTGAGGCGGTACGCAGAGGAGTCGATTTCTTTGACTGCGTAATGCCGAGCCGTAACGCGCGTCACGGAAACCTCTTCACCTGGGAGGGTAAGCTGACGATACTGAATCAGCGCTTCAAGATGGACGCGCGTCCGATCTCGGAAAGCTGTAACTGCCCTGCTTGCCGCAGTTATAGCAGAGCGTATATACGCCATCTATTAAAGGTTGACGAAATGCTTGGAATGCGTCTTTGCGTGCTTCACAACCTCTATTTCTATAACGACCTTATGCAGAAAATAAGAGACGCGCTCGACGAGGGAAGATTTGAAAGCTTCTACCGTGAAAATATCGAGCGTCTCGGTACACCTGTACAATGATAGAGATGCTCTATTCCGATGACTGCCTTGCAGTCGTTATAAAGTCGATCGGGTACATTTCGGAGGACGGCGATAAGTCTGTGCCGTCGCTTATAAGAGAAGCGCTCGGCAAGCCCGATGCGTATATCGGAACGGTCCATCGGCTCGACAAAAACGTCGGCGGACTTATGGTCTATTCGCTGCGTCCTGATATGACGGGCAAGCTCACGGAGGCACTTGCCTCGCCCGACGCGGGAAAGGAATACCTCGCGCTTCTCTCGGGAATACCCGAAAAGGACGAGGATGTTCTGACGGATCTATTATATCACGACAGAGGGAAAAACAAGACCTACGTCGTAAAGCGTAAACGTGCGGGCGTTAAGGAAGCAAAGCTTTCTTATAAGACAGTAAAGGTTGAAAACGGACAAGCTCTCGTTTCGGTCAAGCTCTATACGGGCAGAACGCATCAGATAAGAGCACAGTTCGCCTCGCGCTCGCTTCCCCTCGTCGGTGATATCCGATACGGCGGAGGTAAGGGTGAAACGATGCTTTATTCCTATCGGTTGACGTTCACGCACCCGAAAAACGGCAAGAAAATGGAATTTGAAAGCTCCCCCGAATGGGGAAAATAAAAAGCACCCGAACGGGTGCTTTTTGCGTTTATTGAATCAAGGACGAAGTCCCATTCCGCCTTCAAGAGTGAGCGTTTCACCGTTCATATACTTGAAGTCGGGGTTGGCGAGCTGAACGCAGACGCGTCCGATCTCGGTCTCGGGATCGCCGAAGTGTCCTGCGGGGGGCATTTTTACGTTTGCCTTGAATGCCTCGGGATATGCCTTTTCAAAGCCCTCGAGCTGTGCGGTCCAAGCGAGAGGACAGATGACGTTCGTATTGATGCCGTCCTTTGCCCATTCGGTTGCCGCAACGCGCGACAGACCGCGTATGCCTTCCTTTGCAGCCGCGTAAGCGCACTGACCGTAGTTGCCGAAAAGTCCTGCGCCCGATGCGAAGTTGATTATGCTTCCCTGAGTTTCCTTAAGGTGGGGATAGCACGCCTGCATATAGTAGAATGCGGCGTAAAGACCCGAGTAGATAGCAAGATCGAACTGCTCGGTCGTGTGATCCTGAATAGTAACGCCCGATGCCGATGCCTGAGCGTTGTTTATAAGCACGTCGATTCTGCCGAATTCCTTGATAGCCGCGTCAACGACTGCCTGCGCGGTCGCTTTGTTGTCTGCGCCCGCCGAAATGTCGCCCGAAAGAGCGAGAACCTTTATTCCGTAGAGCTTTTCAAGCTCTTCCTTTGCCTTTTCGAGCTTCGGGACGTTTCTTCCCGTGATAACGAGATTAGCGCCCTCTTTTGCGTAAGCGGTTGCGATGCCGTATCCGATAGAGCCGCATCTGCCGTCAGAGAGAACTGAGTATCCTCCGCCCGTGATTATAGCTGTTTTTCCTGTTAAAAATCCCATTGTTATTCTCCTTTAAGATACTCGGTAAGATAGCCGATACATTCTTCAAAGCGCACGCCGTACTTGTGCTCGTCGTCGCCTATTGATTTCTTTATGCATTCGACCGTATAATCGACCGCAACGCGGATAGAATATTCAAGACCGCGTCCGAGCGCAAGCGCGCCGCACATGGTCGATGCGAAAATGTCGCCCGTTCCGTGGAACTTTACGGGGAGATTTTCGTTAAAATAGGAACAAAATTCGTCTTTGCTCTTATCGTACGCGATAACGCCCTGTCTGTCGGGTGCGCTGTCAAGCACGACGCCCGTCATCGCCGCGACGTTTGCACCGAGGTCAGCGAGCTTCTTAAGAATATCCTTTATGTATTCTTCGGAATAAGGACCTTCCTTATACTCCATGCCGAGCATAAAGCACGCTTCGGTCATATTCGGTACGATAATGTCCGCCTGCGCGCAAAGGCTTGCCATCTCGCGTGCAAACTCGGGAGTGAAGCCGGTGTAGAGCTTACCGTTGTCAGCCATTACGGGATCAACAAATTTGATAGCTCCTTCACCGAATTTCGCAAATATATCCTTTACGATCGCTATCTGCTCGAACGATCCAAGATAGCCCGTCGATATAGCATTGAATTCCAGCCCGATAGACTTCCAATGATCTGCGATCTTCGGGATGTCCTCGGTAAGGTCACGATAGGTGAAGCCGGTAAAGCCACCCGTGTGTGTTGAAAGAATTGCTGTCGGAATAATACAGGTCTCGGCGCCCATTGCCGACATTATCGGAAGCGCAACCGTGAGCGAGCATTTTCCGAAGCAGGAGATGTCTTGAATTGACATTACTCTTGTTTGGAACATAGTATCATCCCTTTCATATAAATGATAAGAGTATTATAAGGCATGAAATAGGGCATGTCAAGAGTGTAAAAAAACTTTTTTAAAAAAATTAAAAAAAGGTGTTGACAAAGGAAAAGCGTTGTGATATAATATCAAAGTCGCAAGGCAAGAGCCTGCGAAACAATGGGAGCATAGCTCAGCTGGGAGAGCATCTGCCTTACAAGCAGAGGGTCATAGGTTCGAGCCCTATTGTTCCCACCATTACGGCCCGGTAGTTCAGTTGGTTAGAACGCTAGCCTGTCACGCTAGAGGTCAGGGGTTCGAGTCCCCTTCGGGTCGCCACTTTTTTATTTCGGCATTCTGCCATATCTTACTGAGTTGCCGAATATGCCTCGATAGCTCAGTTGGTAGAGCAGTAGACTGAAAATCTACGTGTCGTTGGTTCAATTCCGACTCGAGGCACCATATACGCGGATTTAGCTCATTTGGTAGAGCGCCACCTTGCCAAGGTGGAGGTGGCGGGTTCGAGCCCCGTAATCCGCTCCAAGCAAAAATCCGCTTTCGTAAGAAGGCGGATTTTTGCTTGTATTATTCACTATTCATTAAATAAAAGCGGATTTTTAATGAATAATGAAGTCGCTTCGCTGATGAAGAATGAAGAATGAATAATTAAGGTAGCTTTTTTCCCGTTGGTCAAAAAGCTTTTTTATAAATTGGAAAAGATGTGGATTAATGGTATAGTGACTCTAAAGAATGAGGTGTTGTTATGAAAGAGAATTTTTTGATTGATAAATCTATTGCTTTTGCTTCGCGCATTATAAAGCTTCATCAATATTTAATTAAAACGAAAAAGGAAACAATTATTTCAAAACAAATAGTTCGTAGCGGTACGAGTATTGGCGCAAATATAAATGAAGCTAACTATGGTCAGAGTAAAGCGGATTTTATTTCTAAAATGCATATTGCCTTGAAGGAAACGGCTGAAACGGAATATTGGTTGAAGCTGCTTACGATGTCTGAATATATAAATGAGGATATGGGAAAATCGCTTTTGAATGACTGTTTGGAGATAAAGAGAATTCTTATTGCCTCAATCAACACCGCAAAAGATAACACAAAATGAATTACCGTTCTATTAACCTTTTTCGCCGTTTTCCATATAATAATACAAAACCCAACAAAAATAATTTCGCAAAATCCATTGACAAAACGCCCGCTCCGTGATATAATACCCATGTTCCGAATACGGCGACATAGCCAAGTGGTAAGGCCACGGTCTGCAAAACCGTTATTCTCCAGTTCAAATCTGGATGTCGCCTCCAAAACAAAAAGCACCAAATAGGGTGCTTTTTGTTTTGGATATGATACCGATAGGTTTGAACTGCACCGCAAAGCAAGGAGTGTGACGAGCCAAGTGTATCGAGGCGAGGGCAGACGACTATGCGACCGGTGAGTTATGCCGCCTGCACGAATTCTTCATTGACAAACCGCCCAAACAATGCTATACTAAAGCCGAAGGGACGGTGAAGGAATGAAAAAGTACAGATATTTATTCTCGGCGCTTTTTGCCGTTGTATACGCATTGTTGCTGAGTCTTGGAACAGAATGTCTGTTCAAATGCTTGGGATCGATTACCGCTACCGCGATGGGTGCATATTTTCCGAATTTGTATTGGTTTTCATTCATTCTCGGCATTCTTTGCACCGTCGCACTTGTTTTAACTGTGATATTTAATTACAACGTGTCCGACAAATTGGGGTATCATAAATATATATGGTGGCTGCAATCCGTCGCCGCCGCGGTAATCGCCTTTTTCATGGTCGAGCCGTGGGAAAGATTCTTCGACTTTTTGCAAGAAACCTTATAATAAAGCAAGCTCCGAGAACTTAGTTCTCGGAGCTTTTATTAATCAAATATCCCCGTTGAAAGGTATCTTTCTCCGCCGTCGGGGAGGAGGGCAACGACTGTTTTATCGGGGTTTTTGCGTGCGATCTTTGACGCGGCGAAAAGCGAAGCGCCCGAGCTGATGCCGACGAGGAAGCCCTCTGTGCGAGCGAGCGTCTTTGCACATTCGAATGCGTCTGTGTCTGAAATGGTCACGACCTCGTCGCAGACCGACGCGTCGTAATTTTTCGGCACGAAGTTAGCGCCGATTCCCTGAATGCCGTGCGCGCTTGATTTGCCCTCCGTGATAAGGGGGGAGGAGGACGGCTCAAAGCCGACAATCTTGATATTCGGATTCATTTCCTTAAGATACTTTCCCGTGCCCGATAGAGTACCGCCCGTGCCGATTCCGCTGACGAATATATCGACCTTGCCGTCCGTATCGTTCCAAATCTCGGGGCCCGTCGTTTTATAGTGTGCGTCGGGGTTTGACGGATTGTCAAACTGACCTGCGATGAAGGAATTATCGTATTTTTGAGCGAGGCGCTCGGCTTCCGCTATCGCGCCCGCCATGCCGAGCTTTCCGTCGGTGAGGACTATTTCCGCGCCGTATGCGGAAAGCAGACGTCGGCGCTCAATGCTCATAGTGTCGGGCATCGTGAGGATCACCTTATAGCCCTTCGACGCGCCGACAGCGGCGAGACCTATACCTGTGTTTCCGCTCGTTGGCTCGATTATGACGGAGCTCGGCTTAAGAAGCCCCTTGCTTTCTGCGTCGGCGATCATCGAAGCGGCAACGCGGTCCTTTGCGCTCCCTGCGGGATTAAAATATTCAAGCTTTGCGATCAGATTTCCCTGTGGGAAAAATCGGTTCAACCGCACAAGCGGCGTCGATCCGATCGTTGATACGATATTTTCGTGAATTTTCATTGTGAGGTTCCTTTGTTTATAGGGGTTGAAGAATCTTGACAAATACCTTCTCCTGAGGGAGAAGGGGGACCGCGGCGCAGGGGTTCCCCGAAGCGAGCTTGTCGAGCTTTGGGGGTTCCGGCGAAGCGGTGGATGAGGAGTAAGTTCGCTTTTTAGACACCTCATCCGTCCGAGGTTTACCTCTTTGCCACCTTCTCCCACTGGAGAAGGTATGTAAACGTGGCGAAGAGCTTTGGCTTCTGCGACAGAGTGATTATCTTCCGTAAAATTCCTCTGCAAATCTTACCGCGCCCATTGCATCGGGGGAATACTTATCCGCGCCGATATTACGGGCGTATTCCTCGTTTAGCACCGCGCCACCGACCATTACCTTTATCTCGGGGTCATATTCATGCAGAAGCGAGACGGTCTTTTCCATGCTCGGTACAGTCGTCGTCATAAGAGCACTTAAGCCGACGAGCTTGCAGTCGGTATTTTTGACAGCGTCAAGGACACTTTTGGGCGAAACGTCGCGCCCGAGGTCGTAGACCTTGAAGCCGTAGCTTTCAAGAAGCACCTTGACGATGTTCTTTCCTATATCGTGAATGTCGCCCTTGACAGTCGCGAGAATTACGGCGCCCTTTCCGCCGTCAGACGCGCTCGGCATAAGCTTTTTAAGCTCCGAGATAGCACCGCTTGCCGCGTCCGCGCTCATAAGGAGCTGTGGCAGATACGCCTTTTTATCCTCAAACTGCTGACCGATCTCGTTCAGCGCGGGGATAATTTCTGCGTTTATAACGCCGAGGGGATCGCTTTTTACCCTTGATGCAATTTCCGACGCTTCCTTTGCCATTCCCTTGAGAATGCAGTATGAAAGCGTGAGGTCTGCTTGCGGCGCTTCTGCCTTTTCCGTCTTTGCCTTGTCGGCGCATGAAATGTAGTCAAGGCATCCGTTATCAAGTCCGTGAAGCACTCTGAATGCGTGATAAGTGTCGAGCATTGAAGCAGAAAACGGATTCATGATGGCGGAGGAAAGCCCGTTTTCGAGGGCAAGAGCGAAGAATGTAGAATTAATCTTCTCGCGTTCGGGAAGCCCAAAGGAGATATTCGACACGCCGAGCACGGTTCTGAAGCCAAGCTCGGTGATCCTTTTGACCGCACCGAGAGTGACTAAAGCGCTGTTCTTGTCGGCAGAGACCGAAAGGGCAAGGGGATCGACGATTATATCCTTTTTCTTTATTCCGTATTTAGCGGCTTCAGAGGCAATTTTGAGCGCAATTTCAGTTCTGCCGTCGACGGTATTCGGAATACCGTTTTCGTCCATCGTGAGCGCAACTACCGTTCCGCCGTATTTTTTGACAAGAGGGAAGACGGCGTCCATTTTTTCCTTTTCGCCGTTTACCGAATTGACGAGCGGCTTGCCGTTGTAGATACGCATAGCACCCTCAAGTGCCTTCGGGTCGGAGGAATCGAGCTGAAGCGGAAGTGCGGTTACGCTTTGGAGTTCCTTAACTGCCTTTTTCATCATCTCGGCTTCATCTATATCGGGTAGACCCACGTTTACGTCGAGAATATGTGCGCCCGCTTCTTCCTCGCGGCTCGCCTCGATAAGCAGATAAGAAATGTCGTTTTCGCGGAGCGCGGCTTTGAGCTTCGGTTTGCCTGTGGGGTTTATTCTCTCGCCGATAAGTATCGGGTCGTTACCGATTTTCACTGCTTTTGCATAAGAGGAAACGACGGTCTCGTTCTTCTCGGTCGGCGCTTTGAACGGCACGTCATTTACTGCCTTGACCGCTTCTTTTATATGCTCGGGCGTCGTTCCGCAGCAGCCGCCGAGGAGCGTCACGCCCATTATTGCCATTTCTCTTATATATTTTGCGAATTCTGCGGGCGTTGTCGTGTAGAGCGTTTTTCCGTTAACTACGGTCGGAAGACCTGCATTCGGGTTCATAACTATGGGGGTCGATGACACCGAAAGGAGCTTTTCCGCAATCGGAAGCATCATATCGGGTCCGAACGAGCAGTTCGCGCCGAATGCGTCAACGCCGAGTCCCTCGAGGAGCACTGACATCGTTTCTGCATCCGCGCCCGTCATGACCTTGCCGTCCTCGCCGTAGGCGTTCGTTACGACTATCGGTAGGTCACAGGTCTCTTTTGCGGCAATAACAGCCGCCTTTGTTTCATAGCTGTCGGACATCGTTTCGATGAGAATAAGGTCACAACTATCCTTTGCACATTCAATGCACGCCGTAAACGCGCTTACCGCATCTTCAAAGGAAAGGTCGCCGAGCGGGCTTAGAAGCCGTCCGAGAGGACCGAGATCGTATGCAAGATATGCGTCGGGATAGTCAGAAAGCGCCTCTTTTGCGCAAGCGATCGACGCCGAGATCAGCTCGGCGTAATTAGTGTATTTTATGGGATTTATCCCAAAGGTGTTTGCTTTTATTATATTCGCGCCGGCGCTGAGATACGCGCGGTGAAGCTCGGTTATCTTGTCGGGGTGCGTGAGCGACCAGCTTTCGGGCGCTTCACCGGGCATAATGCCGAGCGACTGCAGGACGGTACCCGTGCCGCCGTCGAAAAAGAGGTATTTACTTTTCAGATCGTTTCTAAAATTTTTCATTCAAGTATTCCCGCAATAGCTGTAATTGATTTCGTCGGAGTCATGAGAAGCGACGGTGAAAGAGTGATGCCGACGGTCTTTTCGGCATCAAGGAAGGATAGAAGCGGCTTTTGCGTTTCAAGCGGAAGATCGCCGTAGCCGGGGCTGAAGCGCGGAGCGTGTGATAGCCCGTCGAAAATGAGCTTTTCCGCTTCATCGCAAGCGCTTTCAGCCAGCGCCGACGCAATAGCGTCGGTCACGAACTGCTCGGACGGCATAAGCTTGCCGAGCTTGATGAGAAGTCGGTCAACGTCGCTTCCCAAAGTGACGGCGAAGACCGCCGCGCGCTTACACTGACCGAGATTCTTTATGAGATCCTTTGACGTTATCTCCCCAAAGCCGAGATCAATTCCGTTTTCGGCCCTTCTGATATCGCAAAAACGGCTGACAAATCGCGTCGAAACGCAATCATTCAGCGCGTTTAAGCACTTCGGAATGAGAAAAATGCTCTCAGGCAGACAGCCGAGCCGAGCACGAAGCTCGTTTTGATTAACCTCGGGAAGAGCTAAAATTCCGTGCTTTATCATTTGATTATTTCACTTACGTTGTCCCTAAGCTCGCGTGCGACGTCGGGCTTATTCATGGAGTAAACGTGAACGGCGTTCACGCCGTTAGCGTAGAGGTCGATTATCTGCTCCGTCGCGTAAGCGATTCCCGCCTGACGCATGGCGTTGGGATCGTCACCGTAACGGTCGACGATGCGTAGAAAACGCTGGGGAAGTGCGCTTTTGGAGATCGAACAGATCCTCTTGATCTGAGAAGCGCTCGTGACGGGCATTATTCCCGCAACGACGGGAACGTCAACGCCTGCTCGGAGCAGACGGTACATGAAGTTATAGAGGATATTGTTATCAAAGAACATCTGCGTTGTCAGGTATTGACAGCCGCTTTCGACCTTGAGCTTAAGTCCCTCAATATCGCGTGCGCTGTTCTCACTTTCGGGGTGACATTCGGGGTAGCAGGCACCGCCGATGCAGAACGAGCCGAAGTTATCTATCTCGGTAGCGAGATCGGAGGCATATTTGTAGGT
>JAZNTT010000011.1:0-7354 GCA_045591885.1 Eubacteriales bacterium | reverse complement strand
AAGATCCTATATCCGTCAGTCGCAAAGAAGTACGCGACAACGTCCTCCCGCGTTGAGCGTGCGATCCGTCACGCGATCGAGGTCGCTTGGGACCGCGGTGACGTTGAAACGCTCAATTCCTATTTCGGTTACACGATCCAGAACAACCGCGGCAAGCCGACAAACAGCGAGTTTATCGCCATGATCGCCGATAACCTCAGGCTGTCAAATAAACTGTCATAAAGGAAAAGCAAGGGCAAATAATTGCTCTTGCTTTTTTGATTGTGAACGATATTCCCGTAGGGCGGGGGTTTACTCCCGCGCGCAAAAACGATGTTACATCGTTTTGTAACACCTCATCCACCGCAGACGCAGCGTCTGCGGTCCCCCTGTCTCGCTGCGGCTCGGGCACGCTCGGGGTCTGACGTGCCCCCGGCACGTCATTCAACACCCTCGCGCCGCTTCGCTACCCGCTGGGGAAGGCAAGACGACGTTCACTCTACCATTGGTAGGGGCGAGCATTGCTCGCCCGCGCAAAAACATATATATTTTTATATTATTTAATAAAATAATAATTGCATTATCATTTTTTTTATGATACAATAAAAAATGGATTATAGTATTCTGATTTTCATAGGACGGTTTTTGGCCGTTTTGAGAGATAAATTTCAATTTTCAGAAGAGGGTGGAAACAAAATGGGCGTATTTTCATGGGAAGCATTCAAATATCAGCTCTTGAATATGAATATTCTTGACGTTATAGACATCTTGCTCATCGCTATAATGATGTACTTCGTCTACGCCTTTATCCGCGACAGACGTGCGGGCAAGCTTGCGGCGGGAGTTGCACTTCTTATCGTCATAATGCTTTTCGGAAGCCTTATCGGTCTGCGCGCGGTATCGTTCCTCATGACGAACCTGTTCCAGGTCGGCTTTGTTGCGCTCGTTATCGTGTTCCAGCCCGAGCTTCGCGCCGCGCTTGAAAAGATGGGCGGCGACAGATTCAAGAATTTCATTCCCAAGACTGAACATAAAGATCAGAACGACGGTGTCGCTGCCGGCATAAACGAGATAGCAACGGCTGTTTCTCAGCTCGGCCGCTCCCGCACGGGCGCGCTCATCGTCATTGAGCGCTCAACCAAGCTCGGAGACATCACAAAAAGCGGTGTCACCGTCAATGCAGACATTTCCTCCTTCATGCTTCGCAACGTATTCTACGAGGGCGCACCGCTTCACGACGGTGCCGTCATAATCCGCGATTGGCGTATAGATTCCGCAGGCTGTTTTCTTCCCCTCTCGACAAACGAGGAGATAATCAAGGACCTCGGCACCCGTCACCGCGCGGGAATCGGAATCAGTGAGGAGAGCGATGCGGTGGTTATCATCGTGTCGGAGGAGACGGGAACCGTTTCAATCGCGATGAACGGACAGCTCAAGCGCGGATATACTCACAATTCACTGAAAAAGGAGCTTGAGGGTATGTTCCTCTCCGACGGTGAAAAGCAGGTCGTTCCGAAGATATTCACTCACAAAAAAGACAGACACGCAGGCAAAAAGGAGGGCGAAAACAATGGAAAATGAAGTTAAAACCGAGCTTCGCCCCGAAATTGAGCAGACCGAGGGTAATATTACCGTCAAGAGAAATAAGACCTACGATTTTCTTGCCAAGATAATCTGTCTGCTTCTTGCGTTTTTCCTCTGGTACTACGCTGTCAGCATAGACACCGTTATCCGCGAGGAGGAATATACCTCGATCCCCGTCGAGATAGTCAACCGCGGAAGCTTTGCCGTGCTTTCGGGCGACGGAATGACCGTTGACGTCACCCTTTCGGGCAACGTCAATACTCTCCGCAATATCAAAAACTCAGATATACGCGCCTACGTTGACGTATCGAGCGTAACCGAGGCGGGCGAAAAATTCTTCGATATCGTTTTCAAGCTCCCGAGCGGTGTTGCGCTTGAAAAGACGAGCGTAAGCTCGGTCAATCTCTACCTTGACAACAAGGTCTCAAAGACAATTCCCGTTAAGGCAAGGCCGTTCAACTATCAGATGTCGAGCGAATACACGCTAAACGTCAGCGATATTCCCGATATGGTAATAACGGGGCCCGAGCAGATCGTGAACAGCGTCGCTTTCGCCGAGCTTCCCGTTGATTTTCACAATTCCGAGATAACGAGCGGAAGAATATACAGCGGTAAGGTGACCCTTATCGGCAGTAACGGTACCGCTATATCCGAATCAGACCGCCGTTACATCCGTCTTTCCTCCGATACCGCATCGGTAACCGTTTCCCTCTACGGAAACGCGACGGTGCCTGTCGAGGTGACGTTCAAGCACGGCTTACAGAAGCCCGAAAACAGTACCGTGAAGCTCAGCCGCCAAACGCTTAACGTCTACGGCGAGATAGGAACGATAAAAAATCTGACCGTCAAGTGCATAATTGACGAAAAAACGCTCAAGAACGGCGTTCCCGTTAACTGCGTTGTGGGTCTGCCTTCGGGTGTACAGAATCTCGACAACGTGTCATCGATAAACGTAACGGTGACGCTTAAAAATTTCGCCGAAAAGGAGCTGACCGTTCCCGTATTTGACACAAACGGAACAAGGATCACGAGCGTTAAGGCAAAGTTCCGCGGTGAAAGTGCCGTAATGTCGCGCCTCACCGCAACGAGCATCAAGGCAACCGTCAAGCCGAGCGATGGCTCAGAGGGAATCGTCAACGCGCCCGTTATCTTCGAGTTCCTCGGCGAATTTTCCGGAAGCGTTTACGAGATCCATCAGGAGGGCTCGCCCTATACCGTCGCTATCCAGGTAGCGTCTCGGAAAAAATAAACAGCGTTATTTGAGGGAGCAACGATGTTACATTGGTTCGTAACACCTCACCCACCGCTTCGTGGTCCCACTCCCCCAAGGGGAAGGCTGTACAACCTCCCAAAACTTATTAAGGGTCACAAATGAAAATAATTGTAAGAAACATCCGCACGCCGATCTCGGCTACGGAAAGCGAGGTAATGGAGCAGGCCTGTTCTCGGCTTGCTCCGTTAACGCTCAAAGAGGACATTATAAATACGCATATTTTCCGCCGTTCCGTGGACACAAGACGCAGGGAGATAACCTTCGTCTGGTCGGTCGCGGTCGAGGTTGCATGCTCGCTCAGCGAAAGCGAGCTTGCCCGTATCGACGCGGTGGAGCTGCTCGAAAGCGATCCGCTTTACGGTGTCAATCCCGGTGACGAAATCATGACCGAGCGACCCGTCGTCGTCGGCTTCGGCCCCTGCGGAATGTTCGCCGCTCTTATGCTTGCCGAATCGGGCTACAGACCTATCGTCATCGAGCGCGGTGACAACGTGCTTTCACGCACACAGAAGGTCGGAAGATTCTTCCGCGACGGTATTCTTGACACCGAATCCAATATTCAGTTCGGCGCGGGCGGTGCAGGTACCTTCTCCGACGGCAAGCTCGTCACGAGAATAAACGATGCGCGTGTCGGTTACGTTCTGCATCGGCTTTATTCCTTCGGTGCGCCGAAAGAAGTGCTTCTTCACGCGAAGCCGCACATCGGTACTGACAAGCTTCTCGGTGTTGTTAATAACATCGCCGCACGCATACAAGAGCTTGGCGGTGAAATCAGATATAATACGCGCCTCGACGAGATAATTATAAAAAACGGACGCGCAACCGCGGTACGAACACAGAACGGCGAGATACCCTGCTCGACCATTATTCTCGCTATCGGTCACAGCGCGCGTGATACCTATTATTACCTTAAAGACGTCGGCTTCAAGCTTATGCCGAAGCCGTTTTCAGTCGGTGTCCGTATTGAGCATCTGAGAGAGGATATTGACCGTGCGATCTACGGAAAACACGCGGGTGACCCGCGCCTCGGTGCTGCCGAATATGCGCTCTCGAAGCGTGTCGGCGGGGACTGCGTTTACACGTTCTGTATGTGTCCCGGCGGCGAGGTCGTTGCCGCGGCATCGGAAGAGGGCGGCGTTGTCACAAACGGTATGTCGCGTTACAAGCGTGACGGAGTAAATTCAAACGCCGCGCTTGCCGTAAACGTCATGCCCGACGGCGATCCGATCGAATTTCAGCGTCAGCTCGAAAGAGCTGCCTTCAAGCTCGGCGGAAGCGATTATTCCCCACCGATAATCACTGTCGGTGATTTTCTTCATAAGACAAGCGGCCGCGCGCCGAGCCGCGTCACCCCGACCTACCGCAAGGGAAAGGTCAAGGAAGCCGATCTGCGTGGGCTGTTCCCCGAGCGCATTTCTTCGATTCTTGACCTCGGAATACGCGATTTTGACCGCAAGATAAAGGGATTTTCAAGCCCGTCCGCGATCCTCACGGGAGTTGAGAGCCGAACGTCGGCTCCCCTCAGAATTATGAGAAATGATGCGCTTCTTGCTGAGGGTTTTGACAATATTTATCCCTGCGGTGAGGGTGCCGGATATGCAGGCGGTATCACCTCCGCAGCAGTCGACGGAATCAGAGTCGCCGAGGAAATAATTAAGAGATATAAGGCGTTTGAGTAAGCGCTCCACCATCTCCGTAGGGCGGGGGCTTGCTCCCGCCGTACGCAGGTCGCAGACCTGCGTGAAAAGTGACATTGTTTTTGTAACGGCGGGAGCAAGCCCCCGCCCTACAAAATATAGCGAAACGCCGATAAATACACAGCAATTTTTCAATAACCCACGAAAGGAGGTCCGTTATGGCGAGAAAAATATGGAATATCGGTACACGTTCCGATTCTCCCGAAATAATTAACATCGCAAAAACGCTCGGTGTGTCTATGCCGACCGCAAATCTGCTCTACAACCGCGGATATAAGACGCCGTCGGATGCCTCCTCCTTTATCCGTCTTGAAGCAGAGCTTTTCCACGATCCGTTTTTGATGACGGACATGAAAAAGGCGGCGGAACGCATCGTTACCGCCATCGAAAAGGGTGAGAAGATCGCAATTTACGGCGACTACGACGTCGACGGCGTATCGTCGACCTGTCTGCTCTCACTCTACTTCCGCGACAAAGGGATAAATACTGAATTTCACATTCCGAACCGTGTCGGCGAGGGCTACGGTGTAAACCGCGATGCCATTGACAAGCTGGTCGGTGACGGAACGAATCTTATAATCACCGTCGATACCGGAATAACCGCCGTCGACGAAGCAGAATATTGCGCCTCACTCGGCTGTGATATGGTCATAACCGACCATCACGAGTGCCGCGGCGACATTCCGAAAGCCGTCGCTGTCGTAAATCCGCACCGTCCTGACTGCTCTTATCCTTTCAAGGAGCTTGCGGGGGTCGGAGTTGCATTCAAGCTCATAACCGCAGTCGAGCTTCTTTACCGCGAAAAAAAGGGTATCCCGACAGACGGATTTTTAACCGATATTTGCAAAAAATACGTCGACCTTGCCGCCCTCGGCACGGTGGCAGATGTTATGCCCCTCGTAAACGAAAACCGACTTATCGTCAGCATGGGGCTTTCCTATATGGAAAGATCGCCCCGCGCGGGACTTTCGGCTCTTCTTGATGCAGTTGATGCAGGCAAGGCGCCCGTAAAAAAACGCAAGATGACCTCGTCCGTCATCGGATTTACCGTCGCGCCGCGTATCAACGCCGCCGGCAGAATGGCATCGGCATCACGTGCAGCCGAGCTGTTTCTTTCCCGCGATCCCGGCGAAATACGCGAAATTGCCGAGGAGCTGTGCCTGACGAACACACAAAGACAAAACGAGGAAAACAAGATAGTCGATTCCCTAAAGGAACGAATTGATGCCGAGCTGAAGCTTGATTCTCCCGTTATCGTTCTTGACGATGAGGGCTGGAATCACGGAGTTATCGGTATCGTTTCCTCCCGCATAACCGAAAAATACGGTAAGCCGTCGATAATCATTTCCTTTGAGGACGGAATCGGAAAGGGCTCGGGACGAAGCGTTAAGGGAATGAACCTCGTTGAAGCCCTCCTCCACTGCTCCGACCTGCTCGAAAAATTCGGCGGTCACGAGCTGGCGGCAGGACTTACGATAAAACGTGAAAATCTCAATGCATTCAAGTCGAAGCTGAACGGTTACGCCCGCTCTCTCCTCGGAAAAGAGGCGTCCGCGCCGACCTTGGAGCTTGATTTCGAAATTTCACCGAGTGAAATGACGCTCTCGCAAGCCGAAGAGCTTGACCTTATTGAGCCTTGCGGTGTCGGAAATCCGCAGCCCTCCTTCTACTGCCCGTCGCTGACGGTGCTTGAGGTGACCTCAATGGGTCAGGGCAGACACACAAAATACCTCCTTGACGGAAACGGAAAGCGCATTTCCGCCGTATATTTCGGCTCGTCTCCCGAGGAGCTTGGCTTCTCGCCGTCCGACAAGGTCGACATCGCATTCCGCCTCGGAATTAACGAGTTCCGCGGAGTGAGAAGCGAGCAGATACTGCTCCGCGATATCCGCCGTGCAGACGAGCAGAGCGCCGAGCGCGAAAAGGAATATAACGAGTATATCAGCATCCTTGACGGCGTTACTCCCGCAGGGGATGAGCTTCCTATCCGCGCCGATTTCGTCAGCACCTATCTGCATCTGAAAAGAAGCACCCCCGAAGCGGGAAGCGAGGTTTTTCTCCGTTCGCTTCTTCATTCTCTTACGCCGATAAACGGTGGAGAAATGAGCTATATCAAGCTTCGTCTTGTGCTTGACGTTCTGAACGAAAGCGGAATTATAATTCTCGGCAAGACCGAGGGCGAAAAGGGAAGCGAAAGCATTCATATAACGGTTCCACACATTGAAACGAAAGTAGATTTAGAAAAATCATGCATATACAAGAGACTAGCGAAACAATAAAAAACGACCCGACAGGTATTGGCAAGCTGCTTTCCGCCATCGAAAAATCGGGTAAGCATTACGACACCGAAAAAATAATGAAGGCGTACGAGCTTGCGCGCGAGCTTCACGAGGGTCAGTACCACTACAGCGGCGACCCATACATCAGCCACCCCGTCGCGGTTGCGGAAATAGCGGTCGGGCTGGGTCTTGACACCGACTCGATCTGTGCCGCGCTTCTTCACGATACCGTCGAGGACTGCGGTGAGCTTATCGACCTTCCGATGATAAAAAAGGCGTTCGGTGAGGACGTTGCACACCTCGTTGACGGTCTTACTAAGCTCGTCCGTATTCCCTTTTCGGACAAGGAGGAGCAGCACGTCGAGGACCTCCGTAAGATGTTCCTTGCTATGGCGAAGGACGTCAGAGTTATCTTTATAAAGCTCTGTGACCGACTTCACAATATGCGTACCCTCGGCGTAAAGAAGGACGAAAAGAGACGAAGCACCGCCCTTGAGACCATGCACGTCTACGCTCCTCTCGCGCACCGACTCGGTATGCAG
>JAZNTT010000010.1:0-11187 GCA_045591885.1 Eubacteriales bacterium | reverse complement strand
TCAGGCTATGCAGTCCATGCAGTCTGCAGCTGCGGCTGGTGAACGTGTATTTGAATTCCTTGATGCTGAGGAAATGGCAGATGAAAGCCATAAGACATCTAAGCTCGGTGATATAAAGGGTAAGGTGGAATTCAAGAACGTCCGTTTCGGCTATGAGGATTCCGATAAAATAGTTATCAAAAACTTCTCCGCTGTTGCTGAACCGGGTCAGAAGGTAGCTATTGTCGGTCCAACAGGTGCAGGCAAAACCACTCTCGTAAATCTCCTTATGCGTTTCCATGAGATACAGAGCGGTGAAATACGCATTGACGATATCCCAATAAGTGAACTCACCCGTGAGGAAGTCCATTCCCAGTTCTGTATGGTACTTCAGGACACATGGCTTTTTGAGGGTACGATACGCGACAATATCGCATTCGGAAACGAAAACGTAACGGACGACGATATTATAAGAGCTGCAAAGACAGCGGGTATTCACGATTACGTTATGTCGCTTAAGGACGGATACGATACAGTTCTTTCAGATGACGGCGTCAACATATCGAAGGGTCAAAAGCAGCTTCTGAACATCTCCCGCGCGCTTCTTTCCGATGCACCCATTCTGATTCTCGATGAGGCAACCTCGAACGTCGACTCTCGCACAGAGCAAATGATACAGAAGGCGATGCTTTCGCTTATGGCAGGCAGAACGTCCTTCGTAATTGCACACAGATTGTCTACAATCAAAAGCGCAGACGTTATTCTCGTCATCAGAAACGGCCAGATAGCAGAAAGCGGCAATCATGACGAGCTGCTCGCTAAAAACGGTGTCTACGCTTCCCTTTACAATTCGCAGTTCCAAAATTAAACTATAAACATTCTGATTGCAGAGGTGTATAAATGGAACAGGATAATACAAACATATATGATATTGCCGTTGTGGGCGCAGGACCTGCAGGCGCAATATTCGTTAAAGAATTAGCCGAGGCACGACCTGATCTGAAAATTGCTCTTATCGACGGACAGTCCCCCGATTCGGCAAAGCCCTGCGGAGGGCTTCTTGCGCCCGACGCGCAAAAGATACTTGCTAAATTTGATCTCGTGCTTCCAAATAGCATTCTCGAGGATCCGCAGATATTTGCGGTTCAGACGATCGACGTTGATCAGAAGCTCGTCAGATACTATCAAAGACATTATCTGAATATGGACAGATACGCCTTTGACAGATGGCTTATTTCACTCGCTCCGTCACACGTTACGCTCATAAAAGGACGGTGTCTTGACATCAACAGTGAAGCAGATATTCACGCTGTTACCGTCAAAACCGCAGACGCCAAGATACAGCTAAAAGCCAAAGCACTTATCGGAGCTGACGGTGCCGGATCTATTGTCAGACGAACTTTTTTCACACCAATGCGCGTGCAATACGTAGCAATTCAGCAGTGGTTTGAAAACAAGGGACAAAAGCTTCCCTATTATTCCTGCATCTTCGATTCAAAAACGAGCGATAGCTGTTCGTGGACAATTCACAAGGGCAACTTCGTTATCTTCGGCGGAGCTTTTGACAAGCAAGGATGCCGCGAGGCGTTTTACAAGCAAAAAGAACGGCTTGAGTCGTTTCTTTCAAACTCATTTGGCGAAGCTGTCAAAACAGAGGCGTGCCTCGTTTCAAGTCCGCGCGGCTTAAAGGATTATCGCACGGGAAAGGATAACGTCTTCCTTCTCGGCGAAGCTGCGGGATTTATCAGCGCAAGCTCGTTTGAAGGACTTAGCAGTGCGATGCTGAGCGGCAAGCTTCTCGCAGATTCCTTTATAGAGGGAAAAGCTTACAGGGATATTCAGAAGCTATACAGCAAAAAGACGCGCTCGCTTCGTACCAAGCTCCGCACCAAATCAGTCAAAAGAGCGTTCCTTTGCACACCGTTTACAAGAAAGATCATCATGAAAAGCGGAATACAGAGCATTAAGCCATATAAATAGAAATGACAAAACGGCAGAGATTCGTCTCTGCCGTTTTTCATCAGTTAAATCCGAGATTGGTAAGCCAGGTATTAAGAAGCGACGTCCACTGACTGACGTCATTTCTGTCGGGTGCCATTCCGAGTCCATGTTCACCGTGCGGGAAAACGTGAAGCTCAGAGGGGATATTGTTCTTAACGAGCGATGAATAAAGGTTAAGGGAATTCCAGACAGATACACCGTCATCGTCCTGAGTATGCCAAATGAAGCAAGGAGGAGTATCTTCCTTAACTGCTTTTTCGCCCGAAAGGAAGTTCGCAAGCTTTTCTTCGTCAGGCAATCCACCGACAAGTCGGACGCGAGATCCGACGTGCATATAGTCCTCAACGAGAGTAACAACGGGATAGCAAAGAATCACTGCATCGGGTCGCGATGAAACATTATCTATCTCGTCTCCGTCAGTGCCGTAATCGAACGCGCAGAGCGCACTGTTACAGAGGTGACCGCCTGACGAAAAGCCGAGGACGGCGATCTTCGTCGGATCGATATTCAATTCCTCTGCGTGATAACGAACGTAACGGATTGCGCGGAGAATATCTCCCGTTATCGCGGGATACTGATAAGGTGCAACTCGGTAATCAATGACAAAGGCATTGATTCCAAACGAATTAAGCCTCTCAGCCACGTCGTATCCCTCGTGCTGATACGCCTTGTGTGAATATGCCCCACCGGGAGCAATAATTACGGCACCGCGCTTCTTACCGTCCTTTATAAGGTAAGGGGTGAGATTCGGCTCTTCCTGACCGAAATCGGAATTAAAATAGGGGGTTTTTCCCTTTTCCCAAAGATAGATCTTTTCGCTCATCAGAACAGACCTACCATAGTGCCGTCTTCAAGGACGTCGATCTTTTCAGCCGCAGGAACCTTAGGTAGACCGGGCATAGTCATAATATCGCCTGTAAGAACTACGATAAAGCCCGCGCCTGCCGAAACCTTGACGTTACGAACGGTGACAACGAAATCCTCGGGCGCGCCGAGCTTCGTCATATCGTCGGAGAAGGAATACTGCGTTTTTGCAATACATACGGGGAGATTTGAAAGTCCCATAGAAGTGAGCTTGTCGATCTGCTTCTGAGCGGCAGGAACAATGTTGATTCCTGCTCCGCGATATACGCGCTGAACGACCGCTTCGATCTTCTTTTCAATAGAGTATTCGTCGGGATAGCTAAACGAGAAGTTGTTCTCGCCCTCGTCACAGAGCCGTACGACCTCTTCTGCAAGCTCCGTGCCGCCTTCACCGCCCTTTGCCCATACGTCGGAAAGAATTGCCTTTACGCCAAGCTCTGCACACTCCTTGATAACGAGCGCGACCTCAGCATCTGTATCAGTCGGGAAACGGTTGACCGCAACGACTGCGGGAAGCTTATAAACATCTGTAATATTTGAAACATGGCGAAGAAGGTTAGGAAGTCCCTTTTCAAGCGCGGTAAGGTCTTCTTGACCAAGCTCGGTCTTGGCTCTGCCGCCGTGCATCTTGAGTGCGCGTACGGTAGCAACGACGACGACCGCAGAGGGCTTAAGTCCTGCTACGCGGCACTTGATATCAAGGAACTTTTCAGCGCCGAGGTCAGCGCCAAATCCCGCCTCGGTAACGGCGTAATCGCCGAGCTTCATTGCCATTCTAGTAGCTATAACGGAGTTACAGCCGTGTGCAATATTCGCAAAAGGACCGCCGTGAACGATAGCGGGAGTTCCTTCAAGGGTCTGAACGAGGTTCGGCTTGAGCGCGTCTCGGAGAAGCGCAGTCATTGCACCTGCCGCTTTAAGATCACCTGCGGTTACCGGCTCGTCGTTATAGGTATATCCGACGATTATGCGTGAAAGGCGTGCTTTGAGATCGGAAAGCGATTCGGAAAGGCAAAGAACTGCCATAATTTCCGATGCAACCGTAATATCGTAAGCATCCTCACGCGGAACACCGTTTACGCGTCCGCCGAGACCGTTCGTAACGAAACGGAGCTGACGGTCGTTCATATCTACGCATCTGTGCCAGGTAATGCGGCGTGGGTCGATATTGAGGGTGTTGCCTTGATAAATGTGGTTATCAAGCATAGCGGCAAGAAGGTTATTTGCAGCCCCTATTGCGTGGAAGTCGCCTGTGAAGTGAAGATTGATGTCCTCCATCGGAACTACCTGCGCATATCCGCCGCCTGCCGCGCCGCCTTTAACGCCGAATACGGGTCCAAGCGACGGCTCACGAAGAGCTACAACAGACTTTTTGCCGATCTTGCAAAGACCGTCCGCAAGTCCGATGGTAGTTGTCGTCTTTCCCTCACCTGCGGGGGTAGGAGTAATTGCAGTTACGAGAATAAGCTTGCCGTTCTCGCTTTCACGGTTAAGAATCGAGAGATCAAGCTTTGCCTTGTATTTCCCGTACGGCTCGTAGGTATCCTCGTTAACGTCAACCTTAGCTGCGATCTTTCCGATCGGCTCCATTTTCACCGACTGTGCTATTTCAATATCGCTTAAATATGCCATTTAAGTGTTCTCCTTATTTCTTGAAATAATCTACTGCCGAAGCAAAGAGCCTCATATCGTATTCGCCGATAACGTTCTTGTAAAGGTTCTTACCGATACGTTCGCTGTGTCCCATTTTACCGAGAACGCGACCGTCGGGAGAGGTTATACCCTCGACTGCAAGAATCGATCCGTTCGGGTTGAACGCGGTGTCCATGGTCGGAACGTCGTTAAGATCAACGTACTGCGTTGCGATCTGTCCGTTCTCTGCGAGCTTGCGGATAAGAGCATCATCGGCAAGGAAGCGTCCCTCACCGTGAGAGATCGGAACGGTGTATATCTGACCTACCTCGGTTCCGCTTAGCCACGGAGACTTGTTCGTACAAACTCTCGTGCGAACGAGCTTCGACTGGTGGCGGCCGATTATATTATATGTAAGGGTCGGGCAGTTTTCGTCGGTATCAATTATCTTTCCGTAAGGAACGAGACCGAGCTTTATAAGTGCCTGAAAACCGTTACAGATACCGAGCATAAGTCCGTCGCGGTTATCAAGAAGATCTCCAACCTGCTCCTTGATCTCAGGATTGCGGAAGAACGCTGTAATAAACTTAGCCGAACCGTCAGGCTCGTCACCACCCGAGAAGCCGCCCGGAATGAATACCATATTGCTCTCGGCAAGCTTCTTTGAGACAAGCTCAACACTGCGGCTTACGTCATCGGAAGTAAGGTTGCGGATTACAACGATCTCAGCCTCAGCACCTGCGTTTTCAAGAGCGCGCGCGGAATCGTATTCGCAGTTAGTGCCGGGGAATACGGGGATAAGTGCTTTCGGACGAGCCGTTCTAACGGCGGGAGATGCAGCCACCCCGCCATTATATGCAAACGCGGGGATATTATTACCATCTGCCTTTGCGTCTGTCGGGTATACGCCCTCAAGAGTTCCCTCATTAAGTGCGAGAAGCTCGGAAATAGTCGCCCTTTCACTTACGAGGTCGATAACTTTATCTACTGACGTCATACCGATCTTGACAGCATAATCGGCAGTAACATCCTCACTCAGCTCAGCAACGATAAAGTCGTACATCATCGTATTATACCAAGCGTCCTTTACCGCGCCGTTTGATACGAAGCCGATCTCGTTACCGAACGACATCTTCATTATTGCCTCGGCAATTCCGTTTTCAACGGCGTAAGCCGCCTTGACCTTACCGTCCTTGCAAAGCTTGTGGAACGATTCCCAAGCCGCCTTTGTAGAGTTGGCAGTCTCATCAGCAGGCGCAAAGAGATATACGGGGTGACCTGCTTCCTTAAATTCTGGAGAGATGACATCGTTTGCATTGATGGGAGCGATAGCGAAGGAAATCAGCGTCGGAGGAACGTCCTTATCAAGAAACGTTCCGGACATTGAGTCCTTGCCGCCGATTGCCGCGGCGTTAAGCTCGAGCTGTGCATCCATAGCACCGAGGAGTGCCGCAAAGGGCTTGCCCCAACGTGCCGGCTCATTACGAAGCTTTTCAAAGAACTCCTGAAGAGTCAGATACGCATCCTTATAATCAGCTCCGGAAGCCACTATCTTTGCCATCGAGCTATAAACTGCAGCGCGTGCTCCCGAATAGGGATCGACGCACATAGCGTCGGGATCAAGTCCCCAAGCCATTACGCTCGCCTGCTCGGTAAACTGACCGGGAAGCACGGGAAGAACTGCCGCCATTGACTGTGCGGGGGTCTTCTGCGTCTTACCACCAAAAGGCATAAGGATAGATCCGGCACCGATCGAGCCGTCAAAACGCTCAACGAGTCCGCGTCTGCTTGCGGTCTTAAGATCGGATGCCATTTCGCGAAGATTGCCGTAAATAGCATTTGAGAATACCGAAAGATCCTTTTCGGTCACTTCAAGGTTAGTATGCTTATCTGCACCGTTCGTATTAAGGAATTCACGGGAAAGGTCAGCAATAGTCTGTCCCTTCCAGCTCATAACCATTCTTGCTTCCTCGGTTACAACGGCAACTCGGTAAGCTTCGAGGTTTTCGCTCTCTGCGTATTCAATAAATTTATCTGCGTCGGAAGCTTCAACGACAACAGCCATTCTTTCCTGAGATTCGGATATTGCAAGCTCGGTTCCGTCAAGACCGTCGTACTTCTTACGAACAGCGTCAAGATCGATCTTCAGACCGTCAGCAAGCTCACCGATAGCAACCGATACACCGCCTGCACCGAAGTCGTTACAACGCTTGATAAGACGGGTAACCTCGGGATTTCTAAAGAGACGCTGTATCTTTCTTTCTTCGGGTGCATTTCCCTTCTGAACCTCGGACGCCATCGTGGTAAGCGACTTCATATTATGGCTCTTTGATGAGCCCGTTGCACCGCCGATACCGTCGCGTCCGGTTCTTCCGCCGAGGAGGATAATAACGTCACCCGCCTCGGGGCGCTCACGGCGAACGTTATAAGCGGGAGCAGCGGCAACGACAGCGCCGCACTCAAGGCGCTTTGCAACGTATCCGTCGTGGTAGATTTCCGCTACATGACCGGTTGCAAGACCGATCTGGTTACCGTATGAAGAATATCCTGCCGCCGCAGTCTGGCAAAGCTTTCTCTGAGGAAGCTTGCCCGAGAGGGTTTCGGAGAGGGGCTTACGGGGATCAGCCGCACCCGTTACACGCATCGCCTGATGAACGTATGCGCGTCCCGAAAGCGGGTCACGGATGCAGCCGCCGATACAGGTTGCCGCGCCGCCAAAGGGTTCGATCTCAGTCGGGTGGTTGTGGGTTTCGTTCTTGAACATGAGAAGCCAATCCTGATCCTCGCCGTTTACGTTAGCGGTAACGTGGATCGAGCAAGCATTGATCTCCTCGCTCTCATCCAGCTCGGGAAGCATTCCTCTCTTTTTGAGGACCTTTCCCGCTATGGTCGCAATATCCATAAGCGTCTGCGGACGCTTTGCCGCTTTTTCCTCGCCGTATACCTCGATGCGGGCGTTAAGGTAACGCTCGTACGCCTCGGCTACCTGCTTATCGGATATTTTTACGTTATCAATGTGCGTCGAGAAGGTCGTGTGACGGCAATGGTCGGACCAATACGTGTCAACGACTCTGATCTCAGTTATAGTAGGATCGCGGCGCTCCTCATTCTTGAAATAACCCTGAAGGAATTTAAGGTCGTCAAGGTCCATAGCAAGACCAAGAGTATCAAGAAGCTCGTTCAAGCCCTTTTCGTCAAGGGAAATAAATCCGTGAACCGTTGCAACAGTCTCAGGAATAGCATAGTCGATAGCAAGCGTATCGGGCTTATTCAGGTCCGCTTCGCGGCTTTCAACCGCGTTGATTACGTACTTTTTGACAGTATTTACGTCATTCTCGGTAAGGTTTCCGCCGAGAATATATACCTTTGCCGAACGAACGGTAGGACGCTCGCCCTGGCTCTGAAGCTGAATACACTGAGCCGCAGAGTCTGCTCTCTGATCGAACTGACCCGGAAGCGGTTCAACGGCAAATATGACGCCGTCGGCGTTTTCAAGCTCCTTCGATACGTTATCAAGCTGCGGCTCAGAAAATACGGTCTTTACCGCCTGATCAAAGAGAGCTTCATCGATGTTCTCAACATCGTAACGGTTAATAACTCTTACCGACGCAAGATTTTCAATGCCTACAAGGTTTTTCAGCTCATTATACAAGCCGTTCGCCTCGTGTGCAAGCTCGGGCTTTTTTTCTACAAATATTCTGTATACCATGTTATTCCTCCAGCGCTTTAAGGGCGCGCGCGCCAATGTCTTTGCGGTAAAAAGCGTTATCAAAGCTTATCTTGCTTACGAGCTTATATGCCTCGTTAATCGCTTCGGGAAGCGTCTTCGCAACTGCGGTTGCACCGAGAACTCGTCCGCCTGCCGTAACAAGCTTTCCGTCCCTGTCGGCAGCGCCTGCTACGTAGACGTTATCGGCTATTTCTTTGGGGATATTTATTTCAAATCCCTTTTCATAGTTCTGCGGATAGCCGTTTGACGCCATAATTACACAGCAAGCGTGCTTATCCTCGAAAACTACCTCTGTTTCGGACAGAGTACCGTCAGTCGTTGCTTTCATGACCGTCAAAAGATCGCTCTTAAGAAGCGGAAGCACGACCTGCGTTTCGGGATCACCGAAGCGGCAGTTATACTCAATGACCTTCGGTCCGTCGGGAGTTATCATAAGTCCGAAGTAAAGACAGCCCTTGAAAGGTCTACCCTCTTTTACCATAGCGTTAACGGTCGGAAGGAAGATAGTCTTCATACAGAGATCTGCTACTTCCCTCGTATAATACGGGTTTGGGGCAACCGTACCCATACCGCCCGTATTAAGTCCCTCGTCGTTATCGTGCGCTCTCTTATGGTCCATAGAGGAAACCATCGGCTTGACAGTCTTCCCGTCTGTAAACGCGAGAACCGAGACCTCGGGACCGGTGAGGAATTCCTCGATAACAACTCTTGAACCGCTGTTACCGAAGACCTTGTCGCTCATCATACTCTTGACAGCGTCGATGGCTTCCTCTCTTGTCATAGCAATTATAACACCCTTACCGAGAGCAAGACCGTCCGCCTTAATAACTATCGGTATCTTGCAGTTTTTAAGATAATTAAGAGCATCTGATTCGTTATCAAAGGTCTCGTATTCTGCCGTCGGAATACCGTATTTCTTCATAAGATTCTTTGAAAAGATCTTACTTCCCTCAATCTCTGCCGCCTTTGCGTCAGGGCCGAAGCACGGAATTCCCTTTTCGTTGAGCGCGTCAACAGCGCCGATAACGAGCGGATCGTCGGGCGCTACGACGGCATAGTCGATCCCGTTATTAACGGCAAACTCAACTATTGCGGGAATATCCTTTGCGCCGATATTGACAAGTGTCGCGTCACCTGCCATTCCCGCATTTCCGGGAAGCGCGTAGATAACGTCAATCTCTTTATTTTCTTTCAGCTTTTTAATGATGGCGTGCTCTCTGCCGCCACCGCCAACTACCATTATTTTCATAGCTTCACCAAATGTATTTATATTAGTGATGGAAAAGTCTCATGCCAGTGAATGCCATAGCCATTCCGTACTTATCACAGCACCCGATAACGAGGCCTCCACGAATGGAGCCGCCCGGCTCTGCAATGTACTTAACGCCGCTCCTCTTTGCTCTCTCGATATTGTCGCTGAAGGGGAAGAATGCGTCGGAGCCGAGAGATACACCGTCGATCGTATCAAGGTAAGCTCTCTGCTCTTCCTTGGTGAAGGGTGCGGGCTGAGACGTAAAGTACTTCTGCCAGTTACCGTCAGCGCAAACGTCCTCTTCATTCTGATTTATATAACCGTCGATCACGTTATCACGGTCGGGACGTCCGATAGTGTCCTTGAAAGGAAGGTTAAGAACCTTGTCTGACTGACGGAGGAACCAAGTGTCTGCCTTGCCGCCTGCAAGACGTGTGCAGTGAACACGGGACTGCTGACCTGCACCAACGCCGATCGCCTGTCCGTCAACTGCAAAACAAACGGAATTAGACTGCGTATATTTAAGAGTAATAAGCGAGATTATAAGGTCGCGGACAGCGCTTTCGGGCATATCCTTATTCGCGGTAACTACGTTAGAAAGAAGTTCCTTATTGATCTTGAAGTTGTTTCTTCCCTGCTCAAATGTGATACCGTAGACCTGCTTGCGTTCTGCGTCATCGGGAACGAAATTCGGGTCGATCTTAACGATATTGTAGCTTCCCTTTCTCTTGGATTTTAGGATTTCAAGAGCTTCAGGCTCATATCCGGGAGCTATAACGCCGTCGGATACCTCGCGCTTTATCATAAGCGCAGTCGTAACGTCGCAAACGTCGGAAAGCGCTACCCAGTCACCGAAGGAGCACATTCTGTCTGTTCCTCTTGCTCTTGCGTAAGCACATGCGAGAGGCGACTCGTCAAGACCCTCAATATCGTCAACGAAGCACGCCTTCTTGAGCTTCTCGGAAAGAGGAAGACCGATAGCGGCAGAAGTCGGAGAAACGTGCTTGAACGAAGTAACTGCGGGCATTCCGAGAGCTTCCTTAAGCTCCTTTACAAGCTGCCAGGAGTTAAATGCATCAAGAAAATTGATATATCCGGGGCGGCCGTTGAGGATCTCGATAGGAAGATCTGAGCCGTCGTGCATATATATCCTCGAGGGCTTCTGGTTAGGGTTACAGCCGTATTTTAGTTCAAATTCTTTCATTTCCGTTTCTCCTTATACGTTCTTATTTACTATTCGTGTTTCAGTCCCACCCGTCGCAATATCAATATAACGAACGAAAAGAGATACCTTGTTATCGTTATTAAGATTTGTCCAGATGATCTCGGTGAGAGCATCAATATCTACGTCGGGAAGCTCAAGAGTTTTCGGCTCGCCCTCAAATGACGGAAGCGGATCACCCTCGCCGTTATATGTATGGATAAACTTCGCCTTTCCGGCAATCGGATTAGAATATGCATAAGTGAATCTCTCGCAGGAGGTCTCATCTCCCTCTGCGCTCTTGAGGATCGACATTGCGTAGTTCATATCACCGTTTTCGCAATGAATGATTCCAGAAATACGGGGAGTAAAATTAGGCTTATCATCCTCAAACTCGCGCGTGCGCAGTGCCTGCTCGAAGGTCATCTGCTTGTCCATAAGCTCGTAGATCGTATCGGTCTGATCACCGTTTGTAACGATAGTCTTATTACCGAGAACGCGAACGGGATAGTAAATGATAAGGTGAGG
>JAZNTT010000009.1:0-21931 GCA_045591885.1 Eubacteriales bacterium | reverse complement strand
AATAAAGGACATTTTTTTTGTTTTTTTTAACAAAAAAAATCCCCCCCGCGTTTTTAGCGGGGAGGAGCTTGATTTAGCAGCGAAGACGTAGAGATAAGGCGGATATTTGGAGTTTAGTGAAGAGGTATACTGAGGCACGCCTCCGAGCTATCTCTCGTGCTCAACGTGACAGTCACCGCAGATGATCGTCTTGATATTTGTGTCGGGAGCGCCGACCTTATCAAAGATAGCCTTACGACTGTCACCTCGGATAAATTTTTTACCGAAAAGCCGACCAAAACCGCCGAAAAACAAGCGGTTTTTAACCCCTTAAAATCACCATAAACCCTTGCATTTTCATTTGATGTATGTTATAATAACTTATTATATATAATAGGCGTATTATGTGCCCGCGCGTGTGCGGGCGTGAAAACGATTTAAGGAGTAAAGTTTTGAGATTAAAAGCGCTTGAAATGCAGGGGTTCAAATCCTTCCCCGATAAGACCGTCTTGTCCTTCGACCGGGGTATAACTGCCGTTGTCGGACCTAACGGAAGCGGAAAATCGAATATAACTGATGCTGTTAGATGGGTTCTCGGCGAAATGTCGACCAAGAGCATACGAGGCTCAAAAATGGAGGACGTCATCTTCGGCGGCTCCGATAACCGCCGCCCGATGGGATATGCAGAGGTAACGCTCATAATAGATAATACCGTCGGCATTGGCCGTCTTGACAGCGATTATGACGAGGTATCGGTAACGAGACGCTACTATCGCGGCGGCGACAGCGAATATCTTATAAACGGCAAGGCATCGCGCCTTAAGGATATTGCCGAGCTGTTCATGAATACCGGTGTCGGTAAGACGGGTTATTCAAATATCGGTCAGGGTAAAATTGCCGAGATCATCTCGCAGAAGAGCGACGAGCGCCGTTCGGTGTTTGAAGAAGCGGCTGGAATATCGAAATACAGAGTAAGAAAGAACGAAGCCGAAAGAAAGCTCAAAGACACAGAGGCAAACCTCGTGCGTCTTTCCGACATAATAGGTGAGCTTTCGTCCCGTGTCGGCCCGCTTGAAAAGGAAGCGGCGGCGGCAAGAAAATATCTCGACCTTTACGAGCAGAAGAAAGAGGTAGACGTTGCGCTTTGGCTCTACGACGCGGAAACGATGCGCGCAAGAGCAAACGAAACCGAGCGCGCGTATATGTCGGCAAAGCTCGCACTTGAAAGTGCCGAGAGCGAAATATCGGCTCTTGAAGCAAGAAGCGAAAACCTGTATACCAAAGCGGCTGAAAGCCAGAGCGGGGCTGAGGAGCTGACAAACCGCGTAAGCGAATATATAGAAAAGCGCCACGGAATCGAAAGTAACAGCCGCGTCCTTGAAAACGACATACTTCATACCGAAAGCCGTATCGAGCAGACGAAGAACGAGGCAGAGCTTCGCCGCCTTTCACTCTCCGACGGAGAAAAGAGAGGCAAGGACCTCGAACATGAGCTTAAGGAAAAGACCGAAAAGCTCGAAGCTATCCGCGCAGAGCTTGAAGAGCTTGACAAAAAAGCATCTGAAAAGAGAGATCTCATTTCTTTCCTCGAAGATAAGATCCTTGAATGTGAGGACGATGAGCGCCTGACCGAAAGCAAGCTTATCGACGAAAAGGTTCGCCTTTCGGCTCTTGCCGGCTCACACGAAAGCGAAAGCGAAAGAAGCCGTTCTCTGAGAAGCGAGATAGCAGAGCTTGAGGCTGAGATCGCAGTTATCACCGACGCGATGAACCGCTCGGAAAAAACGGTAGCTGATTATCTTTCCTCGATCGAAGAGGACAAGGCAAAGGCGAGTGAAAAGGATAATGAAATTTCCGCACTTCGCACAGAGCTTGAAGAAGTTAAGAGCGCACTCGACCGCCTTAACCTTACAATCGAATCAAAAAATCACCGCGCAGAAACGCTCAAGAGAATGGACGACCTTCTCGAGGGCTATAACCATAGCGTAAAGAACGTAATGCACGCCGTAGAAAACGGCGCAATAAAGGGTATTCACGGTCCCGTATCGAAGCTTATTTCGGTAAAGGGCGAATACAGCATCGCTATCGAAACGGCGCTCGGCGCGAATATTCAGAACATAGTTACCGAGGACGAGGAAGCGGCAAAGGCAGCTATCGCCTATCTTAAAAAGACGAACGGCGGACGCGCGACCTTCTATCCGCTTACCGCTATGAAGGCGCAGACCCCCGTAATATCCGAAAATGAGCTTAAGAATAAAAAGGGCTATGTCGGAATGGCAGACGCGCTCTGCGGACACGATAAAAAGTACGGAGGAGTTATCGGAAACCTGCTCGGCAGAACGGCAGTTTTCGATAATATCGATAACGCGGCGTATGTTGCAAAATCCTTCGGCTACCGTATAAGAATAGTTACCCTCGACGGACAGATAATAAACGCAGGCGGCTCGTTCACGGGCGGCTCGACCCGTCAGGACAGCGGCATCCTTACAAGAAGCGCCGAAATTTCATCGCTCAAGGCAGAAGTTGCAAAGCTCGGTGTCGAGCTTGGAAGCAAGAAGGCACACGAAAGTGAGCTTAATTCCGAGATCGATAAGCTGGGCGGCGAGATCGGCGGAATTAACGAGAGAATCGCACTTCTTACAATGATGCTCAATGCAGAGCAGACGCAGTACGAGGTAAACAAGAGCAGACACGAAAATGAAACACTTCGTCTTTCGACACTTAATACCGCGCTCGAGGGCCTCGGCAGAGAGCACGAGCAGTACGATATCGAGAAATCGAGCATTGAAGAAACTATAAAGGCGCTCGAAAACGAGCTTACTGATAAGAAGAAGGAGACGGAAAACACCGTTTCACGCAGAAATGCCGTAGACGATGAGCTTGCCGCGATCCTTTCTGCTTATAATGACGGAAGAATTACAGAAGCGGCGCTTGAAAAGGATGTTGAAGCTCTTAATTCGGGAATCACTCTTAACGAAAGCACGGTAGAAGCACTCCGCGAGCAGATAGCACGCTCGGAGGAGCTTGGCGCGACCCTTGAACAGAAGCTTTCCGACATCAAAAAGCGCATAAGCGAAAACAAGGTCACCTACGATACCTTGGCGTCCGATATAAGCGCACTTGAAAGCGAAAGAAGTAAGCTTATCTCTCAGAATATCGAATATGAGAAGATACAGAGCAAGATAAGAGAAGAGCTTCGTGAGAAAACTCACGTAAGAGAAACGCTTTTCCGCGAGTTTACAAAGCTCGAGGGCATAAGAGAAAATCTTACGACCGAGCATGACCGTCTTGCCGCAAAGATATGGGAGGACTACGAGCTTACCTATACCGCGGCAACAGAGCTTAATTACGCACCCGTAACCGAGGAAACGCGCCCGACATACGGCGCGCGTCAGACCGAGCTTCGTAATAAGCTCCGTGCGCTCGGACACGTAAACGTCGGCGCAATTGAGGAATACGCAGATGTCAAGGAGCGTTACGATTTCAATACCGCGCAGTTTGAGGATCTGACGAAGGCGCGCGAGAGTCTCGACGGAATCATCTCGCGTCTTGAAAAGGAAATGAAGACGATGTTCGTCACCGCCTTTGAGGAGATCAACAAGAACTTCAAGGTCACCTTCAAGGAGCTTTTCGGCGGCGGTACGGCTGAAATTTCCCTTACCGATCCCGAAAACGTACTGACGAGCGGAATCGAAATAAAGGTAGCACCTCCCGGAAAGATAATAAAGAACCTTATCTCTCTTTCGGGCGGAGAGCAGTCGTTCGTTGCTATCGCGCTTATATTCGCGATACTGAACGTAAACCCGACACCGTTCTGCATATTCGACGAGATCGAAAGTGCGCTTGACGAGGTAAACGTCGTGCGCCTATCCGACTATATGCACAGATATTCAGAGAAGACGCAGTTTATCGTCATCACGCACCGCCGCGGTACTATGGAAGCGGCTGATATGCTTTATGGCATCACCATGCCCGACAGAGGTATATCGAAGGTGCTCAGCATGAACGTAAACGAGGTCGAGAAGAAAATGGGAGGAGAGCTTAACTGATGGGCTTTTTCGAAAAACTTAAAGCAGGTCTATCCAAGACGAAAAACGCCGTTTTTGGACGGCTCGACGGACTTTTTAAGTCATTTTCAAAGGTAGACGAGGAGCTTCTTGAGGAGCTTGAGGAAATACTTATCACAGCCGACGTCGGCGTGAACGTAACCGAAAGCATACTTGATTCGCTCCGCGAAAAAATAAGAAAAGAGAAGATAACCGATCCGATGGAGGTAAAGGCAGCACTTCAGGTGCTTTTGCGCGAAAAGGTCGGAGAGGGAGAGGGGCTTGACCTTTCGACAAATCCCTCGGTCATTCTCGTTATCGGCGTAAACGGAGTCGGCAAAACGACATCGATAGCCAAGATCGCGAATCTTCTTAAAAAGGACGGCAAAAGCGTGCTTCTTGCCGCCGCAGATACCTTCCGCGCCGCCGCTATCGATCAGCTCGGCGTGTGGGCAGACCGCGTAGGCGTTGAGCTTATTCGTCACGGAGAGGGTTCTGATCCTGCCGCAGTCGTTTTCGACGCACTCAGTGCCGCGAAAAAAAGAGGCACTGACGTAGTTATCGTAGACACCGCAGGACGTCTTCACAATAAGAAAAACCTGATGGATGAGCTTGCGAAGATAAACAGAGTTATAGAGCGTGAAACACCGGGCGCTTCACGTGAGACGCTTCTCGTTCTCGACGCAACGACGGGACAGAACGCAGTCCTTCAGGCAAAGGAATTCAAGAACGCCGCACCTCTTACGGGCCTTGTTCTCACAAAGCTTGACGGAACGGCAAAGGGCGGAATAGTATTTTCGATAAAAGAGGAGCTTGGAATCCCCGTGAAATTCATCTGCGTCGGCGAGCAGATAGACGACCTACAGTATTTCGTTGCCGACGAATTTGTCGCGGCACTGTTTGAATGATATGGAAATTGTACTTGCATCAAGAAACCGTCATAAGATAGCTGAGATCGAAAGAGTGCTTAAAGAAAGCGGAGTAAATGACGTAACGCTTCTCTCGCTTGACGATATCGGCTTTGTCGGAGATATAGAAGAAACAGGTAGTACCTTTGAGGAAAACGCTTATATAAAGGCGTGCGTTCCAGCGAAAATGGGCTATTACGCAATAGCGGACGACAGCGGTCTCAGCGTCGAAGCACTCGGCGGACGCCCGGGAGTTTATTCCGCGCGTTACGCAGGCGAGCCGTGTAACGATAAGAATAATAATGATAAGCTGTTAAGCGAGCTTGAAAACGTTCCCGACGGTAAGAGAGGCGCGGCGTTCATATCGGTCATCGCATTCGTTGACCCGAATAAGATCGACGAGCCGCACTACTTCCGCGGCGAATGTAAGGGCGTGATGATCCGAGAGGAACGCGGGAACGGCGGCTTCGGCTACGACCCGATATTCTATATGCCGCAGCTTGATAAAACCTACGCCGAGATAACTATCGACGAAAAGAACAGAGTCAGCCACCGCGGACAGTCGATACGCCTCTTTGCAAAATATCTTACGGAGAATAAGCAAAGATGAAGCGCCTCGGAATCTACGGCGGGTCCTTTAACCCGATACATATCGGGCATATTAGGGCGGCAAACGCGTTCTACGACGAAATGAAGCTCGACGAGCTTATAATTATACCAACTGCGGTTTCACCGTTTAAAGCCGATTCGGACAACGACCCCTACGAGCGCCTTAAAATGGCAAAAGCGGCGTTTGAAAATGACGAACGGAATATCACAGTCAGCGACTACGAGATAGAAAAGGGCGGTAAAAGCTACACTTATCTTACCCTCGAGCATTTTTCGTTACCCGACACGGAGCTATTCTTCCTTATGGGAACAGATATGCTTCTGTCGCTCGGAGATTGGAAAAATCCCGATATTATCTTAAAGCTGGCAACGGTATGCCACGCTCGGCGCGAGAATATCGACCCCGAAACCGAAAAGGCGATCGAGGAAGCGAGATCGCGCTACGAAAAAGAATATAACGCTAAAATAATCGACCTTGTTTCCGAGCCGTTTGAAATTTCGTCTACCGAGATAAGAAACGCGGTCAAGGAAGGGAAGAGCATTTCGAACCTTGTTTCCCCTGAGGTCGAAGAAATAATCAAAAAAGACAAGCTGTACCTAACATGCCCGCTTTACGCGGCAGTCAGAACGCTTGTAAAAGAGAAAAGATGGAAGCACATCTTCGGTGCGGAGGAGGAAGCAAAGAGTCTGTCTCAGCTATTTGACCTATCCGAGACCGACAGCGAGCGCCTGCGCTATGCGGCACTGCTTCACGATATAACGAAGTACCTTACGCGTGATGAGCATCTGGAGTTTCTTAAGGGCGTCGGCGTTACACCCGACGAAGGAACTCTTTCAAGCGAAAAAACGCTTCACCAGATGACGGGTGCATACATGGCGAAAAAGCTTTATCCCGATTACGTTGACGATGCCGTTTTTGATGCAATACGCTATCACACGACGGGCAAGGCGGATATGCCGCTTCTGACGAAGCTGATGTATCTATGTGACTTTATCGAGCCGACGAGGACCTTTCCCGACTGCGTGAAGCTCCGTGCAATATTCTATGAAATGATAGAAAAAGGCAATAAGCTTCGCGTCCTCGACGAGATAATGCTGATAGCGCTCGATATGACGGTCGCGGATCTTATTGAAAACGGACACCCGATACATTCGGACACCGAAAAAGCAAGAGAATATATTATAGAAAAGCTAAAGGAAAATAACTATGGAAGAAAAGAAAGTATTTGAGCCGAAAGAAATTGCGGAAATGATAATAAAGGTGCTTGACGCACGCAAGGGACGCGATATAAAGCTTCTTCACGTAACCGAGAAAACAGTCCTTGCCGATTATTTCGTCATCTGCGGCGGTAACTCTACTACGCAGGTAAAGGGCCTATCCGACGAGGTAGAATACAAGCTCGGTCTTGAAGGCGTCACCGCCGACCACGTAGAAGGACACGATAGCGCATCGTGGGTGCTTCTCGACTATTCGAGCGTTATAGTAAATATCTTCACACCCGACGCAAGAGAGTTTTATAACCTCGAAAAGCTCTGGGCAGAGGCGGAAGAGGTAGATATTTCGGATCTGCTTACAGAAGACTGATATAAATTAATCTCAAAAGAAGGACAGAAAAATGAAGTACGAACATCGTTTGATCGACAAAAAATGGCAGGACAAATGGGAAGAAGCCAAGCTTTTTGAAGCAAAAGAGGACTATTCCAAAAAGAAGTTCTATTCCCTCGTTGAGTTCCCGTACCCCTCCGGCTCGGGAATGCACGTCGGACATATAAAGGCGTATTCGGGTCTTGAGGTCGTTTCCCGTAAAAGAAGAATGGAGGGCTATAACGTCCTCTTCCCGATAGGCTTCGACGCTTACGGTCTGCCGACCGAAAATACCGCTATCAAGACGGGCGTTCATCCCCGTCAGGTAACCGATAACAACATAAAGAAGTTCACCTCGCAGTTAAAGCGCGTCGGCTTCTCGTTCGACTGGAGCAGAGTAGTTGATACGACTGAGGAGGAATACTATAAGTGGACGCAGTGGATATTCCTCAAAATGTACGAAAACGGGCTCGTTTTCCGCGATAAGACGCTTGTAAACTACTGCCCGTCATGTAAGGTCGTTCTTTCAAACGAGGACTCTCAGGGCGGTAAGTGCGATATTTGTCATTCCGACATCGTACAGAAGACAAAGGAGGTCTGGTACCTTCGCATAACCGAGTACGCGGACAAGCTTCTTCAGGGTCTTGAGGGCGTTGATTACCTTCCCAACGTACGTCTTCAGCAGGAAAACTGGATCGGAAAGAGTACGGGCGCATTCGTAAACTTCAAGCTTAACGTCGACGATTCGCTCCGCATCTACACGACCCGTCCCGACACGCTCTACGGCGTCACCTTTATGGTAATCGCCCCCGAGCATCCGATAATCGAAAAATACCGTGATATTATCACGAATACCGACGCACTCGACGCGTATAAACAGGAGTGCGCAAAGAAGAGCGAGTTTGAAAGAACACAGCTCGTAAAGGAAAAGACGGGCGTTCGCATCGAGGGACTTAACGCCATCAACCCGATAACCGAAAAGGAGATCCCGATATACGTAGCGGACTACGTAATGATGGGCTACGGTACGGGTGCTATCATGGCAGTTCCTGCGCACGATACCCGTGACTACGACTTCGCTAAGAAGTTCGGTATCGACATAGTTGAGGTCATCAAGGGCGGCGACGTTTCTGTCGAAGCATACACAGGCGACGGTGAAATGGTAAATTCGGGTGTCCTTAACGGTCTTACCAACAAAAAGGATTCAATTGAAAAAATGCTCGAGTACCTTACCGAGCAGGGAATAGGCGAAAAGGGCGTGCAGTTCAAGATGAAAGACTGGGCGTTCAACCGTCAGAGATATTGGGGCGAGCCGATCCCGATCGTACACTGTCCTGAATGCGGAATCGTTCCCGTTCCCTACGAGGAGCTTCCTCTCCGCCTTCCCCCCGTTGATAACTTCCAGCCCGGCTCCGACGGCGAAAGCCCGCTTGCAAAGATCGAGTCGTTCGTAAACTGCAAGTGTCCGAAGTGCGGAGCTGCTGCTAAGCGTGAGACCGATACCATGCCTCAGTGGGCAGGATCTTCCTGGTACTTCCTCCGTTACACCGATCCGAAGAACCCCGAGTGCTTCGCGTCGAAGGAGGCAATGAACTATTGGCTTCCCGTTGACTGGTATAACGGCGGTATGGAGCACGTTACCCGTCACATGATCTACTCCCGCTTCTGGCATAAGTTCCTTTATGACCTCGATCTCGTTCCGACCTCCGAGCCATACGCAAAGCGTACCGCACAGGGACTTATCCTTGGCTCCGACGGCGAGAAGATGAGTAAGTCGCGCGGAAACGTAGTTGACCCGAATACCGTCGTTGACGAAAGCGGCGCAGATACGCTCCGTCTCTACGTCCTCTTTATGGGTGACTACGAGCAGGCGGCACCGTGGAACGAAAGCTCCATGAAGGGCTGCCGCCGATTCCTCGACCGTACATCTGCTCTTACCGAGCTTGTCAAGGGAGAGGGCGTAACGCCCGAGCTTGAAACGCTCTTCCACAAGACGATAAAGAAGGTAACCGAAGACATCGAGGCGATGAAGTTCAATACCGCTATCGCTCAGATGATGATACTTATAAACGCGATCTACGATCACGGCTCGCTCACCAAGGACGAGCTTGGAATCTTCGTTCGACTCCTTTCTCCTTTCGCGCCTCATATCTGCGAGGAGATCTG
Organism: Eubacteriales bacterium; assembly: GCA_045591885.1. Classification (GTDB taxonomy): domain Bacteria; phylum Bacillota; class Clostridia; order Oscillospirales; family CAG-272; genus Colimorpha_A. Next base: position 12,638 of record JAZNTT010000009.1, on the reverse strand, counting down.
GGAAACGCTCGGAAACAGCGGCTTCTGCTCGGTAGCCGAGTGGCCGAAGTACGACGAGAGCAAGACCGTTGATTCGACGGTCGAGTACGCAGTACAGGTGCTTGGAAAGCTCCGCGGCACCGTTACCGTCAACGCAAACGACGATAAGGACACGGTTCTCAGCAAAGCAAAGGCAGTCGATAAGGTCGTTCCTTTCCTTGAAGGAAAGACGATAGTCAAGGAAATTTTCGTTCCGAACAAGCTCGTAAACTTCGTTGTTAAATAATTTTTACCAAAAAAACAGAATATTTCAAACTTTTACTTGACATAATAAAACAGATGTGTTATTATATTGGGTGGAATTTGAAAAAAATTCTCTTTGCTTACAATGCGAGGGGAGGGATAGATAATGGCAGAAGTAAGAGTAAAAGAAAATGAATCTCTGGATAGCGCTCTTCGTAGATTCAAGAGACAGTGTCAGAGATCCGGCGTTCTCGCAGAGCTCCGCAAGAGAGAGTGCTATGAGAAGCCCAGCGTAAAGCGCAAGAAGAAGGCTGAAGCAGCCCGTAAGCGCAAGTATAAGTAATCTTAGAAAAGAGCGGACCGAACGGTCTGCTCTTTTTGCGTAAAGAAAAAGCAAGAACGGTTTGTTCTTGCTTTTTTACATCAGTTATCTTCAATGACACATTCCATTCCGTTGACGGTAACTCTTGACGGAAGATTTCCGTCGTTGCCGCCGGTAACGCGGAGGTAGAAGGTATATTCACGTTCTATTCCGACCGTTGTGTTTTTTCTGTTCGTTCCGTTAGGATATCCGCACCAATAATAGGTTTGCGTAAATGACTCAAAGCCGATAACGCTTTGCTTTTTTGCAACCTCTTCATAATCGAAGAAATCAACGTCGCCGCCGTAAATGTGAGTATATCCGGTCTCCTCAATATAACCGAAGCTGACGGTTATTCTTACGTTTGACAGCTTCTTGTATTTGTTTATTGCCGTCGTAAGCTTGGAGTTCTTTCCGGTGAACAGACGGTCTACGTACATTGCGTCGACTCTCAATAGCTGTTCTGCCGCCTCATTTGGAATATTGACCTCATTGATCGACCGGCAATCCGCAAAGGTCGTACAGAACTCACCTGTTACGAAGAATGAGGTATTTACGTTGAGCTTTTGAAGTCCGTTACAGCCCTTTAGATCCGAAGCAAGATCGTAAACGGCCGCCTCGGCTTCGGGCATTTTCGGTATTACCATTTCGGTAAGCACGGTACAACCCGTAAAGGATGCAGAATATGACTCCACCTCGCTCGGAAGTCCTTCGAGAAACATGAGGGATGAGCAGTTCAAAAACGCGCCTTTAAGTATCTTGACGTTATTACCGAGTGCAACGTGTGGAAGAGAAGTGCAGCCTGCGAACGTGTTTTCAAGAACCGTGAAGCTTTTACAGCCGGTAACCGAAAGAAGCGACGTACAGTTTTCAAAGGTGTGTACTGCCTCGGTAACGGTTGAGGGAAGCATTATTTCTTTAAGGGATGTGCAGCCCTCGAAGGTGAAGGGGAGAGAGGTAACGCCCTCTTCGACCTTGATGTCGGTAAGCGCCTTGCACCCGCGGAAAGCTGAGGCACAGGAGGTCGCATTTTTCGGAATGTATCCGCTTGTTAGCGATACGCAACCCATGAATGCTTCGGAAAGCTCTGCGGCGTTTTTGCCGCCGATGACGGTTGCGAGCTTGGGGCAGTCCTTGAACGCGCCGTTCATCGTTTTGATCCCGTCTCCAAGCTCGACAAGAACGAGATCGGGACATTCCGAAAATGCGTAATCAATAGCGGTAACGGTGTCGGGAATCGTCACCTTTTTAAGTCCGACCATGCCGCGAAAAGCGTTTTCCTCAATCTTCGTGACGGTTTTTCCGCCGAGCTTTTTGGGAATGGCAATCTCGCTTTCGACACCTGAGTATCCGATAATGGTTGCATATCCGTCGGTTATTTTATAAATAAAGTCTGTTTTTTTCTTTCCGCCGCCGCACGATACCGTAAGAAGCATTGATGCGGTCATGAAAAGAAGCAATAAAAAACGGCAATGCTTTTTCATATATCCGTTCCTTTCAGTAAACATCCTGCATATTATATATCATTTCGCGTTTTTTGTCAACTTTTAACACAGTCAAAAGCGCGGCACTCTTATCGAGTGTCGCGCTTTTTTCTTTTTCTGCCGAGAAAAAAACGAATAATCGGAGCCAAGAATTTCGGCGGAGACAAAACTATGACTTTCATAAAAACCCCTTTACGATCAATCTTTGTTAAGGCACAGAACACCGAGCGAAATGATGAGAAGAGATTCAATCAGCGCCAAAGCGCGCGCGGACAGGAAGAATGCAAGTAAAATTCCAAGCCCAAAGGCTATTATCGCGATTTCGGGAAGAATATCTTTACCGTTTCCGTTAAGGCGCTTTCTCATATTAGTTCTCGCTTTCGTATTTGAGATGGCGGCGAGCCGCCCGATCCCATTTACTACATAATATGCGAAAGCGTGTTTTTGGTTACGGTTTTAATCGAAATTTTTTCATTTTCACACGAAATTATTAAAGAAACGCCATCCTTTCCGATTGGAAGATTTGAAATGACAGCCCCCTCAACTTCTGTTTTGATGAATGAATATATATCACGCGCGCCACCGCTTCCGCATTTTGAGGCAAGCGATATGACATCGGGGGATATATCGACTGAGATTCCGCTCTCTTCAAGGCGATCGCGTAAGGCATAGAGCCGTTTTTCGGCTATTTTGTATGCTGTCCCGCTATTGAGCCGGTCAAACGCAATTATGCTATCGAGACGGCCTATAAGCTCGGGACTGAAAAAGTCCTTCGCGCATTTGAACTGCTTTTCGTTTCCGCTTGCGGTGAATCCTGCCGCGCCCTTTTCCGATGAGCCGACATTTGAGGTCAGGATTATCACACAGCCGCGAAAGTCGGCGCGTTTGCCCTGCGGATCGGTTATGAAGCCGTTATCAAGTATCTGCAAAAGCAGGGAAAACACGTCGGGATCTGCTTTCTCGGCTTCATCAAAAAGCACGACAGAATAGGGCCTGCTCCGCACCTCCTTGACGAGCAGACCCTCGTCGCGGTAGCCGACGTAGCCCGGGGGCGAGCCGATAAGCCTCGACACGCTGTGCTTCTCGCTGTATTCCGACATATCGAGGCGAATCACAGCTTCAGGGCTTCCGTAAAACTGCTCGGCAACAGCGCTCGCGAGCGCTGTCTTGCCGACTCCCGACGGGCCTAAAAACATCATCGACGCAATAGGGGAGGTGCTTCCGTTTATGCCGAGAATACCTGCGCGTAGAGTTGAAGCGACGGTTTTTATGGCGTTTTTTTGACCGAAAACGGCACTTTTAAGCCCGTTTTCAAGCCCGAAAAGGTCATTTTCGGACGGTAAACGAACACTTCCGCGACGCTTTTCAAGCACCTTTTCAATATCGGAGCGGATGAGCACGGGTGACCCTTCGCAGCGTTTCATCTGTTCTAACCGCGTACGAATATTTTTTTCAACGTCGTGCGAAAGCTCGTTGTCTGCTTCGTTCAAGCCCTTGATGATTCCGCCGATATATTTGTCCTCCTCGCTTCTGCGCTCGATTTCAATTCGCTTTGCCGATGCCGCCTCGTCGAGTAGGTCTATCGCCTTGTCGGGCAAGCGCTTTGACGGGACGTAGCGTACCGACAGCTCGACTGCGGCGGAAATGGCGCTGTCGTCGATTAATATACCGTGATGCTCCTCATATTTTTCCTTGATGCCGCGCAGGATGATAACCGCCTCGTCGGGAGTCGGCTCCTCAACCGTTATCGGCAAAAAACGGCGCTCAAGCGCGGGATCGCTTTCGATATGGCGGCGATATTCAGTGACGGTCGTTGCGCCGATCAGCCGTATTTCACCGCGCGCAAGCGACGGCTTCATAATGCTTCCCGCATCGATAGCGCCCTCGGACGCGCCTGTGCCGACTATCGTGTGAAGTTCGTCGATAAACAGTATTATATCGGGATCCTCCGACGCTTCGAGGAGGACCGTTTTCATTCGTTCCTCAAACTCGCCTCGGTATTTTGCGCCCGATATTATTGCGGCGATGTCGAGGGACACTATTGCCTTGCCGAGTAAAAACGATGGCACGTTTCCATCCCTTATTCTGCCTGCAAGCCCCTCAACGACCGCTGTTTTTCCTACTCCCGCTTCACCAATCAGGCAGGGGTTATTTTTTCTTCGCCTGCACAGTGTCTCGATCAGTGACTCAAGCTCGCTGTCGCGCCCGATAACGGGGTCGAGCGAGCATTCGCATAGATTTTTGCCGTATTTTGTTATCATCGGCGGAAGCTTTTTGCGTTCTTCTTTGCGGTCTGCCGTTGCCTTTGAGGAATAAAGCTCCGGCAGTATATCGCCGCCCGTCTTATGCTTTTCAATTATTCGTACCGCGATGCTTTCCTTTTCGTTCAAAAGAGCAGACAAAAGCTGTTCGGTTCCTATTCTGCCGAATGCGCCCGGCATTTCCTTTGCGGCTCTTTCGATAACGCTTCGGAGCCGGGGAGTCATGCTTGGCGGCGGTACCGTTTTGCTTCCGTTTCCGTTCAGGAATATTACTGATTGCTTTACGCTTTTATAATCCAGTCCATGATTACGCAACATTTCGGCACCGACAGAGCTTTCCTCACTGAGCAGTCCGAGCAAAAGATGCTCGGTTCCGATATAGGTGTGTCCCATTTCCGATGCTTCGCTCTGCGCCTTTTTGAGCGCATTTTGCGCCGCAGGTGTAAAACGGCTCGTCATCACATCGCCTCCTACCGTTTTTTACTATTATTGACCGATGTTTTCGGCGGTAATCAAAGCGGAACGCGATGCTTTTCATAGGCGAGGGCAAGATGATTCCACGTCTCCTTGTTTATTATGCCGTTTGACGGTATGCCGTGAATGAACTGAAATTCTCTTACCGCGCGCTCGGTGTCGGAGTCGAACACGTTATCGTCATTAAGCTCTTCGCCGTAGGGGTAGGAGATGCCGAGCGCCTTCAGCATTATTTTCACGATCATAACAAGCTCGCTTTTGTCGCCGAGCCTTGTAACGCCGTCTTTCAGCGTTTGATCGAACGGCGAAATGTTCCTCGGCGGCGAGAGTATAACGTCTGCCTTTTCATGCTCGGTACTTAATTTTCTGAACGTCTCGTAGTTCACTCTGCCGTCGGGGGTGAGGCCGTGCTTTTTCTGAAAGGCGGTGACTGATTCGACTGTTGTTGAACCGTAGATCCCGTCGGGATTTACTCTTGGAATATCGCGGTCAACGCGCGATATATCGTATAGGTACACCTGTATCTGACGCACGGATTCCTTATAAAATGGCATTTCTGTATTCATCATAGCTGACTTCCTCCGTCTATTATATAACCGGGGAACTGCGTTGGCGACGTTATTTCCCCTGACCTTATGTCGGCGTAAAGGTCGCCTATCGCTGTCCATGTGGATAGATTAACAACGCCGGTAGCCTCAAGTCCTGTAAGATCTTGAACGGCAAGGACGGCGTTGCGCGTTGCTTCATCGTAAACACCGCTGTTGCCCGCCTCGGGGACTTCGGTAAACACCGTTGAAATGGCGTTCAGGTAGGTTTGAAGCGGAACTATATAGCTTCCGTCAAAGCCGAGTGTTATGAGAAAGCCCGGGTAGGGGCGGTATGGAGCAAGAAGCTGGTTGTCGGGGAGAGATAGGATTATCGCGTTATATACGTCGAACATTCTTGCGTAGGTGTTTTCGTCGATTATTCCCGTTTCCTGTATGCCGTAGGTCCTTTGAAAGCCGCGGACGGCTTGCTCAGTCGGTGAGTCGAAGACGCCGTTTATTTCGACTGAATTTACCGTGTCCTCATACTGCGCTATGTAGTTTATCATATACTGAATTACCTTGATCTCGTTTCCCTCGTCACCGGGATTGAGTGTATTTGGAAAGATTTTCGGGATCTCGTTATAAGTGATTCCCTCGGAGCTCAGGTCGTTCAGACGCTTCACGCTCGCGTATATCTGTTGTATCTTATACCAGGTCGCTCTGCCTACGATGCCGTCGACTGCGAGGTCGAATATGCTTTGAAATTCTCTTACCGCGTCGCGCGTTGCAACGTCGTAGAAGCCGTTTGGATTCGGGATTTTAGGTATTGACGGAAAATTGTTCGATATTCTGTTCAGGCGAAGCTGAACGAATGCGACGTCGTTGCCCGTTGAGCCGAGATTGAGGTTTCGGCGCGGTGCGGTCGTCGTTATTCCGCGTATCGGAGCATCTACGACTATGCTTATATCGTCGCCATAGTAGCTCTTGACGATCTCGACGGAGTTACGCCCTTGCTCGGCGAGGTCAACGGTGCCCCACTGAGATAATCCGTTACACGTCACGGTGGTGCCGTTACAGTACTGTGCGAAAAGCGGCTCGACGAAACCGTTGCGGCGCAGATAGTCGCTGAATATATCGTCGACTATGACGGAGACGGTATCGTATATATTTCTGCCGTTTATGAATGATTGATCTATCGTTGTGGAGTTCGTTATGTCAAAAGGATAACCGCGCGAACGGTAATATTCGGTATAGACGCGGTTAAGGGCGAAGGAGATTTGTGCGAGAATGTTTGCGCGCAAGGCGCTTTCGGGCCAGGTCGGATATATTTCGCTTGACGCGACGTTTTTTATGTAATCGGAGAAGGGGAGAGTGACGTTTTGCGCGTCGGTATCCGGTTCTCCTAAATGGACAGTGATTTTTTCGGGAATATATGGAAATGGCATTAGATCACCTCGGTAGGTTTTTCTTCAACTTTCTTGCTCGTGCAAGAAAGTTGAGCAAAGAAGCACGCCAAGGAGACAACGGGCTTGAATTTTGCCTTCGCAAAATTCTGCACACGTTTTCTCCTTTGTAAACCTCTTTCGATCGCCCGTGTCATTCTGAGCGGAGGACGGAGTCCGAAGTCGAACTTTTTTCGCCCAGATCCCAAACGCCGCTTTGCGTCGTTTGACCCTCGCTTTGCTCGGATTCCGACTGCGCTCAGGATGACACGGCGAAAAAAGCGCCGAAGCGTGAGCAAAGGCGGAATCTCGGGCGAGAACCACGTTGTTTTTAGGGTGCGACGTCCTCGGCGCACCGTTTTGAAACATTGTAACTTCATTACAAATTCGGAAGCTCGCTATTTTCAAATCTCGTCAGGTCATTTGGCTGAAGCTCATTATCTCCGACGGCGATAGGGACAAGAAGCACCTGCTGTATTGCCGTTACGCCGTCGAAAACGGGAATATTTGCGTTTACGACGTGGTAAAAGCCGTCTTTGTCGGTATCGACCGTATAAAAGCTTGAGACCTCGCCGCCGTCGACGACGAGCGAATTTTCCTTTGGCGGTGTCGGAAGCTCGATTATTTCCGAAAGCCCTGCGTTATCTGTCAGCGTTACGGCAATGACCGTTCCCGTGTCCGATGCGCTTACCGTGACGAGCGCACCCTCGACGGGGAGCGCGCCGCCTGCCGTTCTTACGTTTACTGTAATAAAACCTCTGCCTTGTTCTGCCATAATTTCGTTCCTTTCGTTTTTTACAGATTATGAAAACGAGATAAAAACGTGAAGGACAAACTTTTTTAATGTGGCGACCGATTATGACATTTTATGCGCTTGTGCCGTAGTAAAATGTGCATAGAAAGGATGTGTGAAAATGAACGGAAACGAACTCACCATAAATTATAAGCAGGTCAGCGTTACGCTCGACGAGGATGGGGAATGTATCTGCTATCTCCGCGGCGAGCTTGATCATCACAGCGTTAAGGAGATACGCGAGGTGATTGATTCTAAGTTGATAGATTACCGACCAATGAGCGTTATTTTCGATCTTGGCGAGGTGACCTTTACCGATTCCGCAGGTCTTGGACTTGTCCTCGGCAGATACACGAGGGTGAACGGCTACGGCGGAAAGCTTATGCTTATAAGCGTTCCCGACGATTTTATGAAGATCCTGCGTCTGTCGGGTGCTGACAGGTTTTTAACGATACGCGGCCGCGGAAGTATGACTGCATAATTCTGCCCTCGGGCAGTACATAGGAGAAGGATATGAAAAAGATACTTATAAATAAAATGAAGACCGTTTTTGACAGCGATTCGCGCAACGAGAGCTTTGCACGTTATGCGGTGACTGCGTTTATTGCGCGGCTTGACCCTGACGTTAGCGAGCTTGCCGACATCAGGACCGCAGTTTCCGAGGCGGTGACGAACGCGATAATTCACGGTTACAGAGGAAAGCAGGGAAACGTAGTGGTTGAGGTAAGCATTTATTCCGACAGGAGTGTAAGGATCACCGTCAGCGACCGCGGCTGCGGCATAGAAGATATTGAGCAGGCGAAGCTGCCGCTGTTTACGACCGACGAAAGCGGTGAGCGCGGAGGTATGGGCTTTGCTATTATGGAGAGCTTTTCCGACCGTCTTAAGGTCAGGTCAGTCCTCGGACGCGGAACGACGGTCACGATGACGAAGAAGCTGAAATGACGCGAGAGGAAAACATTGCGCTTGTCAAAGCCGCGCAGTCGGGCGATTCTGTGGCACTCGATACTCTCGTTTCACAAAATATGGGTCTATGCAAAAGCATTGCTGTCAGATTTTTGAATCGCGGAGTTGAGTACGACGATCTCGTTCAGCTTGCGTCTGTCGGTATGATAAAGGCGGTAAGGAGCTTTGATACGTCCTTCGGAACTGCCTTTTCGACCTATGCGGTTCCTCTTATAATCGGCGAGATACGGCGTTTTTTGCGCGACGACGGAATGGTCAAGGTCGGGCGGAATATCAAGCGCATAGGCACTGACGCCATGAAGAAAAAGGAGGAGTTTCTGCGCGAGCACGGGCGCGAGCCGAAGATGAGCGAGCTTTCAGAGCTTTGCGGAGTTCCCGTTGAGGAGCTTGTTTCGGCGCTTGACGCCGCTTGCCCCGTAAAGTCGATCTACGAGCCGGTCGGAAGCGACAGCGACGGTGCCTGTCTATGTGATCTGCTTTCCGATGATAGCGACGAGATCGGCAAAACGACTGACAAAATTGCCCTTGCCGAAGCGCTTAAGGCTTTGCCCGAAACGCAGAGGAAGCTTATATATTTAAGGTATGTAAAGGAAATGTCGCAGGCAAACGCGGGACGTATTCTCGGCATGACGCAGGTCAAGGTCTCGCGTGAGGAGAAGAAGATCATTGAGGCGCTGAGGCGCGCTTTGTAGTTTTCGGCGTTATTTGGCATAAAAGCCAATATGTATAGACAAATTTCGGTAATATTCAGCGTTATTTTTGAAAAAAATCATTGACAAACGCGATTGGGTTGTGTATAATATATGTTGCGACATTTTGTAAAGAGATGAAAAAGGAAGATTTTATGCGTGTTGATATGACCCCGATCCTTACGGGAAAGACGGACAAGATCCCCTTCGTTTTTGATTACTCAGACGCGGGCGAGCTTTTTCCTACGGTTTCCTTTGAAGGTCCCGTTCATATTGACGGTGTGGTCACCGAACGCTCAGGCTGTATGCTTCTCACGCTAAAGGCGAGCGTTTCTTATACTACCGAGTGCGCAAGATGCTTAAAGGAGCTTCATCGCTCCCTCACCTTTGATCTCTCAAAAAATGCGGCGGTAAGCGGTTCGCTTCAGGGTGATGATAACGACGATTACGTCATTGTCGAGAATTCTGTCCTTGATTTACGCGACCCTGTCGAGGAGCTTCTGTTCCTTGAGCTGCCGTCAAGGGATCTTTGCTCCGAAAACTGCTTGGGACTTTGCCCTAAGTGCGGAAAGGATCTCAATGAAGGAAAATGTAACTGCGAGACGAAGGAGATAGATCCACGTCTTGAGGTCCTTAAAAAGTTCCTTCAGAATAACGATGATAATAATTAACCACTTTGAAGGAGGTGCTAAATATGGCAGTACCGAAGAGAAAAGTATCGAAGGCAAGACGTGACAAAAGACGTTCCAGCACATGGAAGCTCGCCCTTCCCGGAATGACCACGTGCCCTAAGTGCGGAGAGGCAGTTCTTCGTCACAGAGTATGCAAGGCATGCGGAACCTACGCCGGCAAGGAGATCGTTGCAGTCGATAACGACTGATTGCGAAGTTTTTGCACGAATAAGCCCGCCGCGTAATTGCGGAGGGCTTTGTTTCGTCAGTGGGGTTACCCAAAAATCTTAGAAAAGGAGGGCTTGCTTTATGGTTCTCATAGATGACGTTCTTCCCGGCTCCGCCGCCGATGAAGCGGGTGTTAAGCGCGGAGATTACCTTATCAGAATAAACGGCAAGGACATAAACGACGTTCTTGACTACCGTTACTATATTACGGAGCCGAGAGTGAAGCTCCTTCTTCACCGCGGCCCTGAGCTGATAAACGTGGCGATAAGAAAGCCGCAGTACGACGATATAGGCCTTGTTTTCAATACCTTCTTAATGGACGAGAAGAAGTCGTGCAAGAATAAGTGCATCTTCTGCTTCATCGACCAGCTTCCGAAGGGGATGAGAAAACCGCTTTATTTCAAGGACGACGACTCGCGTCTTTCGTTCCTTATGGGCAACTATATCACGCTCACCAATATGGATGAGCACGATATTGAGCGCATTATAAAGATGAAGATGTCGCCGATAAATATATCGGTACATACTACCGACCCCGAGCTTCGCTGTAAGATGCTGAGCAACCGTTTTGCCGGCTCCTGCTACGAGACGATGAAGCGCTTTGCTGAGGCGGGGGTCGAGATGCACTGTCAGATCGTTCTTTGCAAGGGCGTAAACGACGGAGCGCAGCTTATGAAGAGCATGAGAGACCTGTCTGATCTTTACCCTGCCGTAAATTCCGTTTCGATAGTTCCTGCGGGCATTACGAAGCACAGAGAGGGACTTTTCCCGCTCACTCCATTTACGGGCGAGGAAGCGTCGAAGATAATCGCGCAGGTTGAGGGATATGCCGAAACGTGCCTATCAAAATACGGAAGCAGGATCTTCTTCTGCGCCGACGAGCTTTATCTTTCCGCGAAAAAGAAATTCCCGAGAGGCGATTACTACGAGGGGTATTCGCAGATAGAAAACGGAGTCGGAATGGTCAGATCCTTCTCGGACGAGTTTGCTCTTGCGCTCAAGGATATAAACGATTTCGACACTAAGCGCGAAAGACACATTTCGCTTGCGACAGGAGCTGCCGCTTATCCGCTTATTTCGTTTATGGCGGAGGAGCTGAAGAAGCGCTGCCGTAATCTCGATATTAACGTATACGAGATAAAGAACGACTTTTTCGGTGAAAACATCACAGTTGCCGGACTTATAACCGGCAAGGACCTTTACGAGCAGCTTTGGGACAAGAAGCTCGGCAAAACGCTCTTTTTGCCGTCGGTCATGCTTCGTCATGAGAAGGACAGATTCCTTGACGACGTCAGCCCGAGATGGCTTGAGGAAAAGCTGAACGTAAATGTTGAATTCATTGATACCGACGGATTTGATTTCGTCGAAAAGATTATGAATCTGGGTTAAGGAGGAGATACGATGAGTACACCTGTAATTGCGATAGTCGGACGTCCGAACGTCGGCAAGAGTACGCTTTTTAACAAGCTTACGGGCAAGCGTATCTCTATCGTCGAGGATACCCCCGGCGTTACCCGTGACAGAATCTATCACGAAACCGAATGGAGAGGCAGAAAGCTTCTTCTTATTGATACGGGCGGAATTGAGCCCAGAACCGATAACGCGATGCTCAAGTATATGCGCCGTCAGGCGGAGACCGCTATTGAGACGGCTGACGTTATCGTGTTCTTAACCGACGTGAACGTCGGTATGCTTGACGAGGATAGACAAATTGCCTCTCTTCTTATGAAGAGCGGAAAGCCCGTCGTTCTCGCAGTAAACAAGGTTGACCGCGTCGGTATGCCTCCTGCGGAGTTTTACGAGTTCTACCAGCTCGGCTTCAAGGACGATCCGATCCCGATCTCGGCCCTTCACGGTACCGGCTCGGGCGATCTGCTTGACGTTGTGCTTGCATACTGCCCCGAGGATGACGGAAACGACGAGGGCGAGCTTGACGAGAATATCAAGGTTGCCGTCATCGGTAAGCCGAATGCAGGAAAATCATCTATAATAAACAAGCTTCTCGGCACAGAGCGCCTTATCGTTTCCGACGTTGCGGGAACCACAAGAGACGCGATAGATACCGCGCTTGAAAATGAGTACGGAAAGTACGTTCTCATTGATACCGCCGGAATCCGCCGCCAGAGCAAGGTCGATGATCCTATTGAAAAATACAGCGTTCTTCGCGCAAAGCTTGCAGTTGAGAGAGCTGACGTTTGCGTTATTATGATAGACGCGAACGAGGGAATTACCGAGCAGGACGAAAGAATTGCGGGTATTGCTCACGAGGCAGGGAAGCCGTCGGTCATTTGCATCAACAAATGGGACCTTATCGAAAAGGATAACAATACCGTAAACAGCTATACAAAGGATGTTTACGATGCTCTTTCCTATATGACATACGCGCCTCTCCTTTTCATTTCCGCGGAGACTGGACAGAGAGTTACAAAGCTCTTCGAGCATATCAATTACGTTCATAATCAGGCAAATACCCGTATCTCCACAGGTATGCTCAATGACGTTCTTGCAGATGCAACCACC
>JAZNTT010000008.1:0-12959 GCA_045591885.1 Eubacteriales bacterium | reverse complement strand
ATACAATTACAGAAACAGCAAATTCATAAACGACGAGAATCGTGATCTTTTCGATACGCATATAAAGGCAGCTTTCATTTACGCATTTACGAAGGCAGAAAACGAGCACCTTACGGTCTTTGCGCCGATAGGAAGCAACGCGATGACGCACATTAAGGTCACACGCGACGCATTTGTCGGAGCGCTTTGCGCTTATAACGTAAAGAGGCGAATAGAGGTCTCTTATCTGTCTGTCTCGCGTTCTGCGGAGCTTCGTTACGCGGTGACCGACGCTATCAAGTTCGCCGAAAACAACGTCCGCGCAATGCTCGGAATAAGAAGCCGTTTCCATACCCCGAACCTTGCCATTCCCTTGCGTCACGCTATTGAGGAATACTTTGCTCCTTACAAAAAGGAGCTGAAAAAGGAGCAGGCAAAGGAAGCACCGGCTCCCGAATACGACGTTCTTTACGAGCCGATAAGCCACGAGCTATCCCTCTCGGACGCGAAGAATATCGAGGAGCATTCCTGGGTAACCACCGAGCTTTTGACCGATGGGCTTGAGGAATACGAGCTTGAAGAAACGGAAGCAGCCGTTATACCCGAAAAGCCGACAGACGAAAAGGAAAACGAGGGTGACGGTGAGGTTGCCAAGGCACTTGTATGTCTGATAAACAACGATAAACAGGGCTTTATAGAGATTTCACACAATATGGGAATACTTCCCGATGCCCTTTGCGAGGCGGTGAACGACCGCTTATACGATACGCTCGGCGATATTGCAGTCGAGCACGGTGACGACGGCTTCACTATTGTCGTCGATTATATGGAGGAAATTGATCAATGGTTGAAAACACGGAAAAAGTAACGGTACCGAAGAGGATACTTTCGTCTCTTATACGCTCGATCTCTGCAGGTGTCGTTCCGCGCCTCGGCGCGCCGTATATTGCGATAGGACGCGACGACGAGATCGCAGCTCTCCTTTCCGACTTAAATCAGGTAAGCGAGGGCGGAGCAGCAATGCGTTTTCTTATCGGTAAGTACGGAAGCGGTAAGAGCTTCCTTATGCAACTTATGCGCGGTTACGCGCTTGAACGCGGGTTCCTTGCCGCCGACTGCGATCTTTCCCCCGAAAGACGCATTTGCGGAAGCAAGGGCGCAGGTATTGCAACCTACCGCGAGCTGATCCGAAATCTGTCATCAAAGACCTCGCCCGAGGGTGGTGCTCTTTCGGGTATAATATCGAAGTGGCTTTCTTCACTTATGAGCGAGGTGGCGGGCGGCGGTATATCGCCTGACGATCCGTCCTTTACGGGCGAGGTAACGAAGCGCGTTTACAACGTAACGCGTGAGCTTGAAAACAGCGTCGGCGGATTCGATTTTGCCTACGTTATAACCGAATACTATCGCGCGTCGGTCGAAAATGACGACGAGAAAAAGAGCCACGCACTGCGCTGGCTCCGCGGTGAATATGAGACAAAGACCGAGGCGCGCCGCGATCTTTCGGTAAACTCGATAATCGACGATGACAGCTGGTACGATTATATCAAGCTTTGGGCTGAATTCGGACGAAAGATCGGTTACGAGGGGCTTGTCGTATTCATCGACGAGTGCGTTAATCTTTACAAGATCTCAAACCGCATTTCGCGCGAGAATAACTACGAAAAGATACTCTCGATGTTCAACGACACCTTGCAGGGCAAGGCGAAGGGACTTGACATAATCATGGGCGGTACTCCGCAGTTCCTCGAGGACACGAGACGAGGTCTGTATAGCTATGAGGCGCTTCGCTCGCGCCTTACCGACAGCCGATTCGGTAACGACGGCTACCGCGATCTTATGGGTCCCGTGATACGTCTGCGCCGTCTGTCCGACAACGAACTATACGCGCTTATAACGCGTCTGACGAAGCTTCACGGTCAGCATTTTTCCTGGGAGCCGAGAGTAACCGATGAGGATCTCGAAAGCTTCCTTAAATCCTCGCTTTCCCGCGCGGGGGCAGATATTATGATAACGCCCCGTGAGATAATACGCGACTATATGTCGATGCTGAATATTCTTTATCAGAACCATAATCTCAAAGCATCTGACATAATCGGAAAGATACCCGAAGTGCAGACGCAGACCGAAGCTCCTGCCGTCGAAAAGCGTCCGACGTTTACTCTATCTGATATTGAGCTTTAACGGAATATCATAATAAGTCCGCCGAGTATTACAGTCAGTGCAAAAACGCGCTTGACGAGCTTCAGCTTCAATTTTGCGAGCAGAAACGCACCAAGTGCGCCGCCGAGGACGGCGGGTAAAACGTAGCGAAGCGCACTTTCAAACGGCAGATTGCCCTTGAACTGATATATGACAGCAGAGACAACTGCAAACGATGCGGTTATAAGTGCGGTCTGAGCAAATATCCTTTTTTTACCGTTTTTTATCAGGAGAGAGAGCGCAAAGATCAGAACGATGCCGCCGCCTGCGCCGAAAAATCCGCTTACAAATCCCGAAATCGCTCCGACTGCTAAATATTTGAGTATATTTTTCACCTTTTTATCCCCTTTTTTATTCTATACTTGTCATTTTAGAAAAAATCTGTTATTATATATATGGTAGACTGATTTTGGAGGAAACATCCTTGAGCATATTGTCTGCCATTATATACGGTATAATACAGGGCGCGTCGGAATTTTTACCGATCTCAAGCTCGGCACATCTTATTATTGCACAGCATTTTTTAGGCGGAAACATCGAAGCGGATTATTTTACATTCGATATTCTTCTGCACCTTGCGACGCTGTTATCGGTAACAGTCTTTTATATAAAAGACATTCTCCCGCTCTTCCCTGCTTTGTTCAGAGTTATTGGAAAGCTGATAAGGGGAAAACTTCGATATAGCGACTGCGACGGTGACGAACGGCTCATCGTTTTGCTATTTGTTGCATCTTTACCGCTGCTTCTGGTCCCGTTTTTCGGCGACAAAGTCGAAAGCATCAGTATCGGCGCGGTTGCGATATTGCTGATATTGAACGGTATTATCCTGTTTTTAAGTGACCTCATTCCGAAAGGAAGCAAGGACGAACATTCGGTCAAGCCGAAACATGCGCTTTTTGTGGGTCTGTGTCAGCTTGCCGCGGTATTCCCGGGACTTTCGCGCTCGGGGTCTACCATCAGCGCGGGACGTGTTTCGCGCTTTGACCCACATTTTGCCGTAAAATTCTCATTTCTAATGTCTATCCCCGCCGTTATCGGCGCGAATATATTCAAGCTCGGTGACGTTTTGTCTACGCCCGTGCCTAAGAGTGACATCATTCCTTACGCCGTCGGTATGGCTTTTGCCGCAGTTGTCGGCATACTATCAATGAAGGTCATTCAAGCTTCGAGCAAAAAATCAAGCTTTAAGTTTTTTTCTCTCTACTGCATAGCGGTAGGTATTACCCTTTTATTCTTCAAATAAGGATGTGTTAAAATGCCTGAACAAAGAAAAAATCAGACACAAAAAAAGAAGATCGAAAAGCCAAAAAAACCGAGTAACGATGCTGTCGACCACATCGACCGCCCGATTCACCAGATACTTCCGTACATAATCGGCGCCCTTTCGGTATTTCTTCTTTTCTGCTTCGTTGCAGTCAAGCTTACGGGATTTATAGGCGTTGGTCTGCGTTGGTTCTTCAACGGACTTTTCGGCGGAGCAGCGCTCGTTCTTCCCTTTCTCGGATTCGTGCTTGCACTTTTTTGGAGAAAGCAGCTTCGAAAGGGAGTAGGCTCACTTATCAAGTTTGCTGTATGGCAGGCGGTATTCTTCGTATTCCTTTCCTCCCTCATACATATATGGAGCAACGGAAGCATAACCTTTAATCCAATCAAGCTCTTCGCTCAGGGTCTTGAATATCAGGGCTGCGGCGCGCTCGGAGGTCTGCTCGGCGTATGCATTTTCAAGCTGACGGGAAGTATCGGTGTTCATATAATAGGTCTTTCCGCGGTACTTATATTCGGACTTCTTATGTTCGGACTGACCCCTTATTCGATCTATCTTTACGTAAGATACTTCATTCACGAGGCTAAGGAAAAGAACGAAAGAAAGGCAATTCAAAAGGAAAACGAGGAGAAGGTCACGACCTTCAAGTCGAAGTCCAAGCCCACCGTCGTTATCGACGAGGAGGAGCAGAATTACGCGACCGTAAAGCCCGATCCCTATGACCGCCATCACTTCGAGCCCGACGTTGCTATCGACGGTACCGGCAAAAATAAGAGCGGAAAGCGGCTTCCCGAAAACGAATATGAATCAACACCCGTACGCGAGGATCTTTTTACTCCAGACGAGGAGGACGAGCCTCCCTTTGATTCGGCGGTAAAAACAGAGACCGTTAACGCAACGCGTATAGTCAAGAAATCGGTTCCCGATTTTGAAGGTGGAAGCGAAAAAGCGGATCTTCAAGGTATTTTCGGTGACGGCGCGAATATGGACGTCATTAACCGCTTTGCCGACGAGCATGAAAGAAAGAATCTCGAAAAATCACTCGAAAGCTCCGATGCCTCTATTGAAATAACGAGAACTCCCGTCGAGGAAGCTCCCATCGAGAAAAAGGAATATCAGTTCCCGCCGATATCGCTTCTCAAAATTGACAAGGCCCCGAAGAACGAGAATATCCGCGACGAGCTTCAAACGAATGCAACACGTCTTGTCGAAACCCTTAAGAGCTTCAAGGTCAGAACGAGGATCGTCAACGTGTCCCGAGGTCCTGCCATAACCCGTTACGAGCTTGCTCCCGAAGAGGGCGTGCGAGTCCGTCAGATAGCGAATCTCGTTGACGATATTGCGCTTAACCTTGCAACAACGGGCGTGCGTGTTGAGGCGCCGATTCCCGGTAAGGCGGCTGTCGGTATCGAGGTACCGAACAAGACCGTTTCAACGGTTTATCTGCGCGAGCTTATTGAAACAGAAACCTTTGCAAAGGCAACGAGCAAGCTGAACGTATGTCTCGGTGTTGACGTTGCGGGCGAGCCTGTGTTCCTTGACATTGTTAAAATGCCTCACCTGCTTATCGCGGGTGCAACCGGTATGGGTAAGTCGGTATGTATTAACAGTATCATCACTTCTCTGCTCTACAAGGGAACGCCCGATGAAATCAAGCTTATACTTATTGACCCTAAAAAGGTTGAGCTTAATATCTACAACGGACTGCCGCATCTTCTCGTTCCCGTCGTTTCCGACCCCAAAAAGGCGGCAGGAACGCTTCAGTGGGCAGTCAGCGAAATGGAACGCCGCTTCGAGCTGATAGAAGAAGTCGGTGTTCGTGACGTTAAGAACTACAACATCGTAACGAAGGATGATCCCGAAAAGGAATTCCTACCTCAGATCGTGATCATCATAGACGAGCTTGCTGACCTCATGATGACCGCGCCCGACGACGTCGAGGCGTCGATCTGCCGTCTTGCTCAGAAAGCAAGAGCGGCGGGTATGCACATCATAATCGGTACACAGCGACCCTCCGTTGACGTCATCACAGGCCTTATCAAGGCAAACGTCCCCTCTCGTATTGCTTGTACCGTTGCTTCGCAGACCGACTCTCGAGTCATTCTCGATATGGCAGGCGCTGAAAAGCTTATCGGACGAGGCGATATGCTCTACGCTCCCGTAGGTGCGGCAAAGCCGAGACGAGTTCAGGGCGCGTTCGTCAGCGAGAGCGAGGTTGAAAGCGTAGTTACCTTTATCAAGACCGAGAACGGCGACGTTTCGGAATACAATTCCGATATCATCGCAAGCATAGACCGTGCCGCGGCTGCCTGCGGAAGCGGTAAGAAGGGCGGCTCCGGCGGCTTTGGTATTCCCGACGAGAATGCAGGTGAGGGCGGAGACCCGATGCTACGCGCCGCGATCGAGCTTGCGCTCGAAAGCGACAAGATCTCGACTTCACTTATTCAAAGACGTCTTTCTCTCGGCTACGGAAGAGCCGCAAAGCTCATTGACGAGATGGAAAAACGCGGCTACGTTTCTCCCCCCGAAGGACAAAAGCCGCGCCGCATACTCATCACTCGCGAGCAGTATATGGAAATGGTGATCAACCGAAGCGAGGAGCTTCAGTAATATGTCTTTGCGCAACGATTTGGAAAGGGTCGCTTCCAATCATTGGGAAAACGAGCGTGTCAAAATTAAGCCGCTCGAAACCGAAGCCGACCTGATATACGCGGCATACGAATGTCAGTTGACCGACGAGCAAAGGGAGCTTGTAAGCCCTATGTGGTTTTACATCGGCAGAGCGTATCTCTTTCCTCAAGACTTTTTTCCATGTATCATTCATAATGAAAGTGATGAACGTATCGGCTTTATAAACTTTGGTAAGTGGCTTGGCAGTAATGCTTACACGTGGGGCTACTTTATCGACAAGCGTCATCAAGGTAAGGGTTACGGAAGAGCGGCTGCCCGCTTGGCTATTCAAATATTAAAGGAAGCCGATCCCGAAATGCCGATAAAGCTTGCAACAGAAGAAAGCAACTTAAAGGCACAAGGGTTGTATGCCTCGCTCGGTTTTACGAGGTTAGATGAAAATGACGGAGACGATATCGTTTTTGGAATATAAAATATCCCCCGACAGACAAATTCTGTCGGGGGATTCTGTTTTTTATGCAAAACTCAAACTTCGGGATAAACTATGTTTATCGGAGTTCCCTTTGCGGCAGACTCAACGGTCGCACAGCAAACGGAAATCGTATAAGCACCCTCTGCCGAGCTGACACGAACATTCTTGTCATCCATAATAGCAGAAACGAATTCTTCAATTTCTGCTTTGGTATTATGGTTATCGATAACAACAGGAAGCTCCTGAGGATTTGTAAAATTCTCACCCTCGAAGATTGTAAGCGTCGGAGAAGTATTATCGCAGATAATAGTTCCCTTGGTTCCGTAGAATACCGATCTCATCGTGTAATTTCTCTTACAACCGATCGAAACGAATACCTTACCCATTACATTGTTCGGGAACTTGTAAATAGCTATCGTACTGTCATTTACCGGCCAATCGGTAAGACACTTGTGAGTTGCGTGAGCGTAAACCTCGGTCGGATTTCCTGCGATCCAACGGAGAAGGTCAACTGCATGGCATCCGCCGCCGATGAAGCCCTCGCGCTCGGGGCAAACACGCCAATCGTCATATCCGCGGCGCTCGCTGTAATCATGTGCATACTCGCTCTCAACGAAGTAAAGCTCGCCGATTCTGCCGGAATCGATAAGCTCCTTTGCCATAACAAATGCATGAGTGTATCTGCAAACCTGACCTATCATGAGGCGTCTGCCCGTTTCCTTCTCGATGCGTCTCATTTCGGTGCATTCCTCAACGGAAAGAGCCATAGGCTTTTCGCAGAGAACGTCCTTTCCTGCACGGAGAAAGGCCGCTGTCATTTCAAGGTGGCACTTATCGGGCGTTACGATGACCGCTATATCAATATTCGGGTCATCTACAAGAACACGATAGTCGGTAACCGCTATCGGAACGTTGAACTCCTCCTTCGCTACCTGAAGACGGTCGTCAGTCGCGCTGTCACAAATAGCGTAAAGAGTCGCGCCCTCCATTTTTGCAACACCGTTCATATGGATTCTTCCCATGATTCTGCTGCAGCCAATTACTGCAACATTCAAATTGTTTTTTGACATACTATTGCTCCTTTCGCATGTTTATGTTATAATCATAGCAAAGATAAGAAAATAACACAACTGTAATTTGTTTGTTGTTTTCATCAATTTGTTTGATAGGAGTTTTTTATGCGTTCCCTAAGAATAAAAAGCGACGAGCCCGTCGTGCTCTACTGCGAAAAAGAAACCAACCTTGCGCCAGGTACATATTACGGTCCGGTTGTAAGAGATATCTACGTATTCGAGACCTGCGTAAAAGGCGGCGGCTCTGTTATCATTAACGGCAAGGAATTTCCCGTCAAGGCGGGAGACTGTTATATTCTTCTCCCTGGCGATTCTGTCATTCATACCGCTGACTTTGAAGATCCACGTCAAGGAATATGGTGCACCGTAGGCGGAGTTGCGGTCGGAAGATATCTAAAAAAGGCGGGGATCACGTCAAGCACGCCTTTTGCTTCTCCTGAGATATTCGGCGAGCTTTACTCCTGCCTCGAACGAATGCTCGAGATATGGAGCTCTCAGGAGGGTGGAAGAAGCCTTAGGCTGACCGGATGTGTCTACGAGTTTCTCAGTATTCTCTTCAAAAACAAGAGAATACAGGCGGGCGACGAATGGATCGACAAGGCACTCGGAATTATCGAGTCAAGATACAACGAGCTTCTTACCGTCAGCGATATTGCCGAGGCAACCGGACTTGAACGCGCGTATTTTTCGACGCTGTTTAAATCAAAGCTCGGGCTTTCCCCATACGAATATCTCACCTCATTCAAGATGAAAAAGGCAAAAGCGCTCCTTGAGGATACGTCGGTTCCCGTCGGCAACATAGCCGAATCGGTCGGCATTCCGCAGGAGAATTTCGCCAGAGTATTCAAAAAGGAATACGGTATAACTCCGCTTGAGTACAGAAAAAAGAATAAACAATAAATAAGAAGCACGGCTGAAATGAGCCGTGCTTCTTATTTATTAAATTCAGTTTACGCTATTGAGTATACCAATGAATATCGGAAGTCCCGTTGCGTTATCGACTATCATATAAAGGAACGGACGGTTGAGTATAACCGATATATTGGGGGAAGATTTGAGTTCCGCTCCGACAGACGTGACCGCGCCCGCTTTTGTTCCGGAGGCATCGACCTTTATATGGGTCTTGTGTACCACGCTACCGATATATAGGTCGCTATCCGACATTTTTGAGAAATCCGCCTCCGGGCCGAAAGCATCGGTCATACCGAGCGTTTTAAGGATCTCCGAAAGCTCAGCGCTGTAATCTGCCTCAAAAGCAGGCATCGAAGTGCGTACACTGACGTTTTGGGGAGCCAAAAGAGCGGAATTAAGCTCTTTCGGGTCAAGTGTTTGAAGAAGTTCCTCGGGAGTCATTCCCTCTTTCGGAAGAAGCGCGGCGAAGGAATAGTCACCGCCAACGTAATCCTTCATAAAGCCAATAGCGTTTTCAAGCTCAAGATACTTACGCTCGTCTTTACAAAGCATATCGACGGTCTGCTTTTCGCCGCTTGCACTCGTAAATTCGCTTTGCCTTATATCGTGTTTATCATATTTGCTCTGCCATTCGGCTTCAAAGGCGATTGTGTTTATAAGGTAAAGCATCACCGTATCGGGAATACTGTCGATAACCTTATTTATCATCCCCTTTGTATTTTTCTTTACCCATGAATTTATATCGTTTACCGTTTCGTTATCAAACTTCGCCTTATATGCATCAGCTCCGTAATAATCGGCATTTTTCTGCAAGAACTCTTTTTTGACGGAAAGAGATTCGCTGTCGCGGAACCATATCGAATTTGCGATAGAAAGCTCGCTCTTTTTACTTGACGGAAGTCCCTTTACGTAGCTGTAAAGGTAATTGTTCAGCTCGTCTATTGTCAGCTCTCCGCCAAGGACTTCTTCCATCTGTGCAAGCGTATTTCCATCCGCACCGTTTGCCGTCATTGAAAGCGCAAGCATTACGGAAAGGGGCGACACCATCGTGTTTTTACCGCCGTTTGTCTTTGACGCTTCGGATATAAGCTCAAGAGCAAATCTCATTTGCTCAACGGTGAATTCGC
Source organism: Eubacteriales bacterium (assembly GCA_045591885.1). Classification (GTDB taxonomy): domain Bacteria; phylum Bacillota; class Clostridia; order Oscillospirales; family CAG-272; genus Colimorpha_A. The sequence goes on along the minus strand of JAZNTT010000008.1, from coordinate 3,299 downwards.
TCGTAAGAGGCGTTTTTTCAATCTTTTTTGCCTTAATGCCGTCCATAAGAGAAGCAGCTTCAAATTTCTGCGCGCAACCGTAAAGCGAAAGCGCGGGGCAAATTACGAGCCACATGGAAAGTATCAGTACAAGTGCTTTTTTCATAGATCTGCTCCTTTCAATTTCTGTTCAAGATTACTGTTTTGATGCGATTTTTTCTATATCCTCTATATTCAAAATTGATTTTTCATAAGCTTCTGCGATGGTATAAAAATTATTGCCGTTCCAGACAGTATACGATCTTCCGTCGGGATAGTTTATCGTTACTCCTCCGACGACCTCCGTGTGTGCTTCTTTGGAATACGATTCACATTTACAATTTACCATGAGCACAAACGTTTTATTAATGATGCCTCTGTAATTACAGACAATTATATCATCAACTGTCGCGTCAATATGACTTGATTCGCTCGCGTGCTTCTCCGCATACTGCTGCTTGATATAGGCAATAGCGGCTTTATCAAAAATTTTATCGGAGCCTCCCTGCCATTTGTGGGTAGGTCCCTTCAAAGGGTCATATTTTGCTCCGCCCTTCTTCTGCGCATCCAAAGCGTTATCTATGGCGTTATATCCGACAAAGATACAAAGGCAAACTGAAAGGATCGCCGCGGCAGCTTTTATTCTGTTTATATTCGCCTTGCGCTTCGCTATTGCGGTTTCACTTCGCGAAAGCACCTCCGCTTTTCTTTCTTCAAAGCTTCTCATATATATTCCCTTCCGTTTTCACCGAGCATGGCGGCAAGCTCTTTTTTTGCCCTATACAGGAGATTATCAACGGCTTTTTTGTTCTTTTTCATTACCGATGCGACCTCGATATAGCTCATTCCCTCGAAATATGTAAGATATACTGCCGTCTTCATTTCGCTCGGAAGCTTTTCAATCGCGTTATACAGCTCTCGCTTACCGTCGTTTTTAATAATAACGTCAGGCAACTCGGGCTCGTCGGTACATAGGTCATAATGCTCCGAAATATCGCTGATCTTAACTCGCTTAACGCGTTTAAGATGGTTCAGCGCAAAGCTTCTTCCGAGCATATAGAGATATGTTTTGAGCGATACGCTGAAATTATACCTTTTCGGATGAATTATCAGATCGGCAAAAACATCTATTGCAATATCCTCGGAAACAACAGGATCGGATACGTATCGGTTTATAAAAAAGATAAGGCCGTCAAAGTATTCCCGCATTATCGGGTCAAATGCTTCCTTGTCACCATCAAGATAACGGCGGTAGCTACTTGCACCGTTGTCCATAGGTACCCTCCTTTGTCTTTCACTTATTATAAAACCGCAAATGTAAAAGTCCTTGCGTTTTATAGAAAAATCTCAAAAAGCATAAAAAGCACGGTCAAGCCGTGCTTTTTACTTACTTCAATTCAACAACGGTAACTCCGCCGTCGCCCTCGCCATAAATGCCGGCACGGAAGCTTTTTACGCGTGGATCGTTTTTAAGGTGTCTTTTAAGCGCGTCACGAAGTGCGCCTGTGCCTTTACCGTGAATAAGCGTAACGCTCTTAATATTCGCCATTATCGCCTCGTCGAGGTACTTATCGGTCATAAACCATGCGTCGTCGCCGTACTGACCGCGCAGGTCAAGTGACGATGTGAAGGTCTTATTGAGCGTTGCCTGATATTTTGATGCGGCTATACGCTTTTTGTCGGCGGTCGTGACCTGGACTGCTTCCTCGATCAGACGAAGGTTCTTTATATTGCTTCTGATGTTCATGAAGCCCGCTTGAATCGTCACGTTGCCGTTTTTATCGGGGTCGGCGGTCAACATTCCCTCCTGACCGAGATTTACGATTCGCACCGTATCGCCCTTACGCAGGGGTCTCGGAAGCTCGTAGTCCTCGTTTCCGCCATCCTGAACTGGATTTACGTTGTCAGACGCGTCGCGAAGCGTCTTTCTGATGTCGCGCCGTCCCGCTTCAAGCTTGGCGCCGAAGCTTTCCTTGTCCTTCTGGCGCTTGATCTTTTCAAGCTCGTCCATAACGTATTCGCTCGTTATCTTTGCGCTTGTTATTATCTGCTCTGCCTTTTCGATATTCTTTTCAAGCTGCTTTTCGGACGCAAGCAGGCGCGCCTTCATCGTCTTTTCCTGCTCTTCGCGGTATTTTTCAAATTCCGCACGCTCACGCAGTGCCGCGTCGCGCTCGCGCTCCGCCTCGATACGGCGCGCTTCAAGCTCTTCTATGACCTTTTCAAATCGCTTATCGTCGGTAGAGATCTTCGCCTCCGCCGCCGATATAATATCCTCGGAGATGCCGAGCTTGCGCGAGATGGCAAATGCGTTCGATTTACCGGGCGTACCGATTATCAGTCGGTAGGTCGGGCGCAGAGTTTCGATATCGAACTCGCACGATGCGTTCGTTACGCCCTCGGTTTCGAGCGCGTACGCCTTTATTTCTGCATAGTGAGTCGTTGCACAGCAAAGCGCACCGAAGGAGCGCACCTTTCCGATTATCGCCATAGCAAGTGCCGCACCCTCCGTCGGGTCGGTTCCCGCGCCAAGCTCATCGAGAAGGACGAGCGAACGGTCGGTCACGCTGTCCATTATATCGACGATATTTACCATGTGTGACGAGAAGGTCGAGAGCGACTGCTCAATACTCTGCTCGTCGCCTATATCTGCAAGAACGGAATCAAAGACGGAAAGCTCCGCACCGTCCTCGCAGGGTATGTGAAGCCCCGCGTGTGCCATAAGAGTAAGAAGTCCGACTGTCTTCATGCAGACCGTCTTACCGCCCGTATTCGGGCCTGTAATGACCATCGTATCGTAATCGTATCCGAGCTCAACGGAGATCGGAACGACCTTCTTTTTGTCAATAAGCGGATGCCTTGCCTTTTTGTAGGTAAGGCGCGAACTGCCGTCAACGATCTTCGGCTCAGTTGCGTTCAATCTATATGAAAGCTCGCCCTTTGCGAAGATGAAGCCAAGCTCGGTAAGTGCATGATAATTACCGATAATGACCGAGCTTTGCTCGGCGCACATTGCAGAAAGCTCCGAGAGTATTCTCTCGATTTCGTGCTTTTCACGGCTTTCGAGCGCGCGAAGCTCGTTGTTCGCGTCAACGACCGAAAGCGGCTCTATAAAGAGCGTTGCGCCCGAAGATGAGGTGTCGTGAACGAGACCCTTGATCTCGTTTTTGTACTCCGCCTTGACGGGAACGACGTATCTGCCGTTACGCTGTGTTACTATGTTTTCCTGAAGGAATTTTCCGTAAGCGCCGCTTACGTATTTATTAAGACTTTCCTTGATC
>JAZNTT010000007.1:0-8154 GCA_045591885.1 Eubacteriales bacterium | reverse complement strand
AGTCCTGCTTCGTAGAGCTTTTGGAGCGACATCAGGATACCGAGCTTTGCGTGGTACCAGGTAAGACCGCCCTGGAAATACACCGCGTATGGCTCGCGGATAGGTCCGTCGGCTGAAAGCTCAATGGACGAGCCCTGCACGAAGGCGCCTGCCGCCATAATTACCTCGGAATCGTATCCCGGCATTGCCCACGGCTCGGGTGTGACGTATGAATCGACGGGTGCTGCCGCCTGGATTCCGCGGCAGAATGCGATTATTCTTTCGCGTGAGCCAAGCTCGACTGCCTGAATTATATCGTGACGGCTCTCGGTGCTGTTTGGAATTACTCTGAATCCGAGACGCTCGTAGACGTTTGCGGCAAATACCGCGCCCTTAAGCGCACCTGCGGTGACTGTCGGTGCGAGGAAGAAGCCCTGATAGAAAGCGGGCATAATGCCGAGATTTGCGCCTACCTCCTGGCCGAGACCGGGGGCTGAAAGACGGTAAGCGCAACGGTCGACGCATTTCTGTGTGCCGACGATATATCCGCCGATAGGAGCAAGTCCGCCTCCGGGGTTCTTTATGAGCGAGCCGACCGTCATATCTGCGCCGACGTCGGACGGCTCGATGGTCTCAACAAATTCGCCGTAGCAGTTATCGACCATCACGATTAGCTCGGGCTTTATACCCTTGACGAACGAAATAAGCTCGCCTATCTGCTTGACGGAAAACGTCGGGCGGGTCTTATAGCCCTTTGAGCGCTGAATTGTAACAAGCTTCGTTTTCTCGTTTATCGCTTTTGCGATATTTTCGTAGTCAAATGTGCCGTCGTCGAGCAGGTCGACCTGGCGGTATGATACGCCGTACTCCTTGAGTGAGCAGGGCGATTCTCTTATGCCGATGACCTCTTCAAGGGTATCGTACGGGCCTCCTGCGGGGGAAAGAAGCTCGTCGCCCGGAAGAAGATTTGCCGAGAGTGCGACGGTCAGTGCATGCGTACCGCAGGTTATCTGCGGACGGACGAGCGCGGCTTCGGTATGGAAAACGTCGGCATAGACCTTTTCAAGGTTGTCGCGGCCGAAATCGTTATAGCCGTAGCCCGTCGTTGCGGCAAAGTGAGTTGCGTTCACGCGGTTTTCCTGCATAGCGCGGAGCACCTTTGCTTGATTATACTCGGAAATGCGGTCTATTTTCTCAAAACGAGAGTCGAGCGAGGAGATAATCTCCTCGCCGAGCTCATAGACCTTTTGGCAAATTCCGAGTGATTCGTACATTTGCTTAATATCAGTCATTATTTATACCTACGAAAATCTTGAATGACTCAAGGGCCGCGATCTCTTCCTCGGTCTTTGCGGCTGCTATGTATTCGTCTATCGTCGCTTCGACGGACACCTTCGCTTCGTCGGTAAGATCCCCAAAGAGTCCGAGCGGGTCGGGCTTGCCCTTGCTTGCGAGCTTCTGGATCATGCCGGTTGCGATCTTACAGTCGAGGACCTCGTTAATTACCTCGGTTGCGTATTCCTTGACAACGTCATCGGTATCCTCGGGATTTTCGGTTATGTCGGTAACTGCTCCGAGAATGTTTCCGAGAGCTTCGGCTTCCTTTTCCGCCTCCTCTTCGGTGCAATCGCTTTCGATGATCGAATCGAAGGTTGCGTCGATAACGTCCTTGAATGCATCTGCGTGCTTATCGTCGATACCGATATCAGCCATAAGATCGGAGCTGACGGTATCCTTTACTGCGTCAAGAGCTTCCTTGTCGGCTGTGATAAGATCCTTCAGACTGTCCTTTGCGGATTCCTTACTGTTATCGTCCTTATCGGAGCCTGCTATGCCGCCGAAGGCTTCCATTGTGATGAACGCGGTGTTGCAGTACTTGCCGAAGGAGCTTTCGCCTATCGGCTTGTTTACGGAGGCAAGAAGATTTTCCTCCATCTTTGCAAGCAGAGAATCGGAAAGCTTGGTTCCCGAGTTTTCCATTATTGTTCCTGCCGCATCCATTACCTTTTCGGTTCCGACCATTGGATGACGTGCAAGACCCTCGAGCATCATGCCCAGACCCGTTGCGCTTGTTTTCTTGTTCGAGGAGGTGATTATGCCGGACATGAGGAGGTAGAAGGATTCACCCTCCTTCTTTGCGTTTTCCTTGTCCATCGGCTCGGTAGGAATTGCGGCGATAGCATCGCAGAGCGCCTTGACGGAGCCGTCCTTATCCTTGCCCGCTTCGATTATGTCCTTGGAGAAGCTGTCAACTACGGTGTTGAGCAGATTGCTTTTGAAGGTTGCGAGTGCGGGTGAATGGTTGAGCGTGTTGCCGAAAGCCTTGGATACCGTTTCTGCGTTGACTTTCGACATATCGGTATCCTTTTTGACAAGTGCTTCAACCATTCCGCTCTTGACCATTGCTTCGGTGAGGTCGAAGAATGCGGGGAGGTCGGAGCGGAGCTGTTTGCTGTCGGAAAGTGCGGGGTAATACTCTTCAAGCTTTATCTTTCCAAGTCCCGGAACCTTTACGGACGGAAGCTTGCCGTTCATGTATTCGCAGATGAAATCGGTTGCGAATTTGTTGTCGGTCAGAAGGTTTTCTGTACTGTTGAGAAGCGCGAGAACGTCTTTTTTATTGAAATCGCCCTTTTTGAAGTCGCTGAGCGCCGATGCGTGACGGAGGACAACTGCCACCTCGCGGACGGTTCCCGAGATGCTGACCGTGGTGTTTCCTATCTTGCAGGACATAAGCGTATCGTACGCGGTCGAGAAGGGAGGAACGCTTGCAACGTCAACGATGAAGGGGTCGGTTGCCGCGGATACGTACTCCATTACTTCGTCGTCGTTCTTGTAGGAAAAAGTGCTTATAAAGTCATCGGCAAGTGCGAGCGTGCCGTAGAGCGGAAGAGTAACGAGTACTGCGAGAAGAAGGGCATCGATGATGGAGATCGAGATGCCGCCGACCTTGTTTGCGACGTGCTTCGGCTTGGGGATGATCTTTTTGAAGAGGAAGGCCGAAACGGGCTTGAGCACCGATGCGAGAATGATAAATACGGGAACGTAGATTATCAGCGATGCAAACGCCGACGCGATGCTTGTAGCGAGCTTAGCGATCTCGTCCGATCCACCCTTAAAACCGGCACCCTCGAGAATATTTGAGAGCATCGGGGCGAAGTTGCCTGCGACTCCTACCGCGATAAGCTTTGCTATAAGTATCGAGAGAATGCAGGAGATAACCGTTATGCCGATCGATATTCCCGCGAGTGCGGAGCCTCTTTTATATCCCTTGAACGAGAACGCAAGCCCGAAAATAAGTGCGAGAATGAGAAACGGTGACCATGCTATCAGAGTGATAATTGCAGGTGTCATTGTTTTTTACCTCTTTTCGTTTTATCAGAAAATGTCTACAGGGAAGAGAATTTTAAGCTGGTTGATCTTTGATGCGAACGCCTTCTGCTGTTTTTCGCTGAGAAGCTGTTCTTTAAGCTGAGGCGCGACCTCCTCGTAGGTGAGGACGGTCGATTCGTTCTTTTCGTTGAGGAGAATGATATGGAAGCCGAACTGAGTTTTGACGGGAGCGGAAAGCTCGCCTACGTTCATAGAAAACGCCGCGTCCTCAAATTCCTTTACCATCTGCCCGCGTCCGAAGGTGCCAAGCTCTCCGCCGTTGTCCTTTGACGGGCAGGAGCTGTACTTCTTTGCCGCGTCTGCAAAGCTGATGCTTCCGCTTTCAATTTCTGCGCGGATCTCGGCTGCCTTTTCCTCGCTGTCAACAAGAATGTGGCTCGCGTTTACGGTCTCGCCTGCGTTGAAGCGGTCGGGGTTCTCATCGTAGAACTTCTTTGCTTCTTCGTCGGTCACCTTTACGTTTTCGATCGCGCGGCTGATCGCAAACTTTGTGAGAAGCTCTTCCTTAGCGAGAGCGAGCTGCTTTTTGAACTCGGGGTCGAATTCAAGAAGCTCCTTTCTTGCGCCTGCGAGAAGAAGCTTGCGGTTGATGAGCTGCTCGAGGACCATTTTCTGCCCCTGGGGATTCATGAGTGAGCGTCCTCTTTCGCCCATTGAGAGTATTGCTTCGTTTACTTCTGCTTCGGTGATATTTATTCCGCCTACCGAGGCGAGGATTCTGGATTCTGACATAATATTGTTCCTTTCAAAGGTAATTACATTACAGTATAACATATTTCGGCAAGAATTTCAAGGGATATTTCATTTTAAAGGGGCGACTGTCGGTCGCCCCTTCTTATATTTCTTTTATTTTCACTGTTTCGTTTTTATCTGCGCAGACCGTGATGGTGAAGCCGTTTACCGTGAAGGTCGTGAAGGAGACGATTTCGTAATTCGGCTCGGCAAAAAATCCGCTTCCCTCATATTTGCCGTAGCTTTCGCGCTCGGTCCAGCGGAGAAGCGCGTCCTCCTCATTTGCGCCGTCAAGGTATTTGTCGCGTATGCGCTTTGAGACCTTGCGATCTCCCTCGATATCGATTCCGCACTTTGCGTCACCGATAGCAACCGCCGTCATTCCGTCGGCGTGTGCGATGCTGAAAAACACATTCGGGGTATCGGGAAAAAACGGCTTTCCGTTTTCATCCTTTTCTATCCGTCCGACAGTCAGACCGAGAAAAGAAGCGGCGGCATAGAGAAGCTCGTATGCCGCCTTGTGCTGTTCTTCGTAGGTCTTTCCGCAGGTTTTATAAAACGCCGCGATCAAGATATTACTCTGATACGGATGGTCTCTTCGATAGCCGAGATCTTAGCAAGAGCGGCTTCGGAAATCTGTCCGATCACTTCAACGATGGTGTAAGCATAGTTACCGCGGCTGCGGCTAACCATGTTTTCGATGTTTACGTTTTCCTCTGCGACCGCAGTCGAGATCTTCGAAAGGACACCCGCTACGTTTCTGTGCATAATGCAGATACGCGCGTCGCCGTTGTGAGGAAGCTCAACGTTCGGGAAGTTTACAGAGTTCTTGATGTTACCCTTTTCGAGGTACTCGATAAGCTCCTTTGCCGCCATGATAGCGCACTTGTCCTCGCTCTCCTCGGTAGATGCGCCGAGGTGGGGGATGCAAACGATCTTGTCCGATACTCCGAGGAGATCGTCGGTGATAAAGTCGGTGATATAAGCCGATACCTTACCGCTGTTTATTGCTTCGATCATTGCCTGAGAGTCAACAAGCTCTGCTCTTGCGAGGTTGATGATCTTAACGCCGTCCTTCATCTTTGCGATGGTTTCGGCATTGATCATTCCCGTCGTGTCCTTGGTTGCGGGAACGTGGAGGGTGATATAATCGCAGGAAGCGTAGATATCGTCGTAGCTTGCCGCCTTTTCGATCGAACGGGAAAGACCCCATGCCGCCTCAACGGTGATGAACGGGTCACATCCGTAGACCTTCATGCCAAGTCCCTTTGCGGCGTTTGCTACAAGTCCGCCGATAGCGCCGAGGCCGATTACGCCGAGGCTCTTGCCCTCGATCTCACAGCCCGCGAACTTCGACTTTTCCTTTTCGGCAAGAGCCGCAACGCCCGTTTCACCGGTGTGTGACTTTGCCCACTCGATACCGCCGACTACGTTACGCGAAGCGAGGAGGAGCGCGGCAATTGCAAGCTCCTTAACGCCGTTTGCGTTAGCGCCGGGGGTATTGAATACGACGATTCCTTCCTCTGCACAGCGGTCAACGGGAATGTTGTTTACGCCTGCGCCTGCGCGTCCGATAGCAACGAGCTCGGAGTTAAACTCCATATCGTGCATCTTAGCGGAGCGAACGAGGATCGCGTCGGGATTTGCACAGTCATCGGATACGTTATATTTTGCGGTATCGAAATTGTCGGTACCGATCTTTGCGATCTTATTAAGACACTTTATATTATACATTTTTAACCTCTTATGCTTTGGGATTATTTTCTGCAAAGTCCTTCATGAACTTGACGAGTGCGGTAACGCCCTCGGTAGGCATTGCGTTGTAGATAGAAGCTCTCATACCGCCGACGGAACGGTGTCCCTTGATGTTCTTGAAGCCCGCCTTGCCTGCTTCGGAGGCGAATTTTTTATCGAGATCGGGGTCGCCCGTAACGAAGGTTACGTTCATCATCGAACGGGAATCCTTTTCGACGGGTGCGGTATAGTAGGACTGGCTGTCGAGGTAGTCGTAAAGAACGGCTGCCTTATTTTCATTATATGCCTTCATTGCGGTAAGTCCGCCGAGGCCGAGAATGTACTTGAACACGAGTCCTGCAACGTAGATCGGGTAGCAGGGGGGAGTGTTATACATAGAGTCGTTATCAGCCATAAGCTTCCAGTCGAACATCGCGGGGGTATCGGGACGGCACTTGCCGAGGAGGTCCTCACGGACGATAACGATGGTAAGACCAGCCGGCGCGACGTTCTTCTGTGCGCCTGCGTAGATAACGCCGAACTTTGTTACGTCAACCGGCTCGGAGAGGATGCAGGACGACATATCGGCAACAAGGGGAATATCACCGGTATCGGGGATATAGTTATACTTCGTTCCGTAGATGGTGTTATTGAAGCAGATATGAACGTAATCTGCGTCGGGACGGAAGTCCTCGCGCTTGGTCTGCGGAATATATGTATTATTCTTATCCTCGGAGGAAGCTACGATCTTTACATCGCCGTACTTCTTTGCTTCCTGAGCCGCCTTTTTCGAGAACTGACCCGAGACGATATAGTCTGCCTTGCCCGAGCCTGTAAGGAGGTTATAGCATACTGATGCGAAAACGGTAGAAGCTCCGCCCTGAAGGAAGAGTACCTTATAGTTATCGGGAATGTTCATAAGGGTGCGGAGGTCTGCCTCTGCCTGATTGATGATCGCTTCGTAATCGGGAGAACGGTGGCTCATCTCCATTACTGACATTCCGCTTTCGCCGTAGCAGATAAGCTCGCGCTGTGCCTGCTCAAGCACGGGGAGGGGAAGCATCGAAGGGCCCGCTGAGAAGTTATAAACTCTGTTCATAATAATATCCGTTTCTCCGACTTTTTGTATTACGTCCCTCCCGTCGGGCGGAGGGCGTTATTAGATTTGTAAAATAATAAAATTATTATATAATTTTGCGAGAGATTAGTCAAGGGGTTAGTGGTAAAAAGATGAAATTTTACCTTTTTAACATAGTAGTTAGGTAAAGTGAACGGTTTTTGAGCATTTTGATGCTGTTTTATTCAACTTTTCTTTTCTCGTGAAAAGAAAAGTTACAAAAGAAACCACGCCAAGGGGAAAACCGCTTGAATTTTGCCTTCGCAAAATTCTGCACACGTTTTCCCCTTTGGAATCCCCTTTTGATTTAAGGAAGTTTCGCCACGTTGTCTTGCCTTCCCCTCAGGGGAATGGTGCAAGAGGTAAACCTCGGATGAGGTGTTCGGGTGTGATGTAACATCGTTTTTTGCGTGGCGGGATCATGCAAAAAAACGGACAACGATCGTTGTCCGTTTTAATGTTATTTTACTTCGTAGCCCTCGTCCGTTATTGCCTTGATGATGATCTCGTCGTCGACGGGGGAAAGAAATTTGACCGTGACCTTATTATGCGTATGGTCGGCAATTACTTCCGAGATGCCGTCGATCTCTTCAAGCGCCGTTTTTACTGCATTTTCGCAGTGGTGGCACATCATGCCGTAAACGGCGTATGTCTTTATATTTTCGTCCTTTTTCGGCTCGGGGATCGACGGCTGAACGACGGCGGCTTTGGTCCTTTTCCGTATCGGAATAAGGTTAAGGCGAAGCGCATTCGTTACGACGAAAAAGCTTGACAAGCTCATGGCAAGCGCGCCGATCATCGGATTCATTTCCCAACCCGTAAGCGGAATGAAGGCGCCTGCGGCGAGGGGGATACCGAGCACGTTATAGAAGAACGCCCAGAATAGGTTTTCCTTGATGTTGCGGAGGGTATTTTTGCCGAGCTTGATGGCGGTGGGAACGTCGGTCAGGGTGTTTTTCATCAGTACAGCATCGGCAGAATCTATTGCGATGTCGCTTCCTGCGCCGATCGCAATTCCGACGTCTGCCTCAACGAGCGCGGGCGCGTCGTTTATGCCGTCACCGACCATCATCACACGTCCGTTTTTCTTAAGCGCCATGATACGGCTTTCCTTACCGATCGGCAACACACCCGCAATAACATCTGAAATACCCGCTTTTTGCGCAATTACCTTTGCTGTCACTTCATTGTCTCCTGTG
>JAZNTT010000006.1:0-2043 GCA_045591885.1 Eubacteriales bacterium | reverse complement strand
TTGGCAAGTGGTGCAGACCGAACTACAACAGTGCGGTTGCAACCTTCTGCAATAATATTGCTTGCGACCTCCCGATAACGGTAAGTGACCGAAGCGTACAGCTTGAGCTTCTGTACATAGACGATCTCGTAAGCGAAATGCTCGATGCTTTGGAGGGAAAAGAACACCGTTGCACGTTTGACGGCATCAATACCGTGCTTTGCGATGACGGGAAATACTGTGCTGCTCCTGTTTCGCATAAAGTAACGCTCGGTGAGATAGTTGATCTTCTTGACAGCTTCAAAGCGCAGGCAAGTACTCTTCTTATGCCTGAGATCCCCGAGGGTTCGTTTGCGAAAAAGCTTTACAGCACGTATCTTTCATATCTTCCCAAGGAGAAGGTATCGTTTCCTTTGAAGATGAATGAAGATGCAAGAGGAAGTTTTACGGAGCTTCTCAAAACCGAGAAATGCGGTCAGTTTTCCGTAAACATTTCAAAACCGGGAATTACCAAAGGACAGCATTGGCATAACACTAAGTGGGAGTTCTTTATTGTAGTTTTCGGGCACGGACTAATCCAACAGCGCAAGATTGGTACGGACGAAGTGCTTAATTTTGAGGTGTCGGGAGAAAAGATAGAAGCGATACATATGCTTCCGGGATATACTCACAATATCATCAATTTATCCGAGACGGATAATCTTGTGACGGTGATGTGGGCAAACGAACAGTTTGACCAAAATCATCCCGATACGTTTTTTGAGGTGGTGGAATAAATGGAAATGAACATGAACATCAAGCTTGATTACAGCGACATAAAATTCAAAGATAACGGCAAACTAAAGCTGCTTATAGTTGTCGGCACACGCCCCGAGATAATTCGTCTTGCGGCGGTAATTAACAAGTGCCGTACGTATTTTGACACGATCCTTGCACATACGGGACAGAACTACGACTATAACCTCAACTGCGTTTTCTTTAAGGATCTGAAGCTTGCCGATCCCGAGGTATATATGGATGCGGTGGGAGACGATCTGGGGGCAACGGTTGGAAATATCATCAATTGCTCGTATAAGCTGATGAATCAGATAAAGCCCGATGCTTTGCTCATTCTTGGTGACACCAACTCCTGCCTTTCCGCTATCGCCGCAAAAAGACTTCATATTCCGATCTTCCATATGGAAGCGGGCAACCGTTGTAAAGACGAGTGCCTTCCCGAAGAGACTAACCGCCGTATAGTGGATATTATATCCGACGTGAATTTGGCGTATTCAGAGCACGCACGCCGTTATTTGCACGAATGCGGACTTCCCAAAGAACGCACATATGTTACAGGATCGCCTATGGCGGAGGTGCTGCATCAAAATCTTTCGGAGATCGAAGCAAGCGATGTGCTTAACCGTCTCGGACTCGAAGCGGGAAAGTATATCCTTTTGTCAGCTCACAGAGAAGAAAATATCGATACCGAAAAGAATTTTACGAGCTTATTTACGGCGATAAACAAGCTTGCCGAAAAATACGACATGCCCATCCTCTATTCTTGTCACCCACGTTCAAGGAAGCGCCTTGAAGCAACCGGATTTGAGCTTGATAAGCGTGTTCGTATGAACGAGCCTCTCGGTTTCCACGATTACAATAAGTTGCAGATGAATGCGTATGCAGTTGTTTCCGACAGTGGTACGCTCCCCGAGGAAGCAAGCTTTTTCACAAGCGTGGGACATCCTTTCCCCGCAGTTTGCATCAGAACCTCTACGGAGCGCCCCGAGGCTCTTGATAAGGCTTGCTTTATCCTTGCGGGAATCGACGAAAACAGCCTTTTACAGGCGATAGAAACGGCTGTTGATATGAATAACAACAAGGATTACGGCATACCCGTACCCGATTATGTTGAGGAAAATGTATCAACGAAGGTCGTAAAGATTATTCAAAGCTATACGGGCGTTGTAAATAAAATGGTTTGGAGAAAATACTGATGGCAGAAAAAAACGGAACAATGACTTTAAACGAAATATTTTTCGCATTGCTCCGATCGGAATTGTGTGGCGATGTGCGCTTTGACAGTGT
>JAZNTT010000005.1:0-3324 GCA_045591885.1 Eubacteriales bacterium | reverse complement strand
GCCTTATGTCCCCAACGGTGCGCGGTCTTGACCGCAACGTCGGGCGGAATAAGAGCGTCCATCGCGGACATCTGAGTATGCAGATGAAGCTCAACGCGCTTTTCCTCGGAATTATCCATGCGCTCAAGCTTCTTTATTTTCATTATTGCGCTCGGTGTAAGCGCAAGCTCGTTATCAAAATTATCAGTCTTAACGTAACCGTTTACCGCGATCGGCGTTCCGTCCTTAAGCGACGCAAGAAGCGAATTTGCTTCGTCGGTCGGAAGTATACTCTTACAATATATCGACGCATCGTCATCGGTCAATGCGAAGTTGACGATCATCTTTCCGCCCTTGCGCGTTTCCTTTGAATCTATCGAATATGCAACTCCGAGAACCGTTACGTTACGTATCGGCGTCGTTATATTGCGTAGAGGCGCGGGATCAATATCAAAGACGTTTCCGTACATCAGCTCGGGGCTTGAAATATCAAAGGTCATATTTCCGACCTTGACAGTACCGTCCTCGCTCTTCTCGGGCGTAGAAATACCGTCGGAATAGAGAGAAACTACCTTTTTGCGCTCGGGTTCTACTATCTCAACAGTCGTTTCGCAGTTCTTTTCAAATTCCTCTGCCGCCATAGTGATAAGCGCGGCGTTCTTCTCTTTTTCGTAGCTTTCGTAGTCGAAAACGTAGTCGTCCTGCTGCTTGATCTCGACCTCGTATGTAAGCGAAAACTCGGAACGAATAATATCGGAAAGTATCTTAGGCGTATCTGCGTGATAAAGAATTTCGATTCCGCCGTTGCCGAACGCGATTTCGACGGTGATTTTGCTGTCCTCAATATAAGCTCTGTAATCCTTGAAAAATCCGCGCGAGACGGCACCCGTTCTCTGAAGCTCCTTTATCGCCTCAGGGAGATACTTTTCGGTAAAAAGCTCAGACCGGTACTGAGGATAAATGATCATTCCGTTAAGCTGATACGCCTCAGCTATCTCTTTTTCGATAGCGTAAAGAGCGTCCTTTTCAACTATCGACGGAAAATCAACGAAAACCTCAAGCAGTCGCTTGTCCTTATCGGCGCGGAAACGGCTGACAGTCGCTTTTTCGAGAATGATCTTGTTGTCAATTCCGGGAAAATATTTATTGAATTTTGTCAGAAAAGCGACCTTCGTCTCCATTTACGTATCCTTTCAATTTCCGAGCGTCATTATCTCCTGAATAAGGGTAGGAATGACCTCGTCCTCTTTTATCTTTCTTATTATCTCACCGCGTCGAAAAAGAAGTGCTTCTCCAACTCCGCCTGCAATTCCGACGTCGGCCTCACGCGCCTCGCCGGGGCCGTTGACGGCGCAGCCCATAACCGCAACCGTAAGCGGTTTATTAACTTTCATGTCAGCGACCTTGTCTTCAAGCTCTTTGGCAAGGGAGATAAGGTCGATCTTCGTTCTGCCGCACGTCGGGCAGGAAACTATATTTATAGCGTTATTATTTTGCAGACCGAGCGCGTGTAGGATCGCCTTACCCTGATTTACCTCGGTCACAGGATCGTCGGTAAGAGACACGCGAAGCGTGTCGCCTATACCGTCAAGAAGAAGCCCACCGATTCCTGCCGCGCTTTTAACGGTACCGTATTTCTCGGTTCCCGCCTCGGTAACGCCGAGGTGAAGCGGATAATCGCATTCCGATGCGATAATGCGCATCGCCTTTTGCATCGTTCTTACGTCGGACGATTTTACCGCAACGATAATATCGTTAAAATCAAATTTTTCGAGAAGCGAAATATGTGTTCTCGCGCTTTCGGCAAGTGCCTCGGGCGTAGGCGAGCCGTATTTCTTAAGCAGCTCCTTCTCGAGCGATCCGCCGTTTACACCGATTCTTATCGGAACACCTGCATTTCTGCAAGCGGTAACGACCTCTTTCACGCGGCTTTCATCACCTATATTACCGGGATTTATTCTGATCTTGTCTGCACCCGCCTCAGCACTTTCGATAGCGAGACGGTGGCTGAAATGAATATCGGCAACTATAGGCATCGTGATGTCTGAGCTTTTGAGACGGTGAAGCGTTCTTACCGCATCATCGTCGGGAACCGTCATTCTGATAATATCACAGCCCGCGTCCTGAAGCCGCTTCATCTGACTGTAAATAGCGTCGTAGTCGCTGCTCGACACGTTCGTCATCGACTGCACCGAAATGGGTGCGTCTCCGCCGATATAAAGATCACCGACCTTTATTTTCTTGCTTTTTCTTCTGTATTCGTTGTAGTTCATTTTATACCCCGTGTAAGCGTCAACAATTTCTTAAGACTCCGCTCGTATATGGTGTTGAACATTAATAAGCACCTCGACTCTGATCTACCTTCTCCAGCGGGAGAAGGTGGCTGCGACGAAGGAGCAGACGGATGAGGTGTCGGATGAGGGAACTTACTCCTCATCCACCACAGGCGTTCCGCCTGCGGTCCCCCTTCTCCCTCAGGAGAAGGTATTCAGTTGCATGACGCCTACAGCTCAACTCTTTACTGTTTATATGACTCACCCAAAAAGTTTAATTACATCCTTGAAGCTGATTATAAGCATAAGAAGGAGCAGAAGCACCATTCCCGCAAAGTGGATATAACCCTCGACCTCGGGCTTGAGCGGTTTGCGGCGAATCGCCTCAATAATAAGGAAAAGAATTCTTCCGCCGTCAAGCGCGGGGAGCGGGAGTAGGTTCATAACTCCAAGGTTAAGCGCGATAACGGCAGTAAGGTTGATAAGGCTAAGACCTCCGTCATTCGTCTTTGCCGCCTTGCCGATCTCGTTCGTTATACCCACGGGACCCGACATCTGATCAAGACCGTATTTGCCAGAAATAAGGTCAATTACCGACTCCCAGATCATTTCAACGGTTGTAAAGGAACGGTTAAAGGTATGCTTGAAGAAGGTACCGAAGCCGAACTTTTCTCTTTCAACGAAGAAGGTAAGCGACTGATACTCCTTGCCGTCCTCGTCGGTCAGCGTTTCGTAAAATTCAATTCCTTTAAGCTTAACTTTCTTGCCGTCACGGATAACAACGACGGTATTCGTTTTATTGCCGTCACGGAACATCGTATAGCTGAGATCGTACGCGGTATGGACGTTTTCGCCGTTTATGGATACGATCTTATCTCCGACCCGAAGTCCGCCCTCAACCGTTTCGTAGTTTTCCGAAAGCTTCGATACGGTCGTATTTCCGAGAGAATTTGCCATCATTCCGACGAGTATTCCGACGAGAATGAAGCCGAAGATAAGGTTCATAACTGAACCCGCAACCATGATAAAAAATCTCTGCCAAACGGGCTTTTTATTAAGGGAATTTTCCGAC
>JAZNTT010000004.1:0-24496 GCA_045591885.1 Eubacteriales bacterium | reverse complement strand
TTAAGCTCCTCGATAGAATTATGTACTATAATATTATATTATAGCACGGTTAGCTCGCTATATCAATAGGTATAATATATATAATTTGATTGAAAACATAGAATTTTTGTCAAATTATTGAAAAACTTAAAAAAAGCCCTTGACAAATTCGTTTTGCGGTGATATAATAACACAGTCCCAAGGGACAATATGCGGGAGTGGCGGAACTGGCAGACGCGCACGTTTGAGGGGCGTGTAGTTCACACTGTACGGGTTCAAGTCCCGTTTCCCGCACCAAAAAAAGCACTTCGATAGAAGTGCTTTTTTCTGTTGTTTTCCTCGGCAGGATAACGCGCCCTTGCACAGTAATATCATAGCAAGCAGTGGATGTTAAGAACGTTTCATTTGTGACTAAACCACTGAATAAGGTACTCAAGTGCGGTAAAATATAAGCGTAATGAAAAACAAAGGAGACAATGGAATGTCAGTTCAGATAATAAACCAAAACAATTTTGAATCGATTAAAAACCAGGGAAAGCCAATACTTCTCGACTTCTATGCAGATTGGTGCGCACCTTGCAGAATGGTATCGCCGATTATTGATGAGATTGCAAATGAAAGAAACGATATCGTAGTCGGCAAGATAAACGTTGATGACAACCCCGAGCTAGCAAGCGAATTTGGTGTATTCAGCATACCGACTCTCGTAATAATGAAGGAAGGCAAAATAGTCAACCAGTCGTCAGGCGCACGTCCCAAGGGGCAGATACTTTCGCTATTAGAGTGCTAATGCGCGAAGGCGCTTCCTGTCGGTTATAGTTATACCGTCAGCGCGAGATGATTGTATTATGCCCTCGGTTGCAAAATACTTCAGCATTCTCGAAACGACCTCGCGGGCAGATCCCATATATTTGGCGATCTGCTCGTGGGTCAATTTTATTTTATCCGTACCATTCTTCGATGCTTCGTCAAGCAGAAATATCGCAAGGCGTTTATCCATACTCATAAACAATATCTGCTGCATTATCCACATTACGTCCGAAAATCTGCTCAGTGCAGTCTCAAGTGCAAAAATCTTTACCTCCGGAACACGTCTTGCTACGTCCTCGAATGCACATCCGCCTATTATAACACATTCGCTTTCCTCTTCACAATCGACGAACACGTCAAAGGTTATCGAATTGAAGACGCATGATGCCGAAAGAATACACATATCACCTGCAAACAGTCGGTAAAGCGTTATTTCCTTTCCTTCGTCTGAAAGCATATACAAACGAAGAGATCCGCTCTTAACGAGTATTACACCCGTACATTCGTTACCGTTATGAATATTTGTCCCCTTATCAAATTTGATCCTATGCGACACCGCAATAAAAGTTTCGCGGTCACACTCACTTATGTTGTCCCAGAACGGGAAGCTATGTCTAAACAAATCAACAAGTTCTTGGTTTTGCATAATATTTCTCCTGCAAGAATTACTTTTATTTTACATAATTTGCTGGCTCGTGTCAACTATTTTCCGTTTTTGTGACAATGTCACTGAATTAAATACGTTGCGCGCGTATAATATAAATGAAAAAGTAAAGAGGAGAACTCATTATGAACAAAATATACGATATGATAATAATCGGCGGAGGGCCTGCCGGATACACAGCCGCACTTTACGGCTCACGCGCAGGACTTGATACTCTTGTCATTGAGAAGATGTCAGTCGGCGGGCAGATGGCAATAACCGATAAGATTGATAATTATCCGGGCTTCGAGGACGGGATCGACGGTTTCACGCTTGGCACGAAAATGCAATCGGGTGCCGAAAGATTCGGAGCCAAGACTGAATATGCAGAGGTAACCGCTGTTGAGCTTGAAGAGAAAATCAAAAGAATAACGACAACGTCCGGAGAATTCCTAACCAAAACAGTTGTCATCGCAACCGGTGCAAACCCAAAAGAGCTTGAAATTAACGGCGAAGAGAATTTTATCGGACGAGGGATTCACTACTGCGCACATTGTGACGGTAGATTTTATAAAGAAAAAACCGTAGCGGTCATAGGTGGCGGAAACACCGCAGTTTCAGATGCATTGTATCTTTCTCACCTCGCCAAAAAGGTCTACCTTATTCACCGAAGAGACACTCTTCGCGCAACCAAAATATATCACGAACCGCTTTTAAAATCCGAAAACGTGGAATTGATCCTGAACTCAACCGTTACAAGCCTTGAATACGATACGCGCATAACAGGAATTGAGATTAAAAATCTCGTTAACGATATCGCTTCTTCCCTTTCGGTTGACGGCGTATTTGTGAGTATAGGGAGAAAGCCCGCAACAGAACTGTTCAGGGAACAGCTAAATCTCGACGATTCTGGCTATATAATTGCAGATGAAGCCACGAAAACGAATATAGACGGGGTGTTTGCAATTGGCGACGTACGGACAAAGGCTCTTCGGCAGATTGTGACCGCCGTTTCTGACGGTGCGGTGGCGGCTCATTATGCGGAAGAATACATTTCACTAAGATTTGGTGACTAAATCACAGAAGATGTGTCAAAATTAAAATATAATATAACCAAGAAATACAGAGCAACGCTCAAAACAAGGAGTAAATACTATGATGAACGAAAAGGTACACCAGCTTTTAAATCAGCAAATTAACAAAGAATTTTATTCTGCATACCTATACTTACAGTTTTCAAACTATTTCGAGGATGCGGGTCTTGACGGGTTTGCAAATTGGTACAAGATTCAAGCGCAGGAAGAACGCGATCACGCTATGCTCTTCTATCACTACCTTCAGAATGAAAACCAGAAGATCACTCTCGACGCTATAGACAAGCCACAAGCGGATCACTCCTCTCACATGGAAGTGCTTCTTGCAGGACTTCACCACGAAGAATACGTCACCTCCCTCATAAACGACATATATGCAGCAGCATACGATGTCAAGGACTTCAGAACCATGCAGTTTCTTGACTGGTTCGTAAAGGAACAGGGCGAGGAGGAAACGAACGCCAATGATCTGATCACCAAAATGGAGCTGTTCGGTTCCGACCCGAGAAGCCTTTATATGCTTAATCAAGAGCTTGCGGCAAGAGTTTACACAGCTCCGTCGCTTGTGCTCTGATATATTTAAAGCCACGATTTCCGTGGCTTTTATTTATTGTAACGCTTGATTATTGATTATTACATTTAAAGCAAAACGGCTCAAACAGTTCAATATTGAAAAAACATTCAAATATTTTAAAAAATTATATAGCATTTTGTTCAAGAGTGTGTTATAATTAATTCGCGCCGATATTATCAATAATTTGTCATAGGTAGTATAATGAATAACACAAATATCAGAAACGAGCTTAATCCGCAAGCTATACATGACGGTATTCAATTTTTCACGGAAGCTCTTGAACGTGAAAGTCCGGCTTCACCTCATATTCATCAGCTCGTAGAGCTTCTTTATATGACGCGCGGAAGTGCTTTGATCGTCAGTGACGACACTCAAGCCAATGTTTCCTCAGGTGACTTGGTACTATTCAGAGCAAACGCCGTACACAGTATATACCCCCTTGATGATAAATGCGAATTGTCGGTACTGTTTATGTCCATGCCACATGTAATATCATACGCATACAAGGAAGACGGCATGAGATATACGTCGCTTCTTTCGCGGTTTCACTCAGCAAACAAAAATGTTTGGAAAAAAGATGAATGTGCCGCTCTCGGAATTTCTTCCCGCTTCGGCGAATTGAGAAAGCTCTCTCAGGAAGAATTTCTCGGCAAAGACATTTTAATGAAAGCAAACGCTGCGATAATAATTTCAACTGTTCTTAAGAATCTGTCAGAGCAGTCAAATGCTGATCAAATTTTTGCAGATAGCTCCGAAGGCTTGTCAAAGAAAATGGACGATGCAATTTTTTATATAAACGAGCATTACAGTGAGGATCTGACAGTTGCTTCCATGTCAGAACGGCTATTTATGTCGTATTCATATTTTTCCCGCAACTTCAAACGCGTGACAGGACGTTGTTTTAAAGATTTCTTAAACATAACGCGCATCAACCATGCGGAAATGAAGCTTCGCTCGACTTCTAAGACGGTAACCCAGATCGCCACGGAATGCGGATATAATAATATAGCATACTTCTCTGCTATGTACAAAAAGCTGAAGGGAGTCTCTCCAACCTCTGCACGCGACACCGAAACAACAAGTTAAATAGTCAAAAGCCGCTGATTAAGCGGCTTTTTTCTTTCTTACCTATTGAAAATATATTATTATTATGTTATACTGATATGAATGTATTTTTTCATCAAACAAGGAGTTATGAGAAATGTCAGTTAAACCAAGCAAAATCACTGCGTTAATCATCGCCGTAATGACGGTGCTTTCTTCAGTTTCATTAGTGCTGCCCGTTCATTACGGAGTGAGCGCCGCAGAAGCTGCAACCGCGATTGCAAACGAAGCGGAGTTACGCGCGGCTCTCGAAGGAGAAGGCGGAAGTTATTCCCTTTCGGGTGACATAGTAATCACGGTAACGGAATACGAAGAATACCGTTATACGGTCACAAAAGAAATTTCAATTGATCTTAACGGTCACAAGGTTGCTATTCAAAATACTGCTAACCTTAAGGATAACACAAACGATTCTACGCTTATAAAGGTTGAAAAGAGCGGAAAACTTACAATTAGCGACTCTTCGCCGAACGAAACGGGAGCTTTATCCTATACCGGCGGTATCCATCTTTACTCCGAAAATGAGGAATACGTTGATTTTAAGGTAGTAACGGGAAGACACCTGATCTATCTATCTGAAGGTGCTACACTAACGGTAAACAGCGGTAACCTCGTAGCGGGAAACACTGAAAAAGAATGGCTTCACAGGGCTGCAGGTATTATTGATAAGAAATTTGAGTACTTTAACGGCTTCGCAGAAAATACTGTATGCGGTACTGTCATTACCGTTGCTTCAAAAGCAAACCTGACGGTAAACGGCGGTAACTTTGAAGCAACCGGAAGAAAGCGTCAGAATATTCTTCCCAACCTAAAGGGTTGGAACGAGGAAAAGCCTGCCTCCGTTTGTATCAGAGCCGAATCAAAGGCAAACGTAACGGTTAACGACGGCAACTTCCTCGGTGCGTACGGTGCCGACGTATTCTCACTTGACTCAACGTCAAAGTCAAAGATCAAGGCCGGAAAATTCGAAACCACGCCATCAGTAAACGAGCGTTTGTCCGATTACATGGACTTTGCAACGGTAAACGTAAGTGAATACTACGGAAAGCTCAATCTTCCTACCGTATTCATTCCGGGTAATTCAAGAAAATCTCTATATCAGAATGGCGCACCTCTTGAAAAGACCGCTGATGCTCTTGACGGCGCTCCCGTTTACCTCGTTCCGGACACGGCGGATTTTGCAACTATTACTTCCTCACTCACCTCGGGAAGCTATACTCCCGGTGCAAAAGGAACATTATCGTCAGGATATACACCTTATTTCAACTCCGAAAGCACTATTTCATATTCCTGGTATGCAATTTCCATTTCGGGAACCGTAACGCCTATATCCAACTCTGACAAAGCAACGCTTGATCTTTCGAAGCTTGCAAGCAACGGTATCACACTCGCTCATGGCACCAGATATTCATTTGCATGCGTTATAACAGAAACCTTCAAGAATTATACGCTGACTACGGTATCGAGAACAATAAACCTTGATACTACGAACAAAAAAATTCTTGCCGCCGTTTCTCTCACTCCCTCCTCAATTGATGACAACAACCATTATTACGAAGGCACAGCACCTACCTTCAAGGTGCCGTCAAACGTAAATTATCAGATCGACAGCATTAAGTGGTACGAAAGAGATTCCTCTACAGCAATTGAATCTCCTGTTACACTCAAGGAGAACTCCACATATTTCGTTGTTTTGGAGCTTTCGTCAAAGAACGGTTACATATTTACCTGCGACACGAGAATCTCCTTCCTTCCCGGTGCTTCATCGTCGTTCATCGCTCCGTCGCCTGACGGCAAAAACGCAACAGTATCCGCTTGGATATCAACTGCATGTTCGCACAAAACGACAGAATACATTTCAAATAAGTTTACTCATGATAAGGTATGCACGGTTTGCGGATACATTATCTCAAGCGCAAAGCACACATACTCCGATTGGGCAGAAAGCGGTTCTTCCGAAGACACTATTCAGATGACAAGAGCCTGCACCGCATGCTCGTACAAGGAAAACTCCGCAGTATTTACTCCCGTTGAAGGCGAAAAAACTCCAATTTACGAGATTAAGGTCGACTTTGGAACGCCGGCAGAAAGCTCTAAGCCCGCGGCCCCCTCTATTGCGTCAACTCCTGACAGCTCTAAGGTAGTAATCGACAGCTACACCTGGAAGACTGACGCAGACGCAGATTTCACAAAATTTGCAAGTAAAAAGAAATACGTACTGACTGTCGTATATAAGCTTTCGGATCCCGAAAACAGCATATTCTCCGATTCAACGATTGCCTCCTCTGTTCACCCGTCCACCGTCGCAGTTTCTCTAAATGAGGACAAAACAGAGCTAACAGTTACCTACACTATTGCAACCTTGGCAACCGGTGGACGTCAGATCTACCTTCCAACCCTTAAAATTGGTCAGCCGCTTTCCAAGGCAAACGTAAACATATACGGAGTAGCTACCGTATATTGGTACAAGGACGGAAAAGTAATCGGATACTCCGATATTGCAAACGATACAGAGACAGACCATGACTTTGATCCCGATGACGGTATAGACTTCCTCACACACACAATTGAGGCAGGAAGCATATATTATGTGCGCGTTCACTGGCATATTACTCCCGGTAATAAGATTATTAAATCAGAAATTACGTTCACAAACGCCATACCGATGGCACATTCGGTTATAGACGGAGAATTTGGATTTGTTACCGCTTACTTCATTCCGCGAAATACAGACAAATACATTAGAAACGTTAAGGTCAGCGGAATCGTTGAGCCGGTTGCGGGTGCTACCGCAAAAACCTCAGGAGCAAAGACAGATACAAACTGCGCAGTCAAGAGTATTTCCTTCTCGACAGGCGGAAGCAGCGCAACAAAATTTGCGTGCAATAAGCAATACACAGTTAAGGTAACACTCGCCCCAAACAGCGGATATATCTTTGCTCTTGAATCCGCATCTATCAACGGACACGGCGTGACTATCGCCAAAAGTGGTGACAACATAGTGCTCACCTGCACCTTTGAAACAATTCAACACAACATTGATAACAGAAACGCAACCGTTACACTTCCCGAATGTCTTACTGACGGCAGCATTGTCGGAAAGTGCAAGAATTGCTCTGTCAAGTCAGAAATCACTTTGGAAAAGACAGGACACTCGTTAATAGAGGTAATCGGTATAGCAAGCACCTGCGAAAAAGAAGGCGTTAACACACACTATCACTGCCTATACTGTCAGACGCTCTATAACGATGATAATGCAATTAAAGAGATATCCAAGGACTCCACCGTTATCGCAAAGGACAAGAGTAAACACGTCGGAGCAACTGTATTAGCGCATGACGGAAATAACCACTTTACTGTTTGTGTTGGATGCGCTGTAACTATCAACGAGTCGGTTGCACACGATTACGGTGATGCTCTTACCGACGCTGAGGGCAACGAATATTATGCTTGCTCTTGCGGACATTCCGTTCCTGCTTCCGGTCCCAAGCAGCCGGGCTTCCTGATAGGCGGTATCGAAGAGCAATTCACTCCTCCAAGCAAGGGCGGACTTAACCTCGGAAGCTTCTCATTCGATACACTAAAAACCATTCTTATACTTATGATGGTATTTGCCGTTCTCCTCATTGGCTCAATTATCACAATTTCGGTTATCCTTATCGTGACAAGAGACAGAAGCGGAAATCAGCTCCTTCCCGATGAGATTGAGGCAAATAAACAGCTTTCATCATCTTCTTCGAAAGAGTAACAAAAAAGCTTGACCTTACGGTCAAGCTTTTTTGTTTTCCAAAGGATTCCATTTACCCTTTTTATAATGAACCACGTATAGCACAAAGATTAAGAGATTATGAGCGATCATGCACGCCCATGCTGATTTGAGTCCGCCGGAAAAGAATGATGTCATGACAAACGTACCTATAATTCTTACACCCCACATTCCGATTACGTTGAATTTGAAGGGCGTAACAGTTTGTCCTACACCAAGCAGCATTCCCTCAATTATTATCGATATGCCGTAGAAGGGCTCGGAAAGAGCAACCATACGCAATACGGCTCCACCTAACCGTATTACCTCAGTATCGTTTGAGAAGAAGCCCATCAGGGTCGGAGCTAACGCAAACAGAAGCCCTCCGGATGCGATCATAAGCAGTATTTCAATCTTTATTATCATTGAAGTCATCTGCTTCATTCTCACATTGTCCTTAGCGCCGTATGCATTGCCTGCAAGTGTGGCTACCGCCGTATGCATACCATAACCGGGAATATAAAAGGCGGATTCTACCGTGTTTGCAAAGGTGTGAGCGGCGGTTGCGACCTCTCCGAGAGAATTAATCATAGAAGCGAAGCAAACGTATCCAAAGGACGTGCAGAACCTTTGAAGCATATTGGGAAGTGCAACCTTGAGACAAGGTTTGAGAATAGAGATATCCGGCTTTATGCTTTCTCCGCGAGGGGATAAAACAGGATGTATAAACAGTGAAACCGTAATCAGAATACCACCGACTGCAAACGCGATTGCACTTGCGACCGCCGCGCCGATAACGCCCCATCCAAAGCCAAAAACTGTAATTTCAGCACCGAAGACATTAGCCGTACGAGTACCGTATATCATAAAGAAGTTTAAAACCACGTTGACTATGTTGACAAGAACACCGACGCGCATAGGCGTTTTTGTGTCGCCGGATGCACGCAAAGCCGTACCGAATATGACGCTCGCCGTACGGAAAAGCATAGGAGTATACAAAATAAAAAAGTATAGTGCGGCATCGTGACGCAAATGCGGCTTGACGTTCATCAAAGCAGGAACGATCGGACTCAACGAAAGCGGGAGAACGGTGAAGACGATTCCAGCCACAAGTGTAATAAAAACTGTCTGAGCAGACGCGCGCTTCACAAACGGTTTGTCCGACGCACCTATCGCCTTAGCAATAATAGCAAGAAAACCTACACCCAGTGCTGAAATTGTGCTTCCGAGAAGCCAGTTTACCGTTGTGGTTGAACCGACTGCCGCCGCTGCATCGGTTCCCAAGGAACCAACCATTGCCAGGTCAACGTACTGAACTGCCGTTTGCATAAGCTGCTCAAGCATAGTCGGCCATGCAAGCGAAAATATAAGGGCTATCATTGCCTTTTTTGTCGTCGCATTTTTAATATCAGTCATATTATCTCCGAAATTCATCTTCAAATATATTAACATTTCGCCATACTTTTGTCAAGAATTCTTTTCTATTGACGCTGTGAAAACGGTGTGATATAATATATCTGTTCTATAAGAAAGGAGAATCCTTATGAATATCTGGCACGACATCAATCCAAAATTTATCAACAAGGACAACTTTACGGCAGTAATAGAGATTCCAAAGGGCGGCAAAAACAAGTACGAGCTTGACAAGGAAACAGGTCTGCTCCGTCTCGATCGTGTCCTATATACATCTACGCACTACCCTGCAAGCTACGGATTCATTCCCCGCACCTTTGCAGATGATGATGACCCGCTTGACGTCCTCGTCATTTGCGCCGAACCGATAAATCCCATGACACTTGTTCAGGTATACCCTATCGGCGTTATGCGAATGCTCGACGGCGGAAAGAATGATGACAAGATCATTGCAATTCCCTTCTCCGATCCAAACTACAATACGATAAAGGACATTTCCGATCTTCCGCGCCATATATTTGAGGAAATGGTACACTTCTTCAAGGTATACAAGCAGCTCGAAAACAAAGAAACAGCCGTCCGCGACCTGTTTGGTCATACAGAGGCGCTTCAG
The DNA here is from genome assembly GCA_045591885.1 of Eubacteriales bacterium. Classification (GTDB taxonomy): domain Bacteria; phylum Bacillota; class Clostridia; order Oscillospirales; family CAG-272; genus Colimorpha_A. The sequence goes on along the minus strand of JAZNTT010000004.1, from coordinate 14,521 downwards.
ATCATTCAAGACTCAATTGATCGCTACAAACTATTTCATGCGAATTAAGCGCACATAAAAAGGTGTTATCCGTTTGATAACACCTTTTTAATTATATTTACGAAGCCAGATCGTTCAAAATGTCTTTAAGACTTGACTCGGTAGCAGGAATCTGCACAGAACTTGTTGTATTTTCCGTACCGTTCTCAGGATGGAGAATATGCCACATACAAGCAAGGTTGTAACGGCTCGAATCTCGGTGTGTACCGGTATAAAAGCCCTTTGGAAGCATGTTCTGATAGTAGCACGTCGTATAGTTTATACCGGCGAAGGAATAATCATCCGGAAGTATCTGTCCCGTATATTCAGCATCGTCGACGTAAATATTAAACGGGAACTGACGCATGACATTGAGCATACCAACCTTTACGGCATTTTCTGCAGGACAGTAGGGAGTCATCATACCGTTAGTCTTCGAATCTCGGTCAGCAAGGAAATGAACCGTACAATACTCGGTCGGCTCGGTTCCTCTTACGAAATAACCGATTTCGGCACGGCTTCCGCGCGGGTCCTTTTTACAAGCATCCGTAAGAAGCATACCGGAGTCCTTGCAGTAAGTCGCAGTCGTAACGCTTCTCGGAACGGTAAAGGTCTTAAGCTTTTCACCGCCGTTTTTGGATGCTGCAATCTTATCTGCTACAAGCTCGCCCATTATTTTGTTCCACATTATCTCGGGAACGCCGCTGAACTTCTCAAGCGAACGCGGCATCGAATAACCGAACCATATTCCGCAAACGTAATAAGGGGTATATCCGACGAACCACTGGTCTTTTTTCGAGCTGGTGGTACCGGTCTTGCCTGCACAGTCAATTTTGCTTCTCAATGTGACCTCGGTAGCCGTACCATTGTCAACTACCTCCTCGAGCATCTTGGTCATGATTGCGGCATTTTCCGCACTCATTACAATTTCACTCTTTCTGGTATTATCAACGATCACGTTACCGTTTGCATCGAGGATCTGAAGAACTATTCTTTCCTCGTTAAAGATACCGCCGTTTACGAATATCTGATATGCAGCAGTCATTTCCTTAACCGTCACTCCATAGGTAAACTCACCCATGGCAAGCGGAGCATAGGATATATCCGAGAATATAACGCCCGCAGAATTTACTCGTCTTGCAACGAGCGTTGACATACCAAGCTTTTCAGTCAGGTAGTCGAATGAGTTCTGAAGACCGAGAGCATCAAGTGCTCTCCATGAAACCGTGTTTTTAGAAACTCTTACGGCCTCATGGACGGTCTGAAGACCAGCATAACGGTTAGGCGTATTATGCGGATATCCGCTCTTTCTCGAATAAGAAATCGCGCCGGTCTCGGGATTGACATTCTGATTACCGAAATTTATCGGAACATCGTCAAACACCGAGCCGTAAGTCAGAACTCCAAATTCAAGTCCCGGTCCGTAAACAGAAAGCGGCTTGATTGACGATCCCGAAGGACGTCTTGTTTGGGTTGCATAATTGAGGCCGAGGTTAATATTTTTTTGTCCGCGGTCACCGACCAATCCGAGAACGTTACCTGTTTCGGGGTCAATAACTACAGCTGACGATTTCGGCTGAATCGGAGATTCATCATATCTCGGCCAGTACGAATCGTTTTCGTAGTACTTTTCAAGAACCGACTGCACCTTAGGATCCTGCGCCGTAACGATATTGAATCCGCTCGTAAGAAGAATCTTGGAAGCATAGCTCTCAGTATATCCAAACTCGTCCATAAGAAGCTGTATCGCTTCCTGCTGAGCCGCATCGGTATACCACGATTTTATTGAAATACCGATATCAGTATCGGTTTCAGGAGGATTCAGAACAAGATCTTGCTTATATGCGGCAGTATATTCCTCTTGTGTAATTCTTCCCTGCTCGTACATCAGCTTGATTACCTGATTACGGCGAATACTGTTGTTTTCGGGGTGTATTATCGGGTCCCACTTCGAGGGGTTCTGAGTAATCGCAGCAATTGCTGCGGCTTCTATCAAGGTAAGCTCGGACGGCTCCTTGCCGAAATAAGCATATGAAGCGGCTCCGACACCGTAGCACGACTGCGAGAGATAAATATTATTGAGATACATTTCAAGTATCTCGGTTTTATCATATCTCTTTTCAAGATTCAGCGCCTTGAAAATCTCCTGGGCTTTACGCTGAATGGTTACGTCATCGTCACCGGTTATGTTTTTGATAAGCTGCTGAGTTATCGTCGAGCCGCCCTGAGAGCCGCCTCCGAGGAAATAGTCGAGGGTAACCTTAATGGTTCTGACCCAGTCGACACCGTCGTGGCTTTCAAAGCGCTTATCCTCGATAGCTATAAACGCCTGCGGCAAATAATCTCCCATATCCGAGTATGATACCCACATTCGGTTTTCAGCGGCGCTCAAGCGCTCCGATTCGATCTCAACAATTTTTCCGTCGGAATCAACATAGCTGATTGAAGTCGTAAGGCTGCGCTCATGTGCCATTATGGCAAAGTCGTCCACACTCGTATCAAGATGATTCTTGACGTACAACAGGAAAGCACCGCCAACGATAACGCCCGTTATAACACCGATAAGACCGATGGTAATGAAGATGCTGAAAGCCCAGCCAAGACCCTTCAGTAGTGCCTTGCCGAGAACACCTATGCTTTTGGCAAATTCGTCATTCCAATTTATCTTCTTTTTATTTTTGTTCATAGTATGAAGCTTTTTCCTTTCACACTTTCTGAAATAATTCTAAACCCAACATTTGAACACAGTATGAATTATGATGAAATTCATAAAGCTATTTTAAAACAACGCTTCCCATTCCGAGTATTTCGTTCAGTTCGTTAATCACGAAGTCGGTCGGGGCGGTCATTATTGAAGAAGAAACGTAGTGTTTAGTGTCGCTTTCATAAACAACGACAGGAATCTTTCCTTCAAAGATCTCACAAACAGCAATTGCCCTTTTAAATAGCGGCGAGGACATATTATCAACCTTTATATACAGCTTTTTCGGCTTGTCCTCCGTTGGCTTTACCGGTGCCGTTTCCTTTGGCGACGGCACATACTTATCGTCGCTGACAAGCGGCTTTGCTCGTCTCATGAGGAGCTTTACTTCATCGTCCTTATAAGAGACCTCGCCCTCGAGCGCGATAGCGTTATCAAGCGAAAGAAGCTGTCCATATTCGGTAACTGTTTTCGGGAAAACAAGGACCTCGATCTCGCCGTTCCTGTCCTCAACGGATATAAACAGCATCAGATCGCCGTTTTTCGTTACCTTTTTTGTAACCGAGGTAATTGCACCGACTACAGTAATGGTTTGCTTTTCCTTATATTCGTGCTCAAGAACGGCGCGAATACTTTCGTGAGAAATATCGGAAATGTTCTTTCCGTAATCGTCAAGAATATGACCCGAGAAGTACATTCCCGCGCTTTCCTTTTCAAAGCGAAGCTTTTCACGAAGTGTAAACTCCGGAATATCGGGATACCTTACCTCAACAGTATCGGACGAGAACATATCTAACTGACCGGCAACACTTCCGTGCGCCTTGCGGTTAAGCGATTCGATTATCTCGGAATACGCAGACAGCAATCGGCTTCTGTATACGCCCAAGCTATCAAATGCTCCCGCCTTAATAAGCGACTCTATCTGACGCTTATTGAGGTCACTTCCTTGCATACGGGAAGCAAAATCATAAAAGGACTTAAACGGTCTTAGCCGTCTTTCATCAACTACGCGCTGAATAAACTGCGCACCGACGTTCTTTATCGCGGGAAGTCCGTAACGGATATTACCGCCGCTGACGGAAAAGCCCGTTCCGCTTTCGTTAATATCAGGTGGAAGCGTCTTTATTCCCATCTTCGCGCATTCCGTTATATATTCGCCCATCTTCGCCTGATTGCCGAATACCGACGAGATCAGCGATGCGTAATACATTGGCGCGTAATGGGTCTTGAGATATGCGCTTTGATAAGAAATGAAGGCATACGCTGCCGCGTGGCTCTTTTTGAAGCCGTAATTTGCGAAGTCGGTCATTTGACCGTAAAGCTCGCGCGCATCTTCTTCGGAATAACCCTGCTCAAGCGCGCCCTTGATAAAATTATCAAGCTCTTTTTCGATAACGCCCGGCTTTTTCTTTGCGATCGCTCGACGGACAATATCTGCCTTACCGTAGCTATATCCCGCAACCGAACGGAATATCTGCATTACCTGCTCCTGATAAACGATACAGCCGCAGGTCTCGTCAAGAATTTCACTGAGACACGGTATCTTATACTTTATTTTGCTTCTGTCGGCGCGGTTTTCGAGGAATCTCGGTATCGCGTCCATCGGTCCCGGTCTGTAAAGGGCGATGGCGACCATTATATCGGTTATGCTTCTCGGCTTCATCTGTATAAGAAGCTGACGCATTCCCTCGCTCTCAAGCTGAAAAAGTCCGTCTGTTCTGCCCGACGATATAAGCTCGTAGGTCGCCTCGTCATCAAAAGGTATTTCGGAGACGCGGAATGAATCCTTTTCTACTCTGACGAGCTTTTCGGTATCGTCGATAACGGTAAGATAACGAAGCGCAAGAAAGTCGAACTTAAGAAGTCCGAGCTTCGCTACGGTATCCATGTCGAACTGCGTAACGACTGTATCACCGTTTACCGATAATGGAACGTACTCGTGGACCGGCTTATCGGTAATTACGACGCCTGCCGCGTGGGTAGAGGAATTTCTCGGCATACCCTCAAGGGCAGTCGCAATACGCACAAGCTCTCTTATCTCGTCGTCTCCGTCGCATAAAGCGCGGAACGATTTATCGTTTACAGCCTCGGTAAGAGACACGCCGCCCTTGTGCTCAGGAAGCGCACGCACAACGCTATCGACTTTAGAATATGCCATTCCGAGCGCACGTCCGACGTCTCGGAGCGCCGCTTTTGCCGCAAGCGTACCGAAGGTCACGATCTGTGAGACGTGCTCAGCACCGTATCTGCGGGCAACGTAGTCGATGACCTCGTCGCGACGGCGGTAGCAAAAGTCTATATCAAAATCGGGCATACTGACTCTTTGAGGATTCAAAAACGACTCAAAAAGCAGTCCGTATCTGACGGGATCGACCTCGGTTATTCCGAGCAGATAAGCTATCAAGCTTCCTGCGCCCGATCCGCGTCCGGGACCCGTAGGTATCATTTTTGATTTTGCATAGTTTACAAAATCGGAAACTATGAGGTAATAAGATGCATAGCCCATTGAGGTGACTACGACGTGCTCGTAGTCGATACGAAGCTTATAGTCCTCACGCTTAAAGCTTTCGTCGTAAACTATACTGCCGTCCTTTTCGCGGCGTTCAAGCCCCTCGTATGCGAGCTGACGAAGGTAATCCTTCGCGTTAAGTCCATCGGGAGGATCAAAGCGCGGAAGAAACGTCTTTCCGAAAACAAAATCGTAATTACACATCTCTGCGATCTTAACGGTGTTTTCGATAGCGCCCTCGTACCTGCCGAGAAGCTTCGTCATTTCGTCTCCGCTTTTCATATAGAACTCATCGGTCTCAAAGCCGATGGGTCTGCCGTCGGAGATGACGTTATTTGTCTGAATACACATCATTACCGACTGCGTAAATGCGTCCTCTTTACGAAGATAATGAACGTCATTCGTAGCAACAAGCGGTATTCCCGTATGCTCAGAGATACCAGCTATGCACTCATTGACCATTCTCTGTCCTTCGATGCCCTCATCCTGAAGCTCAAGGAAGAAATTGCCTCTGCCGAAGATACCGTCAAGCTTCTTTGCGTATTCTTCCGCCTCGCTAACGTTACCCGACATAACAAGCCGCGGGATCATACCGCTAAGGCATGCAGAGAGGCAAATAAGACCGTCTGCGTGCTCTGAAAGCAGGTCAAGGTCGATCCTCGGCTTACGATAAAAGCCCTCAGTATGAGCACATGAGACCATGTACGTCAGATTCTTATATCCGACTTCGTTTTTAACAAGAAGAACAAGGTGATTCGGCTCGTTTTCGCCGCTTCCCGTTTTATCGAAGCGCGATTTTGACGCAACGTAGACCTCACAGCCGATGATCGGCTTGATGCCCGCGTCCTTACAAGCATTGTAAAATCCGACGACTCCGTACATCACGCCGTGGTCGGTTATCGCAACCGAACTTTGCCCAAGCTCCTTTGCTCGCTTCGGTATCTCGCTCAAACGGCAGGCACCGTCAAGCAAGCTGTATTCGGTATGCAGATGCAGATGCACGAAATCGGACATCGCCTTATCCTCCTTTCAGTGAATTTACAAAATTATCAGTCTATCGTTTTAAGGAATTCGATGCATTCCTTCGCCTCAGTCATTCCGTCAGGAGTAAGAGTTTCGCTCTCGACTACGATGCGAAAGCCCTGCTCATAGGCATAATCGCGGATCTCCTTGATGGGTGATTCGACCTGACAGAGGGGCTTGCCCTCTCAGCCGATGAAACTGTCCTTATAATTTATCTGCAAAAAGCTGTATTTTTTGCAATCTGTGGTTCACACCCGATTTGGTTATCGGCGGAGTGTGCATTTCCGCAAGCTCCTTTAACGTCGCGCTCGGGAATGCCGCGCGAAGGTCAAGGGTGACCTTTAATTCGTCTGGAAGCTCGTCCAGCTTTCCTGCCGAAACGATCTTTTCGATCGCCCGCATTTGTGCTTCAAAAGCCGCCGCCGTCTTTCCCATGTTCGCCATTTCGCAGTTATTGAGGCGGTTTATGTTATTGCGGAAATCCTTATACATTTTTACGTCGAGCATTTTGAAGGTAGCCTTATTTGCTCCCAGAATTCCGAACATATCAAGCACGCTTTCGCTATCCTTGAAGTACACACCGAAAAATCCGCTTCTGCGTTCGATCAGCTTCGGATTCGTGCCTATTCCGTCAAGAAGCGACATGAGCATTTCCGCCCTTTCGTTACCGCGGACGAGAAACTCCATGTGATACGAGTTCTCGGGATAGGTAACAGTTCCGCAGGTAAGAAACGCCCCCTTAATAAATGCCTTTACACATTCCTCACAGCCGTTTATCTCTGTTTGCGCGTCAATGACGGACGAGATCTCAAGCAGCTCGCAAAGCTCTTTTAAGCGGTCACTGTCTGTTATCGCGGTAAAGGAAATATCGCTTTCCTTGCGGCGTCCCGTTATTTCCTTAATTAGCTTCGCATAGTGCATTACGACCGACGGGTTTTCGCTTTCAAGATAAAGCGCGTCTTCGTCGGGCGCGTTCATGCCGAATATCATTCCGCGCAAATAAGCCTTTTTACAGCACTTATTCTTTATGTGTAAGGATGCTATTTCATTTTTTACGTCTTGTGAAAATGACTCGTACATATTATTGATCTGCCGGATTTTCTATATATTTTACTTCGGTTTGAAGCTCAATTCCGACGTTTTCCTTAATTACTTCGCGGATATGGCCGATAAGCACAAGAACGTCAGACGCGGTTGCGTTACCGACGTTGATAATAAAGCCCGCGTGCTTTTCAGACACCTGCGCGCCGCCGATCGTATAACCCTTAAGACCCGCTTCTTCAATAAGCTTGCCCGAAAAATATCCCGGGTAACGCTTAAAGGTACTGCCTGCCGAGGGATAGTTAAGCGGCTGCTTGTCAATGCGCTGCTGCATAAGGCAGTTCATTTTCTCGGTAATTTCGGAGTTCAAACCCTCTCTTAAAACAAGCTTTGCTCCGAGAATGATCTTGTCGCTGTTCTGGAAAATACTTTCACGGTAACCGAATCCGCAATCCTCAGCTTTAATATCGTATATCTCATCGTTTCCGCCGTCATAAACCTTGACCGAAACGCAAACGTCCTTGATCTCGCCGCCGTATGCGCCTGCGTTCATATAGACCGCGCCACCGACGGTGCCGGGAATACCGTATGCAAATTCAAGGCCTGTGAGAGATGCCTCGGCAACTACCGAAGCAAGATGCGTAAGCGAAGCTCCGCTTCCGACCTTAACGGTATTTCCGTCGATCTTTATATCCTTTATCTGCGTCGTAACGATAACGGCACCCTCGTATCCGCTGTCGGAAAAGAGAAGATTTGAGCCGTTGCCGATAACGATATTAGGAATACTTATACTGTGGCAAAGAGCCGAAAGCGACGCAAGCTCGTCGGGCGTCGACGGATATATCACGTAAGACGCGTTACCGCCTATGCGGAATGACGAGAGCGAGGAGAGAGGAAAATCGCGTCTGAACGTAAGTCGGTCTTCCCTCTCGGCTTCTTCAAGATATTGCTCAAGAATACTTGAGTTTGAGAGCATATTATCTGCTCCTTTCGTTTTTTACATATTATATGAAATATGCCGTAATGTGTTATCAGTTCTTAACGGTAAAGCGGTGGAATACCTTTTTGCCCTTCTTTACGATAAGTCCGTCGCCGAAGGCATCAAGTGCTACGCTTGCGTTGAACTGTACAACCTTTTCGTCGTTTACGAGAATACCGCCCTGCTGGATAAGACGCTTTGCTTCGCCCTTTGAGGGTGCAAGACCTCCAAGCACGAGAAGGTCGGAAACGAGAATTGAGCCGTCAACAAAATTGTCGGCAGTAAGCTCGGTCGTAGGCATATCGGCAGAAACACCGCCGTTCGCAAATACAGCTCTCGATGCTTCAAGTGCCTTATTTGCTTCCTCCTCGCCGTGAACCATCTTAGTAAGCTCGTAGCCGAGGATCTCCTTTGCCTTATTGAGCTGTGCGCCCTCCCATTTATCCATTTCGTTGATCTCTTCGATCGGAAGGAAGGTGAGCATTCTGATGCACTTGAGAACGTCGGAGTCAGCTACGTTACGCCAGTACTGGAAGAAGTCGTAGGGACTGGTCTTTTTAGCGTCGAGCCAAACTGCGTTACCTGCGGTCTTACCCATCTTCTTGCCCTGCGAGTCGGTGAGAAGCGTTATCGTCATAGCGTGTGCGTCCTTGCCGAGCTTTCTTCTTATAAGCTCTGTACCGCCAAGCATATTCGACCACTGGTCATCACCGCCGAACTGCATATTACAGCCGTACTCCTTGAAGAGGTAGTAGAAGTCGTAGGACTGCATGATCATGTAGTTAAATTCGAGGAAGGAAAGTCCCTTTTCCATTCTCTGCTCGTAGCACTTTGCTCTGAGCATATTATTTACCGAGAAGCACGCACCGACCTCGCGAAGAAGCTCAACATAGTTAAGCTTAAGAAGCCAGTCAGCGTTGTTTATCATCTGCGCCTTGCCCTCTGAGAAGTCGATGAATCTCTCCATCTGACGCTTGAAGCATTCTGCGTTATGATCGATGTCCTCTTTGGTGAGCATCTTTCTCATATCGGTTCTGCCTGAAGGATCACCGATCATGGTAGTACCGCCGCCGATAAGAGCGATCGGCTTATTGCCTGCCATCTGAAGACGCTTCATAAGTGTAAGCGCCATAAAGTGACCTGCAGTCAAGCTGTCAGCAGTACAGTCAAAGCCGATATAGAAGGTCGCCTTGCCTTCGTTAATCATAGTTTTAATCTCATCCTCGTTAGTTACCTGAGCGATAAGACCTCTTGCGATCAGTTCGTCGTAAAGTGTCATTTTCTTTTTCCTTTCTTATGCCTCGCTTCCTGCCGTATCGAGCATTTCTGCCGCTGACTGAAGAAGCTTGTCTGTGATGTTTACGCCGCCCATTATACGGGCAAGCTCGTTTATTCTTCCCTCTCGGTTAAGAGGTGTAACGGAGGTTTCTACCCTGCCGTCAATTTCCTGTTTCTTTATCAGATAATGCTCGTGTGCCTCTGCGGCTATCTGCGCCGAGTGAGTAACGCATATTACCTGATTCTTTTCGGATAGTGCGCGAAGCCGTATTCCGATCTTCTGCGAGGTCTTACCCGATACGCCCGTATCGATCTCGTCGAATATCAGCGTCTCGCCCTCGCTTCCGTAAGAGTTTATATTCTTGAGCGCGAGCATTATTCTTGAAAGCTCACCGCCCGACGCAATCTTCGATAGCGGTTTAAGCGGCTCGCCCGGGTTTGCCGACAAAAGGAATTCTATCGTGTCAGCGCCCTGCTTTATCAGCTTCGTTTTGCCGTTTTCGTCAAGCGACGGCTTAATCTCTACATTGAAGCGCACCTTCGGCATTTCAAGATACGATAGCTCGTCTACAACGCTCTTTTCAAGTGTTATCGCCGCCCTTTGACGGTTCTCCGTCAGGCGCGAAGCAAGCTCTGACGCTTTCTTTTTGTGCTGTGAATATTCGATCCGAAGCTCGTCAAGAAGCTCGTCCGCCTGCTCGATCTCTTTAAGCTCATTTGCTGCTTTATCACGGAACGAAAGGATCTCCTCGATACCGATGCCGTACTTCTTTTCAAGCTTTGAAATGAGATCGAGACGCGTTTCTATTTCGTCAAGCTCAGCTTCAGGATCGTCGTAATCTGCTTCGGCGATATCCGAAACGGTAAGACCTATTTCTTCAAGCTCGTACGTCATATTATTGAGCTTTTCTATATACTCTTCCGCATTCGGCACGTATTCCGATATGCTTTCAAGAGCAGATACCGATTTCTTTATAAGCTCGTATGCCGGAAGCGCTTTTTCTCCGCGGTAAAGCGCTTTGGTTATAAGGCGCGATTGCTTTAATACCTTTTCCGCGTTCTTTACCTTTTCGCGTCTTTTTTCAAGCTCCTCTTCCTCGCCGAGCTTCAACCTTGCTTCGTCGATCTCGTTTACCTGATATCGAAGAAGCTCGCTCATACGCGCCTTTTCTCTTTCGTCGCGCTTGAGTGAAAGCATCTTCTTTCGGCAATTTTCAAGTTGCTCATAAACTGCCGAATATTCATTCAGAAGCTCACCGTTGCCTGCATATCCGTCAAGATACGAAAGCTGTGCCGAGAGCGACATAAGTATTCTGTTGTCATTCTGACCGTGAATATTGATGAAATACGGCATTATTTCCCTTTGAAGCGACGCGGGGATGGTTCTGCCGTTCAGCTTCGTTTGCGCCTTGCCGTCAAGGTCAAAGGTGCGCGTAAGCATTATGCATCCGTCCTCGTCTGCCGTTATATCAAGCTCAGAAGGCAAACGCGAAAGCGGCGCGTCGATATCGGTAAAGAGTCCCGATACAGTCGCTCTCGTTTCACCGTTTCGGATCAGATCCTTACTCGGACGCGCGCCGAGAAGCAGATTTATACAGTCGATAAGAATACTCTTACCTGCGCCCGTTTCACCCGTCAGTACCTGAAAGCCGCTTTCAAGATCAATATCGGCGTGCTTTATCACGGCGATATTTTCAATGTGAAGTGATGATAACATCAGTTTCCTCTCGTTATCTGTTTAAGTTTTTCAGAAAATTCGATAGCGCCCGTGTTGTCGCGCATCATGACGAAAATCGTGTCGTCGCCCGCGATGCTTCCGACAAGCTCCGACCAGCCCATTCCGTCGATTGCGGCAGCCGCCGCCTGAGCCATACCTGCGTAGGTCTTGAGAACCACGAAGTTGTTAGCGAAATCGACCTTGATTATCGTCTCTCTGATGATGTTTCTGTATTTTGTTGAAATATGAATATCGTCACGGGGCGAAAGCGCGTACTTATATCGGTGATCGGGTGTCGACACTTTAACGAGCTTGAGGGAACGAATATCGCGAGATACCGTCGCCTGAGTTACGTCGAAGCCCGACTCGCGAAGCTTGCTTATAAGCTCGTCCTGTGTTTCGATATCGTATTCGGTTATGATCTCAATTATTTTATTATGTCTTTTGTACTTCATTTTCGTTTCCTCAATCAGACATTTTTTCTCTTAAAATATCGTAAAAGCTGACGTTACGCTTTTTATTCAAACGAATAAAATCGGCGCTCACACTCGAACGGCGTACAGTTACCGAGTCACCGCAGTAGAGCATGTCTGCCTCGTTACCGTCAACTGTCAGATGCGACGGTGACGGCTGGGGTGAAAGATATTTGATTTCGATATGAGAATCCTCAGGAACTATTATCGGTCTTGCTGTAAGGGAGTGCGGACATATCGGCGTTAAGCATATACCTTTAAGCTTCGGAGAAAGCACAGGGCCGCCAGCCGAGAGGGAATATGCAGTTGATCCGGTCGGGGTGGCAACGATAAATCCGTCGGAGCGATAACGTCCGAGCGAGCTTCCGTCGCAATAGACCTCAGTTTCAAGCAGACGCGAGACAGTTCCGTGCGAAAGAACGACGTCGTTTATCGCGACCATCGTTTCTTGCGATTCAAGTCCGTTTTTGACGGTCGAGACCTCAAGAAGCGCACGCTTCTCAATATAATATTCACTGTTCAGGACAGCCTCAAGACCCTCTTTGTCGTCAGGCGAAAGCTCTGCAAGATATCCGACACGTCCAAGGTCGATACCGAGTATCGGAACACCGATCACTGCACCTCGTCTTGCGGCTCTCATGATCGAGCCGTCACCGCCGAGAACAATTATCATATCGGGGCAGGACGAAACGCCTTTATTCACGCCGTCAATCGGCGTATCCGCGTCACTGTCGAGCCACACCTCGTGTCCGCGTTCAATAAGGATCGAAAGCAATTCGGAGGTATATTTCAGTCCCGCGTCCTTTAAGACCGTTGATGCAACTTCAATCTTCACTATCCTGCCTTCTTTCTTTTTCTAAAACAAAATGCGCCAAAAATTCAGTATTGCCGTCTCCGCCCTTGATAGGCGAAAGCACGGTCTTTATATTTTTAAGTCCGAATGATGCGGCACAGTTAATAACCTCGTCAACTGCTTCTTTGCGTTTCTTTTCGTCACGGACGATACCGCCCTTGCCGACGCCGCTTCGTCCGACCTCGAACTGCGGCTTGATAAGGGAAATGAATATTCCCTTTTCTTTCATTAGTGTAACAATCGCGGAATAGAGCTTCGTTTGCGAAATGAACGAGACGTCCATTACCGTTATATCCGCTTTTTCGGGTATCTCCTTTTCGCTCAGGTAACGCGCGTTTACGTTTTCGAGCGAGATAACACGGCTGTCGGAAAGAAGCGATTTATGAAGCTGACCGCTTCCCGAATCTACCGCGTATACCTTACTTGCTCCGTGCTTGAGCAGGCAATCGGTAAAGCCGCCTGATGATGCGCCTATATCAAGGCAGACAGCGCCCGTAGGATCGATACCGAACTCGCGGAGCGCGCCCTCGAGCTTAAGCCCTCCGCGGCTGACGTATGGACAGACAAGGTCGGTTCGGCATGATATTTCATCGTCTTCGCTTACGTCAAAAGCGGGCTTTAATATGAGCTTACCGTTTACGGTCACAGATCCGCTTTCGATAAGATTCTTCGCTTTCGTGCGCGTTTCGGAGTGACCTTTCTCGGTCAAAAACTGATCGAGGCGCATTATACTTCTCTATTTGAGAGATAGCGCGCAAACTGCGTCAGCGTTTCGCTGCCCTTGTATTTTGAAATGACCGAGATCGCCTCGCATGTCAGCTCATTTATCTTTGCCTTTGCCTCGTCAACTGTCATGAAGGAAAGGAACGTCGTTTTATTATCTTCAGTGCCATAATCGAGAATATCGTCCTCGATCTGGAATGCAAGACCGATATTTTCAGCGTATTTTTTCACGTCGGCATACTCGTCAGTTCCCTCTCCGTATCCGGAAGAAAGGCAACCGAGAAGCGCCGCGGTTCTTATAAGACAACCCGTCTTCATGCGGTTCATCATAAGATGCGTCTTTTCGCTTAAACGCTCTTTTTCGCCGGCAAGATCAAGCACCTGACCGCCGATCATTCCGTCAGCGCCGGAATTCTGAGCGAGAAGAATAGTTGCCGCGACCTTATTGTTACTTGATACGTGCTCGTTCATTGCCGCGACCTCAAACGCCTTTGTTAGAAGTGCGTCACCTGCCAAAAGCGCGTTTGCTTCCCCGAAAACTATATGATTTGTCGGCTTACCGCGTCTTATATCATCATTATCCATACAAGGCAGGTCGTCGTGGATAAGCGAATAGGTGTGTATCATCTCAATAGCACAGGCATAAGGAAGCGCCGCCTCCTTTTTTCCGCCGAGCATTTCTGCAACCTCAAGGGTAAGAAAAGGTCTTATTCTCTTTCCGCCGGAGGATGCGCTGTATTTCATCGAATCGGTAAGCACCGAAATTTCATCGATGCTTCCCGAAAGGTATTCATCAATAGCCGAGCCGATCAGCTCCGCATTTTCTTTAATTGTCAGTAAAAGGTCTTTCATCGTAGCCACCGTTTCCGTTATTAACGAGAATATTTATGCGCTTCTCCGCTTCGTCGAGCTTACAAGAGCAAAGCTTAACGAGGGCAACGCCCTCCTCAAACATCTCAAGCGATTTATCGAGCTCCGCCGTGCCGTTTTCAAGCTCTCTTACTATTTCCTCGAGGCGAGATAGCGCCTCTTCAAATTTAATTTCTTTTTTATCCATATCTATTCCGCTTTCTTTTTTGAAACTACCTTGGCATTTATGCTTCCGTCTGTAAGCTTGAAGGAAACGTCATCGCCCTCGTTTATGTCATCAACGCTTTTAACGAGCTTCCCGCCGTCCTTGAACACCGCCGAATAGCCCTTTGATAT
>JAZNTT010000003.1:0-21619 GCA_045591885.1 Eubacteriales bacterium | reverse complement strand
AGCTCCCCTTGCACAGGGGAGCCATTGGCACATACTACCCTTAAACTACATTTTTTCTTTACATCATTTCTGTTCATCGGTTAACCTCTACTGAACCACGCGACTATCGCGTGGTTTTCATTTACAACAAAACGGACTATGGAAAACCATAGTCCGTTTTTAATTACATTTCAGTTTTGAATCTCGAAACATATTTAGCAACTTCATCATTGTATTTTGTTGTTGCCAAAAGCCCATAAAGTATTGTTTTTACAATCTGGGCGATTATACCACCAACTATACAGAACAAGAGAATCTTCCAATCCTTAATAACAAAAAGCGATATTATGGCGAGTGGAATAAAATGGACATAAAATCTAAATAAGTTGCCCCCTAAAAAACAACAAATAAAACTTAATCCTGGAGTTTTATAGAATTTAAAAACATACCAAATAAATGTAAAAAATGCTCCAAATAAGATATTTGCTAAAATAATATCCGACCAACTTGTGTGTCCATTGAGAATCGAGATTAATACAATAATAAATTGTGCAATTTGAGAAAAATATAAACCAGCATTTATAAAATTGTTGAAACTAAACCATTTAGTTTCTTCAAAATTGCAATAGAATTCATCATATACATTCTCAGATAAAGTAACATATATTTTCGAGGGTAAATCAACTCGAACTTTTTTATCTTCCATCACTTTATACCTCCATCGTTTATTATATTCTACCATAATTTGTACTGTTTTGCAATATGAACTGGATGAAACTATTTACCACAATTTTACCAGAGTTTTGAGGCGAATTATAAAAAGTTATAAGAAGATATAAGAAAATCTTGGTTTTTGCAGTTTTGTGATGGCAGTTATAAAAGGTTATAAGAACTTATAAAGCTTTTTCAAACTTATTTTTAACGTCTCCCCACAATGAAGCCTTTAGACTAAATCATTAAGGACTATGACAAATGTCATGGTCCTTAATGCTATTAGACGATTTTAATGAAATAAAGCAAAAAGATCAAATAAACTCTTGAAAAAAGATGATTGCTGTGCTATAATTACTTGCATAAAAAGAGGGCGCAAGCCAAAGCAATACAACTTTTAAATGAAATCAGGCAAATAAATGAATAAGTACAAAATTATAGATGCGCACTGTCACATCTATCCCGACAAAATAGCACAAAAGGCATCGGACAGCACGGGAGCATTCTATGACATCCCGATGCATATGGACGGTAAGACCTCAACGCTTCTTCAATATGGCGTTGCGGCAGGAATTAATCATTTTATCGTTCAATCGGTCGCAACAACTCCGAAGCAGGTATCGAGTATTAACAAATTTATCGCGACGTCCGTTGCTGAGAGTGGCGGAAGATTTACAGGCCTCGGCACTCTGCATCCCGATAGTGAGAATATTGAGGCTGATGTAAATGAAATAATCGAGCTTGGATTAAAGGGAGTAAAGCTGCACCCCGATATTCAACGTTTTAAGCTTGACGATTACCGTATGCTCAAAATCTATGAGCTTTGTGAGGGACGACTTCCTCTCCTTGTTCATACAGGCGACAATCGATACGACTACTCTAACCCGAACAGAATCATACCGATTCTCGATATCTATAAGAATCTGACCTTTATAGGCGCACATTTTGGAGGCTGGTCGATTTGGGAGGAAGCAACGTCGAAGCTGAAAGGCTATAATAACTTCTACGTTGATTGCTCGTCATCTTTATATGCACTGACTCCCTGTAAAGCAAAAGAGCTTATAATGACTTACGGAACGGATCGTGTGCTTTTCGGAACGGATTATCCTATGTGGAATCCTAAAGAGGAGATCGAAAGATTTTTAGAAATTGACCTCTTGGAAAGCGAGCGACAGGATATTCTGTATAATAACGCCGCAAGACTGTTCGAAATTAAATAAGACAAAACAACCGACGAAGTGCTCGTCGGTTGTTTTAACTTTTAAAATATACCCGCTATCCTCAAGAGGAAGCATGACACGAAGACGGAGAGAACTGAGAACAGGGTGGTAAATACAACTATTTGTCCGGCAAGAGCACTATCACCGCCCATTTCTTGCGTCATAGGAACGCTTGAAACCGCAACGGGTGTTGCGAATACCGCGATCAGCGACGCAAACTGTCCGGCGTCAAAATTACTCGAGAAACAGAGATAAGCAATGCCGATTCCAAGTAGAGGCAGAATAAGCGATCTCGTTGCGAGAGCGAATGCAAGCTCACGGCGAAGCTCCTTTACAGCTGAGAATTCAAATTGCGCACCCAGAGATATTAGCGCAAGGGGTGTTGCAAGCGCGCCCATGTTCTGAAGAACACTCCAGATCGGCTTTATATTTTCTGGAGAGAATTCGATTCCGTGATAACTAAATACCGCTCTGATCCCGAGAAACACAAAACCGAGAGCGATGCTATCAATAAGCGGGTTTTTTAGTATGCCGGATATTATTTTTCGAACGCTCGGCTTATTTTTGCCGTCTCCGAAGATTGATAAGCTGATGACTGCCAAAATATTGTAGAAGGGAACCACTATCGCTGACAAAACTGTTGCGGTCAATGCCCCCGCAACGCCTGCGATAGAAGTCGCGAGTGGTATACCGATAAGCGCGTAATTGGAGCGGAACGAGCCTTGAAGAAGAACTCCGCGCTTCTTTCCGTCCTTTGTAAATGCGGTAACAATCGGTATCATTACAAGAAACGTAAGTGCAACAGCAACTATAACGTATCCGATAAATCCTATGTCTCTTATCGAAAAGCTCTCAATTTTATAAACGTTAAGAAAGAGCATAGAGGGTAGAAATACGCGAAAAACGAGCTTGTTGATTGCTTGAGAAACGTTTTGCGGTATAAGTCCTATGCGCTTTAAGAAATAGCCGAGGGCAACCGTCAGCACAAGAGGCAAAACGGCGTTGAGTGAAAAAATTAGTGCGTCCATATTATTTACTCGTTCTCTTTGTTGTTATCATTCTGATTATCTTTGCGGTTATTTCTATTCAAATTATCAATGATTCCACCGATGCATATACCGCCGCCGACTCCTATGCACATACTGATCGGTATATTTCCAAGCGCCGCACCGATAGCCATGCAATCATATAGATCTCCGCATGCAAGCTTAACCATGCTAAACAAGTATATCATAAATTATAAGACAAATCAATAGATTTGAGTGCCGTTAATTAATATATTATGATAATATTATAGGGCGGAAGCAATAACGACCATACGAACGGCTTTTACGACGTTATGCGCGGTTACGGCATGCGCCACATGGGTAATGTAGTTGTCGGTCAACAACAAGGTTGAATAAAAGGTCTCAACGAAACCGTTGAGACCTTATATTTTTATGTTATTTCAAGTCGGCGCCCGAGGCGGGAGAACAATTCATTGGTAATTGTCCCCGCTATGTTTGCGACTTCTTCGGCAGTGATAGTTTCATCTCCGTCAGATCCAATAAGAGTAGCAATAGATCCGACCTCAACGTCTGCTATATCGGTTACGTCGATCATAAGCTGATCCATGCAAATGCGTCCTATCATAGGGGCGCGTTTGCCGTTTATGAGTACACTTGCCTTGCCTGATAGACATCTTGGAATACCGTCACCGTATCCTATAGGAAGAACTGCAATACGGCTTTCTCGCACTGTTGTAAAAGTCCTACCGTATCCAATGGTTTCGCCTGCTTGATAGGTGCGAATCTGAATGATTTTTGTTCGTATCGACATTACGGGCGATAGGGAGATATCAACGTTCTTTTCGAGGCCAAGGCTGCTGTCAGCACCGTAAAGAGAGATGCCGATCCGCGCGTAACTGCAATTTGCCTCGGGATAATTGAGCAGGCCGTAGCTACTTTGAATATGTCGGTTTTTTACAGG
This sequence comes from Eubacteriales bacterium, assembly GCA_045591885.1. GTDB lineage: Bacteria > Bacillota > Clostridia > Oscillospirales > CAG-272 > Colimorpha_A. Next base: position 17,741 of record JAZNTT010000003.1, on the reverse strand, counting down.
CAGTCCCATTGCATTCAGTTCGTCAATTAGAGAATTAAAGGAACTAATCTGATTTTTTGTATATTCGATATTATCTTCGTCCTTAGAGTCGCTTACGCATAGATGCGTAAATATGCCTTCAACGGAAAGGTTGCGTAGAGAATATACTGATGCGACCGCTGAAGCATCATTAACGTCAATTCCGATTCTGTGCATACCCGAGTCAATGGCGATGTGGACGTTGATTTTCTTGCCTTTAGAATTAAGCTCTTTAGCGTAGCCAACATCGAAAACAGTTTGTGTCAAATTGTATTTCTTAATATCATTGGCTCTGCACGGATCTGTATGCCCGAGCACGAGGATCATGCCCTTAACGCCGTATTTGCGTATAGCAATTCCTTCGTCAACCGTTGCAACTCCGTAAGCATCAACGCCCATTTCATGAAGGGCTTTGGTAATCTCAAATGCACCGTGTCCGTAGCCCTCATCCTTGACGATGGCAAGCAGCTTACAGCCGTCTGGCATTATGCGTCGAAGCTCGTTAACGTTGTTTGAAAGAGCATAAGTGTCAATTTCTATCCACGATCTCTGTTTTCCGGCGTAACCTTCCTTTTTAGGGAGCTTACTAATAATATATACACAAACGAAAGCTGTAACAAATGAAAGGACAGATACCGAAATGAACATGACCGCTTCATTGTCAACAAGCAGCTTTTTAAGCCCCATAATTGCCGAGGCAAAGCGTATTGCGACTATTATTACGGGATGTATAATATAAACGATAAGAGAAATATCGCGTGCGCGGCGCAATCTCTTTCCGCTAAAAGACATCAGGAACGAGAACAGGAAGAACGAAACTGCAGGAAGCATTAGATACATACTGTCGTGAAGCTGAAAACGATATTCACGAAGAATAAGCGCTTCGGCAATCATTGCGCTAAGAGAAAGTGCAAATCCAATCAGCGACGGTATTCTGTCCGGCAGCTTACAGCGTTTACTGTGCATATACGCACCAAGTATTATGAACAAGGGCGCGAAGAATATGCCGTTCTGGGTAGTATCCATTACGGTGAAAATCTCATTAAGCGCGGTTTTGATAAACGGAACGGATCTTGTAATTCCATAATAACCGTTGCCGAGAAGTCCGATGAAATAAAGCGGAACTGAAATACCAAACGCGGTTTTGTATCCAAGCTTTCTGACGAGATACCACGCGATGATTCCTCCGATTATAGATGCAGGAAGATACCAAAGATGGTAAAGCGTTCCGTTGAAGAAAATGTTTTTGATTATTGACGGCAGCAACGGACGCACCGAGAAATCTCCCTTATAGATCTGCAAAGGCAGACAAATAAGGATCGCCGCGCCGTAGATAAATGCGCTTTTCTTAACAAAGTTTAAAAGCTTGCCGTTATCTTTTTCGATTTCTCTAATCAGAAAGAATCCCGACGTCATAAAGAAAAAGGGAACAGCCAGACGTGCTAAAATACTTGTGAGTATGAAATTGCCGTTTGAAGTGTAGTCGAGAAGAGGAGACGTATGGTTTGCAATAACGAGAACAGCCGCGATTAAGCGGAATATATCAATTCCCGTATAGGCGTTCTTGGTTTCCATATTATCTTCCTTTCTAAGTTTCGTGTCAGACGTAAAGGCCGATAAGCTTGTCGAGCATCTTGTCGAAGGTCAGACCGATACCTTTCATCATATTAGGATATCTGCTGTGGGAGGTGAAGCCCGGAATGGTATTTACCTCATTAAATACTATGCGTTTGTCGGGAGTAAGGAACATGTCCACGCGAGCAAATCCTGTGCAGGCAAGTGCCTTGTATATTACCTTAGCTGTTTCTCTGATACGCTCCTCAGTATCGGGATCAATGCGTGCGGGCATATATATGTTCGAGGTTATTAGATTATATTTTTCTGTAAAATCAAAGAAGCCGTGAGAAAGCTCGATCTCGTCAACGCGACCGACGGTAAGCTCGTCGATGCCGAGAACAGCACAGCCGACCTCAAAGCCGTCAATGTTTTCCTCGACGATTACCTCGTCGTCGTGCTCAAATGCGAGGTTAACGGCGGAAACAAGCTCCTCCTTGCGATATATCTTGGTAATTCCGAAGGAGGAACCTGCGCGCACGGGCTTGACGAAAAGGGGATAAGTAAGTCCGGCGGTCATTGTTTTTGCATCATTCTGCTGGAATCTTCTTATCATTACCGCTTTCGGAACCTCAATTCCTGCAAGCTCAACGAGTTTGTGGGCGCGGTCCTTGTCCATGCAAAGGGCAGATGAAAGTGCCGAGCAGCCGACAAGCGGGATTCCCGCAAGCTCAAAAAGTCCCTGAACGGTTCCATCTTCTCCGTTCTTTCCGTGAAGTATAGGAAGGGCAAGGTCTATTTCCGTAAGAATATTTCCGCTTTCTGTTAGTTCAATAATGCCCTTTGACGAGCGGCTGTGAGAAATAACAACCGGGGCAAGAAGCTTGGGATCGTTCATCCAAGTGTTGTTCGGAAGATTCTCATAGCTTCCGTAATAACGGTACCAGTCGCCGTCACGGGTTATTCCGAGAGGGATAACGTCGTACTTTTCGGGATCGAGATTATCGAGCACCGAAAACGCCGACTGAAGAGATATTTCATATTCCGTTGAGTTTCCGCCAAAGATGACGGCAATTCTGATTTTAGCCATTTATAGCTCCTTGATACAGTAATCACACATTTATATCATTATAACTCTAAAGAAGAAAAATGTCAACTGTTTGTTAATCCTAATTGGTATTGACTTAACGTTAATTCTGTAGTATAATGTTAAAGATTAAATACTTGAGGGGTGATTCTTTTTGGATCCGTTATGGGGTCAATTAATACTCCAGTTGGTTCTTATATTCATTAACGCAATTTTTGCCTGCTCGGAGATGGCAGTTGTTTCTCTTAATGAGAAGAAAATGGAGAAGCTCGCAGAGGATGGCAATAAAAAAGCAGCTAAGCTTTTGAAGATGCTAAAAAATCCCGACAGATTTCTGTCGACGATTCAAATAAGTATTACGCTTGCAGGCTTCCTTGCGTCCGCTTTTGCTGCCGATAATATTGCAAACAGATTGACGAAGTGGTTGTATACAGATATTGGATTAACTCATTTGGGAACCACAGCGCTCGATACTATCTGTGTCATTTTGATTACAGTGGTGCTGTCTTACTTTACACTGATTCTCGGAGAACTTGTTCCAAAGAGAATCGCGATGAAAAACCCCGAAAAGGCAGCTATGCGACTTTGCTCAGTTGTTGGTTTCTTTGCTGTAATATTCCGTCCGGCGGTTTGGTTCCTTTCGATTTCAACAAATCTTGTATTGAAAATGCTCCGCATTGATCCTAAGCATGAGGACGAAGAGGTTACTGAAGAGGAAATACGTCTCATGGTTGAGTCGAGTGAGGAGGACGGAAATATACAGGCAGACGAAAAGGAAATGATTGAAAACATTTTCGAGTTCAATAATACGACTGCCGCTGACATTATGATACACCGTACCGAAATGTCGGCAATTAATATCAATGACAGCTTCGAGGACATAATCAGTACAATAAACGAAACGGGATTCTCGCGTTTTCCCGTTTATGAAAACGATATTGATAACATAATCGGTGTTCTCAGCACAAGAAAATTCCTCCTTAATATTTGCGAAAAGTCACCAAAAACACTGAAAGAGCTAATTTTTGAGCCAAATTTCGTTCCGGAATCGGTGCGCGCCGACCTTCTGTTCCGCGATATGCAGGAGAAAAAATCGCATATGGCAATTATCCTTGATGAGTACGGCGGTACTGCCGGTCTCGTTACAATGGAAGACCTGATCGAGCAGATCGTCGGTAACATTTACGACGAGACCGACGAACAGCTTGAGGACGAAGAGATTGAAGAGCTTGGCGAAAATCTCTACCGTATGGACGGAAGCGTTTCACTAGATACGATAGAAAAAGTGCTTGATATTGATTTCCCGCCGGAAGACGATGATTTATCAACTCTTTCCGGATTGATTTTCAGCAGATTTACAACCATTCCTGCTGACGGCGAAACGCCGGAGCTGGTTATTGATAGGCTTCATATCAAGGTTGAGGAGATAACAGAGCACAGAGTCGTATCTGCCGTTGTCGAGCTTATTCCAAAGGAAGAAACAGAGGACGAGGACGAATAAAATTAAAAGGCAACTGCATTTGCAGTTGCCTTTTTCTTATAGCTTAAGCAGTAGCTCCCTGAGCTCAATTGCATCGTTTACAATATAGTCTGCTCCAGCCTGGGTAAGCTCTTCTTTGCTTCCGTAACCAAACGTAGCGCCAATAGAATCAAGCCCCGATTTTTTAGCGCCGTCGATATCGTGATGACGGTCGCCAACCATAATAACGCGGCTTCTGTCGGTGACCTTAGCGGTTTCGAGTGCGTACTCGATGACCTCATGCTTGTCGGTGCGTCTGTGGTCCATTTCAGCACCGCAAACGTGGGTGAAATAGTCATGTATACCGAAATAATCGAGTATCTGATTTGCGTATATTTCCGGCTTTGAGGTTGCAAGAACCATCGTCTTTTTCGCTGTTTTGAGCGCATCAAGCATATCCTTTATGCCGTCGTAAAGTGAATTTTCGAATATCCCCTTAACCGCATAGTATTCGCGGTAATAGAGGACGGCAAGATCCGCCTTTTCATCCGACATGCCGTATAGATCACGAAAGCTTCCGGCAAGAGGAGGACCTATAAACTTATTAAGCTCATTTCTGTCGGGAACGTCAATACCGAATTTGTTCAGGGCATAGGCGGCGGAATTTTTGATTCCGTCGCCCGAGTCCGTAATAGTTCCGTCGAGGTCGAAAAATACAACGTCTTTCATGTAGTGATTCCTTGTTTATTCAGTGCGAAGTGCGACTACGGGGTCCTTCTTAGCGGCACCGCGAGAGGGAATAAGACCCGAGAAGAGCGTGAGAAGCACGCTTATGGTGATTAGAGCGATTGCAACTCTGATATCAAGCGTCGCACGGAGATTGGCTATTCCCGTCAATGCATAAAGAATGATGTTGATGGGTATGCAGATCAGATATGTGAACAGAACACCGATCAAACCGGACGAGAAGCCGATAATCACTGTTTCAGCGTTGAACATGCTGCAAACGTTTCGTTTCGATGCGCCGATTGCACGGAGAATACCGATCTCCTTGGTTCTTTCCTGCACGGAAATAAGCGTGATTACACCGATCATTATCGAGGAAACAATGAGCGAAACACTGACAAATGCGATAAGCACGTACTTGATAGCGTTAATTATCGTCGTTATAGAGGACATCATGATTCCCATATAGTCCGTATATTCTATGCGTGATATTTCGTCAACACCCTTGTTGTAGGTGTTGATCATTTCTTCAATAACGTCCTTGTCGGCAAAGGAGGAGGCAAAGAGGTTAATTGCTGTCGGCTGTTCAAGATCAACGTAACCGAGCTTCTGCATATTAAGCTCATACGTCGAATTTGAGAACTCAAAGGCTGAGTCGTAATACGAAGCGCATTGTTCGTTGGTGTATCCCGCAAGTGCTGCGTCAAACTCCGATGCAAGCTCTTCGGGTGTTTTGCTTGCGTTAAGAGCCTTTTGTTCTGCTGCGTATTTTGCAGTTTCCTGCTCGACGAGGAAGCCGCTTATAAGCGCGGTGACGTCTTCATCGGACATATTGCCTATATACTTGCGTATCTCATCCTCGGGCATTGCACTTGACGTGGAAAGAAGATGTGAAATTACTGCTTCCTTCATCGTTTCGGGTGTCATTGTCGCAAGAATCGGCCCGATCTTATCTGCAAGATATTCCGGCGACGGTATTGAAAGGATAGACATATAAGTATCGGCCTTTTCGGAAACCGTCATCGCGTTAACGTGAGCGCGGAAGGTCTCGGCTTTCTTGGCGTCATCGAGGATTCCCTCGCTATCGCTGAAGGGGAGACCTGTGAAGATGTCTATTGTTGGGTTATTTATCTGATAAAGAATAGATTCGGATTTTTTGTTATCCTCTGCAACGTGTTCGGTCAAATGATAGGTGTAGCCTATGGTGCCGGAAATAAGGGTTGAAGTTGTGCCTTCACGAAGCTTAATAATACCCGTGACTTTAAGGGGTATTGCGTTTTGATAGAGCATATCAAGACTCATCTTATCGCCCGAAATATCCTTATAAACGCCGTCTCTCATTGAGAAGCACTTTGCATTGAGGATAGTTCTGAACTCCATGTCGCAGATTTCCTTGTAGGACCATTTCTGCGTTTCAAAATCAAGCGGTTGATCCTTTGCCGCTGCCGTGACTATCTTGTCGATCTCCTCGTCTGAGATCAGTCCGAGCGCGTAGAGGGTCATATCATCGATCTCGTTGTTTTCGTCAACTACGATCACGATCTCGTTGTATTCGTTAGGCCAATCGCCGTGAATAAGATCGTACTGCTTTTTAATAAGCGGGTTTATAGCCGAGCCGTCCTTTGCGGGAAGAAGCTCCTGCCATACTCTCATCATAGACGACATACCGCCGCCGCTGAGCATTGAGAGCATGCTTGTGTCTCCGCCGACCTGTGAACCGCTTATCTCACCCATATACTTTATGAGCATTTTCTGGATAAGCTCTTCGGTATCACTCTTTATGATCGTTCCGTCTACGTTTTTGGTATAAATGTTAAGACCGATTCCGTAGGAGTACTGAATACCGTTTATTGCGGCATTGAATCTGTCATTTTCTTTGTCGCCAAGCTTCGTTTCAAGATATTTCTTGAACGATCGCAGATCGTTTTCCTTTGCCTCAATCTGGCTGAGGGTATTTACAAGATCGTAAAGAACGGGGTTCTGATAAACCGCATCGTTCGGATGCTTCTCCTTTTCCTCGGCGGCACCGATAAAGGTCTCCATGAGAGTGCCTATGCTGATGTGCTGAGCTTCAAGAGTTATCGGATACGAGGAGAGAGTACTTTCCTGAACGTAAGAAATGTAATTGGTCGTGCCCTCGGAGACGGCATAAATAAGCGCGATTCCGATTATACCGATACTGCCCGCAAAAGAGGTAAGAACGGTTCTTCCTTTTTTAGTGAACAGGTTTCTTATAGAAAGGCCAAAGGAAGTGAAGAAGGACATTGAGGGCTTCTTCTCTTTATTTTTTTTCTTATCGGAAGCGGATTTAAGGGCATTTTCATGCTTTATCTTTTCCGCATCATTCTCTTCGTCGGTCAGGGGCATAGAGTCGGAGATTATAACGCCGTCAAGCATCCTGACTGTTCTTGTCGAATACTGCTCGGCAAGCTCGGGGTTATGAGTAACCATAACGACAAGACGTTCCTTTGAGATCTCCTTCAGGATCTCCATTACCTGAACGCTTGTTTCCGAGTCAAGAGCGCCTGTCGGCTCGTCTGCAAGAATAATGTCCGGATTGTTAACTATGGCACGCGCAATAGCAACTCTCTGCATCTGTCCGCCGGACATTTCGCTCGGCTTCTTCTTTAACTGTGAAGTAAGTCCAACTGCTGCAAGAGCCTCCTTCGCCCTTTTTCTGCGTTCTGATTTCGACACGCCCGAAAGGGTAAGAGCAAGCTCTACGTTCTGTAAAACCGTCTGATGCGGGATCAGGTTGTAGCTCTGGAAAACGAATCCGACCGAATGGTTACGGTAAGCATCCCAATCTCTGTCCTTATAGTTTTTGGTCGATCTTCCGTTGATTATTAGATCGCCCTCCGTATATCTGTCAAGTCCTCCAATGATGTTAAGAAGCGTAGTTTTGCCGCATCCTGACTGACCGAGTATGCTTACAAACTCGCTTTTGCGGAACGAAAGGGATACGCCCTTTAAAGCGTGTACGGTTTCGTTTCCTGTGGGGTAATCCTTTTTGATGTTTCTTAATTCAAGCATTGTTATACCTTCTAATCATTAACTTGGTGTTATTGTAATCTCTTTTTTTGAATACTCAATGAATATATATGATTTTTTTTGTGAAAAATCGAAAAACCGCCGATTTTTTATCAGCGGTTAGAAATAGGTGTTGGAGTTTTAATCTCGGGGAAGGGGCTAACGTATTTACAGTATGTGGTTATATACGACGAGCCGAAGGTCATAGAGAATATGTTGGCGTACGGAACGGTTATCGGCTTTTCAGCCCAATTACCGCTACCGTCGAATGTGCGTACTCTTATTCCTTGCTCACCGACAGCAAGAACGCGCCCGATGATAAAGTATTTGCTTGCGCTGTTGGGCGTATATCCCTCAATACTGACAGTTTCGCCAGATGCAAGTATCGAATTAAATACGTGTCGCCAGCTCTTAATATTAATCGGGGGCGTAGATATGCGCGCAAGGTTGCCCTCCGCTTGATGTATTTTCAGGTAAGTTCCTTTGACTTGCTCAACAGACAGAACGTCTGATATTTGACGCACCGTAAAGCCGTCAAGACGAAAATCGCGTTCACTTATCGCAAGAAAAAGCTCGTCGGAGATAGCGACTGGAAAGAAAAATTCTTCGTACTGCTGATATTCAAACGTGACCTTGCATATAGCGGTTGGTGAAATACATGACTTGATCTTAGCTGCAAGCTCATTCACTCCCATAAGAATTCTCCCTTCAAGTTCAACACTTTATACATTATAACAGACATTCCTTCATAAATCAAGATGCAAATCAAAAGAAATCCCCCAACTTACTGTCGGGGGATCGTAGTATTTCAGACCCTAAAGTGCCGTGTCAGTTAGATGGATAACCGTCGGGATTCTTCTTTACCGCTTCCCATGCGTCGCGGCACATATCGTCAATAGTATGCTCTGCCTGCCATTTAAGACCGTTATAGGCCTTGTCGGGAGAAGCGTAGCAGGCCGCAATATCACCCTCGCGGCGGGGAGCGATTTTGTAGGGAAGGGGATTTCCGCTTGCCTTCTCGAATGCCTTAACAACTTCGAGAACGGAATAACCGTTACCGGTACCGAGATTGAATACCTCAACTCCCTTGTTCGCTTCGGCATAATCAATCGCGGCAACGTGTCCCTTTGCAAGGTCGGAAACGTGAATATAGTCACGAACGCCGGTTCCGTCAAGAGTAGGATAATCGTCACCGAATACGTTAAGGTGAGGAATCTTGCCCATAGCTACCTTGAGAATATAAGGCATAAGGTTGTTCGGTATACCGTTCGGGTCCTCAACGAGAAGTCCGCTCTTGTGAGCGCCGATAGGGTTGAAGTATCTGAGAAGAACAACTGAAAGCTCGGCGTCGGCGTGACAGGTATCCTTTAGGATCTCCTCAATCATGTACTTGGTCTTGCCGTAAGGATTGGAGCAATCTCCAACGTGCATATCCTCGGTAATCGGAACCTTTTCGGGATCGCCGTAAACGGTCGCGGAGGAGCTGAATATAAGCTTGTTACAGCCGTATTTTTTCATTGTCTCAAGCAACGTGAGCGTGCTGTCAAGATTATTTCTGTAATAGAGAACGGGAAGCTTCACCGATTCGCCCACCGCCTTAAGTCCTGCAAAGTGAATGACAGCATCTATCGTGTTCTCTTCAAAGATATTTTCGAGAGCGGCTTTATCAGTCACGTCATCGACGTAGAGCTTAACCTTTTTTCCGGTAATTGCCTCGATACGGCGAACAGCCTCGGGCTTGCTGTTAGAGAAATTGTCGATTATGACAACGCTGTGTCCCTTTTCGATAAGCTCAACTGCGGTGTGGGAACCGATAAATCCGGCTCCGCCTGTAAGTAGCACGTTCATAATGCTCATCTCCTTTTAGAATTATGATTAACTTAGTTACGGTTGTGTGCCCGCTTCGCCGCCTTCGGGAAGAGTAGGCTGATTCTGTTTGATGATCTGTTCTTGAATTTCGACTTCAAGCTCTGCAAAATTTATAGCATCGGTCGCATCGGGGAGCTTGTAAGGAAAGTCAAGAGCAAGATAGCTGCCGTTAGCATCTGTTTTACGGACAATTGTTATTCTGTTGATTTCAGTATCAAGGTTTATATCAAGATTGATGAAGGATCTTTTTGCAAACTCGAGAGGAATATGGAGTTTCCCGCCGTACAGAAATGCATTTCCGCCGGTTCTTTCCGGAACACCGTTTATGTAAGCGATGCTTTCTCCAATAACGAATTCGACTGACTCTTCGCTTTCTCTGACGACGTATCGTAAATGCTTTCCGTCACCTGTCGTCGTAAGCTTACAGAAATCTGCAATAGAATCCATGTCGATATAGTAGACACCGTCGCGGTAAATTCTTGAGTGTGCATATGTCTTTCTAAAAAGCAAATTTTTGCCTTCTCCCAGCTGATATCTGAAATCGTCAGTCGGAGTTATAATATTTGACTTAAGGAGAAGGTTTGCGATAAGAAGTGTTATCGGAAGAAGTATCAAGTAACAGATCAGACCGAGAATCATAACCTTTCTAAGGAACGAACGGCTCGTTTTTCTTTTTTTCAGCCCTGAGCGTTTGCTTCCATCCTGTCGGATTTTGAAGTGTTGAGTTGCTGCCCTTCTTACTGTTCCCGGCTCGCTGGGCGCTCTTTGGCGGCGCATTTGTCTCTGAAGCGGAGTTTGGGAACGAAGGTTATCACTTAATCCAGATGGCTTTTTTGGAGCGCTTGCTGAGGGCGGAGCCTGTCGTATTACCGTCTGACGCTGCGGAGGGGGATTTTGAACGGGAGGTCTATGCTCTTGATTAACCTGCTTTTGGCGCAGAATCGGCTGAGCCTTTATTGGTCTTTGATTGACTTGGCGTTGAGGATTCTCTTGCTGCGTCGGTCTTTTACTGTTAGGGTTCAAAGCGTAACCTCCTTTCAAAATTTATATTCACAATTATTTTAGCACGGAAGCGCATAAATTTCAAGGGTTATTGTAATAAATATTATTTGTTAACATAAAAAAATATTTTATTTACACTTTTTTCATTGTAAGTACTTGTTAAATCGGAAAAGTTGTGCTATAATTGTTACATAAGGCGGTGCCTTTGATAAATGATTTTAATATGGGGGTATAAACATTATGAACAAGACTCTTAGCGTACTTCTTAAAATATTCCTTGCTGTAGGAATCGTAGCCGGTATCTGCGTTATTGCAAAGATCCTTTACGATAGATACAGAAAGAATCTCTGCTGCCTCTGCGAGGATGACTGCGACTGCGATTTCGAGTGCCTCGAAAACGACGAGCTTGATTGTGATTGCGACAACTGCCAGTACCTCAAGAAGGACGAAGCAGAAGAAGCTGCCGAGGAAGTAGTAGAAGAATAATTATTTGAAGCAGCAAAAACCGCGGTCACCGCGGTTTTTGTTTTCTTTACATTGAAATATTTCGAAAGTTCGATTATAATATAGACACAAAATATTTTGGAGAAAACTATGGAGAAAACTATGCAGAGCTACGAACCGATTGCTGCGATATCTACGCCGTACGGCAAAGGCGGAATCGCTGTCATAAGATTAAGCGGAGAGGGAAGTATCATTCTTGCTGAAAATATCTTCGCCCCGAAATCAAATAGGCGTCTTTCAGAGGTTGAATCCGGATATGCCGTTTACGGAGACATTCTCCGAAACGGGAAGCGAATTGATGACGGTATTGCGACTGTATTTCGTGCGCCGCGCTCGTTTACCGGAGAGGATACTGTTGAAATATCCTGTCACGGCGGAATACTTCTTACCGAAAGCGTGCTTACAAGCGCGCTTGAAAATGGTTTCCGTCTTGCGCTTGGCGGAGAATTTAGTAAGCGCGCATTTCTTAACGGCAAAATGTCACTGACCGAGGCTGAGGCCGTAATTGGTCTTATTGATGCAGAAAGTGATGAACAGCTTAAGCTTTCAGCGTCAATAACAAACGGCGTTCTGAAAAACGGCGTAAATAATCTTTGCGATGAAATAACCGAGCTGCTTGCCTCGGTATACGCGTACATAGATTATCCCGACGAGGATTTGACTGACGTTTCGCCCGAGGAGCTTACACTCCGTGCCGAAAAGCTTCTTGAAAAGACAAATACACTCGTTTCGAGCTATCGAAGCGGTAAGGCTGTAAGTGACGGAATCAAAACTGCGATCGTCGGCAAGCCGAATGCCGGAAAATCCTCGGTTCTTAACCGTCTCCTCGGATACGACCGAGCAATTGTCACCTCGATCGCGGGAACAACCCGTGATACGGTTGAAGAAACTGCAATCGTCGGAAGAGTAACACTTCGACTTTGCGATACTGCCGGTATACGCGAATCGAGTGACGAGGTCGAGCGCATCGGAATCGAACGAAGCATAGAAAAGCTCAACGAAGCGGATCTTATACTTGCTGTTTTCGACGGATCTTCTCCTCTTGATGAGCTTGACCGCGAGATTTTGGAACTTGTTTCGAAAACTGATGCCGAGGTCATCGCCGTTATAAACAAGTCGGATTTAAAAGCGAAAACAAATATTGATATTCCATTTAGAGCAGCAACCGTTTCAGCACTCGACGGAAGCGGATTTGATGATCTGAAAAAACATATTTCCGAATTGTACGTTGACGAAAAGCTCAATTACGATGCAACTCCCGTTTTGACCAATGCACGCCAATTTGCGGCGGCTTCGGAGGCAAGATCGCGATTGGAATCCGCCCTCGATGCGCTAAAAAACGGCTTTACTCAGGATATTGCCGGAATGGATCTTGAGATGTCGCTTTCGGCACTGCGCGAGATCGACGGCAGAAACGTAAGCGAGGAGATAACAGACCGAATTTTCAGCCGCTTCTGCGTTGGAAAATAATTCCCGATTCTTTTTGTCACGGCATATTCGCATTTTCATAGGCTATAATAATAGTAAACATGAATTGCGAGGTGCGAAATGAGCGAAAAGAAAAATGACACATGCCGTTATGAGGTCGTGGAAAGATACTGTCCGAGATGCGAGGAGAACGTAATAATGCGAAAGACGTTCGGCAAAAACGCGGGACTAAAATGTATGAACTACGAAAAATGCGATAAGAGCAAGGACGCCTTCTGCGGTGACGGCGCAATAATGTGAGCGGTGTGGTAATTTGCAACAAAAATTTGCTTTGAAATTTGTAATATGTTGTCGTTAAAAATCTCAAAATGTAATTGACTTTTTATGTTTATATATGATATAATAAGTACGTTGAGATTTTCCGCAACTGACGGATGGGTGGGCAACCACCGGGGAACGGAAAATAATAAAGCCGACCGTCTGGGCAGTTTTGCATAATAAGGCAAGACTGCCCATTTTTCATTTGTCGGATATTTGGAGGTAGCTATGAGCATTAAAAAGGTTGGAATCGTAATGGGAAGCGACAGCGATCTTCCCGTAGTTGAAAAAGCAATTAACGTGCTTAAAGAATACGGAGTGCCTTACGAGGTGCACGTATATTCTGCGCACAGAACTCCCGTCGAGGCTAAGGAATTTGCGGTTAATGCAAGAACAAACGGCTTCGGCGCTATAATTGCCGCTGCAGGTATGGCGGCACATCTTGCGGGGGCAATAGCGGCTAATACTACGCTTCCCGTTATCGGAATACCCGTGAAAAGTAAAAATCTCGACGGCATTGACGCGCTTCTTTCGACGGTACAGATGCCGACAGGAATACCTGTCGCAACAGTAGCTATCGACGGAGCTGCCAATGCCGCTATGCTTTCTATTCAGATTCTTGCCGTCACTGACGGCGCGCTTGCAGCACGTCTTGACAAGGCAAGAAGCGAGGGAGCAGAAAAGGTTCTTGAAAAGAACAGAGCTATCGAAGAAAAGTTTAACGCTTAAAAAGAGGTAATTTATGGGCGGATATTTCGGCGCGGCACTCAAGTGCGACGCAATCTCTGACGTATTTTTCGGTACAGACTATCATTCGCATCTCGGAACGAAATGCGGAGGCATTGCCGCACATCACGACCTTGCAGGTCTTCAAAGAGAAATACACAATATACAAAATTCTCCATTCAGAACGAAATTCGAGCACGTCTTTGACGATATGAAGGGCAACTCGGCGATCGGTTGTATCAGTGACTTTGATCCTCAGCCGCTTCTTGTTCGTTCGCGTCTCGGTAAGTTTGCTATCTGCTTTGTGGGAATTATCAATAACGCCGAGCAGCTGATTCAGGATCATCTTTCCGAGTGTTCAGCGCACTTTAACGCAATGACGGGCGGAAACGTCAATTCTACCGAGCTTGTTGCGGCTCTTATCGGACAGAAGGATAACTTCGTTGACGGTATTCATTTCGCGCAAGAGGTCATTGACGGAACTGCCTCGATCATCATTCTTAAAGATGACGGAAAGATCATTGCTGCGCGAGACCGTCTCGGGCGAATCCCCGTTCAGGTAGGACGCAAGGACGAGGGCTATTCGGTATCGTTTGAGGCGTACGCATATCAGAAGCTCGGATATGAGCATCATAAGGAGCTGGGCCCGGGCGAGATCGTTGAGCTTTGCTCGGATTACTGCCGTCAGCTTGCCGAGCCGGGAAAGGAGATGCGTATTTGCTCCTTCCTTTGGAGCTATTACGGTTATCCTACGTCAACCTATGAGGGCGTAAACGTCGAGATGATGCGTTACCGCAACGGAGAAATAATGGCGGAGAACGACAGAAAAGCAGGTCTTGATGAAAACATTGAATACGTCGTCGGTGTTCCTGATTCCGGTACTCCGCACGCTATCGGTTATTCAAATGCAAGCCATCTCCCCTTTGCAAGGGCGTTTATTAAGTATACTCCAACCTGGTCGCGATCCTTCACGCCGACTACACAGGCGGCAAGAAGCAAGGTCGCAAAGATGAAGCAGATCCCCGTTCTTGAGCTTATCAAGGATAAGCATCTTATGTTCGTTGACGACTCTATCGTCCGCGGTACACAGCTCAAGGAAACGGTCGACTTCCTCTACGATAACGGCGCAAAGAGCGTTCACATGCGCTCTGCGTGTCCGCCGATAATGTACGGCTGTAAGTATCTCAATTTCAGCCGAGCAACCTCTGATATGGAGCTTATCGCACGAAGGATAATAAATGAGCTTGAGGGCGAAGAGGGCTTCAATTATATCGAGGAATACAGCGACGGATCAACCGAAAGAGGTAAAGCCCTCCGTAAGACGATCTGCGATCGCTTCCACTTCGATTCGCTTGACTTCCAGTCGCTTGAAGGTGTAATTAAAGCAATTGGAATTGATCCGTGCAAGCTTTGCACGTACTGTTGGAACGGTAAAGAATAAGAAAGGAACATATAACAATGCATAATAATTCAAGATCTGAAAGCTACGCTGCGGCGGGCGTTGATATTACCGCAGGATACAAAGCCGTTGAGCTTATGAAGAAGCATATCGCAAGAACCAAGAACGAGGGTTGCCTTGATGACGTTGGCGGCTTCGGCGGATGCTTCGGACTTCCGATTGCCGGAATGGAGGAGCCGGTTCTTGTTTCGGGAACTGACGGCTGCGGAACCAAGGTCAAGCTCGCAATTCTTATGGATAAGCACGACACTATCGGTATCGATGCCGTAGCAATGTGCGTAAACGACATAATATGCGTCGGCGCAAAGCCGCTTTTCTTCCTTGATTATATCGCTTGCGGAAAGAATATTCCCGAGAAGATCGCTGCGATCGTTTCGGGTGTTGCCGAGGGTTGCGTTCAGTCGGGCGCGGCTCTGATTGGCGGCGAGACTGCCGAGCACCCCGGACTTATGCCTGTTGAGGATTATGACCTCGCCGGATTTGCTGTCGGTATCGTTGATAAGAAGAAGATAATCGACAACAAGAAGATGCAGGAGGGCGACGTTGTTATCGCTCTTCCGTCTACCGGTATTCACAGTAACGGTTTCTCGCTTTGCCGTAAGGTATTTAATATTGACAATAACGATCCTCTTCTTTATGTCGAGAGGGAAGAGCTTGGCGGTAAAACGATAGCCGAAGCTCTCCTTGTTCCTACCAAGATATACGTTAAGCCGGTGCTTGCTCTTCTTAATGAGGTTGACGTTCACGGTATTTCGCATATTACGGGTGGCGGCTTCTACGAGAACATTCCGAGAAGCATTCCCGACGGTCTCGGTGCAGTTATCGACAAGGCGTCGGTTAAGATCCTTCCTATTTTCGATCTTATCGCAAAGTTCGGTAACATTCCCGAAAGAGATATGTTCAATACATATAATATGGGCGTTGGAATGAGCATCGTAGTTCCTAAGGAGCAGGTTGATAAAGCAATTGAGATCCTTAAAAATAACGGTATCGGCGCTTACACTATCGGTAAGATAGTTAAGAGCGAAGAAAAGGTTGTAATATGCTGAAGGGAACTATCGACGGCATTCTCGCCGGACTTATGATAGGCATCGGAGGAACGGTTCTTCTCTCTGTCGGCGGCGGTATTCCAGGTGCGTGCCTCTTCACGATAGCTCTTCTTATAATCTGCTATCGCGGATACTCACTGTATACCGGCAAGATTGGATTTATGGCGTATAACCATAAGGGAAGCGATTTCGTTAATCTTTTGACGGGATTCTTCGGCAACGTCATAGGAACGCTTCTTTCTGGATTGGCTGTCAGTTTCGCGCTTTCTGACAGGGCTAAGCTCGCAAAGGCTATGTGCGAAACGAAGCTTGGCGATAATCTCCTTGGCGTATTTATCAAGGCAATATTCTGCGGAATACTTATGTATCTCGCGGTTGCGGTTTTTAAGGAAAACAAATCGTTGCTTGCGATATTCTTCTGTGTTCCCGTATTTATTTTGAGCGGATTCGAGCATTCGATTGCAAATATGTTCTATTTCTTCACGGCAAGAATTTTCTCGCTTGAAGTGCTTGTTTTCCTCATAATAGTTATCCTTGGAAACACGGTTGGCGGCCTGCTTTTCCCGATGTTGACGCTCCTTAAGGGCGAAAAGAAGGAGGGCTGATATGAGTAAAACGAAAATTGCAGTCCTGATTTCAGGCGGCGGAACGAATCTCCAGGCGCTGATAGATGCGCAAAAGCGTGGCGAGCTTGGCAACGGTGAAATATCTCTCGTTATATCCTCAAAAGAAGGTGTATACGGACTTGTTCGTGCGGAGAGCAACGGTGTTGAAACGAAGGTTTTAGCACGAAAAGAGTATTCAACTGTTGCCGAATATTCAAGAGTGCT
Organism: Eubacteriales bacterium; assembly: GCA_045591885.1. Lineage (GTDB taxonomy): Bacteria > Bacillota > Clostridia > Oscillospirales > CAG-272 > Colimorpha_A. The sequence goes on along the minus strand of JAZNTT010000003.1, from coordinate 682 downwards.
GACAGATATACTCGTTGCGAACGGTATTGAGCTTGTCGTTCTGGCAGGATTCCTTACCATAATTGACGAGCAGGTCTATCAGGCGTTTGAAAACCGTATAATAAACGTCCATCCTGCCTTGATCCCGTCGTTCTGCGGCAAGGGATTCTACGGTCTTCACGTTCACGAGGCGGCACTTAGTAAAGGTGTAAAGGTCTCCGGTGCGACCGTGCATATCGTTACACCCGAATGTGACGCCGGACCGATAATACTTCAAAAGGCGGTCGAGGTTAAGAGTGACGACACGCCGGAAACTCTGCAAAAGAGAATAATGGAAGAGGCGGAATGGAAGCTTCTTCCCGAAGCAGTGCGGCTTTACTGCGACGGTAAATTGACTGTTAAAGACAATAAAGTGTATATAAAGGAGAACTGATATGAAGGTATCTACTATTGCGAACGAGCTTAATTCAATGCCTTACCACGGCAGAGGAATCATTATCGGAAAGAGCGCCGACGGAAAGAAAGCTGTAACGGCATATTTTATAATGGGAAGAAGTGTTAATTCCCGTAACCGCGTATTCGTAGCTGAGGGTGACGCAATGCGTACCAAGGCGTTCGACGAATCAAAGATGGTTGATCCTCACCTTATCATTTACTATCCCGTTCGCGTTCTCGGTAATAAGACTATCGTTACAAACGGTGA
>JAZNTT010000002.1:0-6128 GCA_045591885.1 Eubacteriales bacterium | reverse complement strand
AAGGATGTTGTTCATCCAGTTGAAATAGTTCTTGGAAAATCTTTCGGGAACGAAGTTGATAGAGCCGTTCTCAACCGCCTCGATAGCAGGCTCAGCGAGAGGCTTCATCTTAACGAACCACTGGTCAGAGGTAAGAGGCTCAACGGTCGTGCCGCAACGGTAGCAAACGCCGACGTTGTGGTCGTGCGGCTCGGTCTTGACGAGGTAGCCCTCTGCTTCAAGATCGGCTACAAGCGCCTTACGGCAAGCGTAACGGTCCATTCCCTCGTATTTTCCTGCGTAAGCGTTCATCGTTGCGTCGTCGTTCATGACCTTGATCTGCTCAAGGTTATGACGCTGACCGACGAGGAAGTCGTTCGGGTCGTGAGCAGGGGTTATCTTAACGCATCCTGTACCGAATCCGATCTCAACGTAATCGTCTGCGATAACGGGAATTTCGCGGTTTACGATAGGAAGAAGTACCTTTTTGCCGATAAGGTGCTTGGTGTTCTCGTCCTCGGGGTTAACTGCGATTGCGGTATCACCGAACATCGTCTCGGGACGTGTGGTAGCAACCTCGACGTAGCCGTCTTCACCGATTATCGGGTACTTGATGTGCCAGAAGAAGCCGGGCTGATCCTTATACTCGACCTCAGCGTCGGAGAGGGCGGTAAGGCAACGGGGGCACCAGTTGATGATACGGTGACCGCGGTAGATAAGTCCCTTTTCATAGAGGTTTACGAATACCTCGCGGACGCTCTTCGAGCAGCCCTCGTCCATAGTAAAGCGCTGATGCGACCAGTCGCAGGATGCGCCGAGCTTGCGAAGCTGACTTGTGATACGGTTTTCGTACATATCCTTCCAGCCCCAAACGCGCTCAAGGAACTTTTCGCGTCCGAGATCGTATCTTGTGAGATTTTCGTCAACGCGGAGACGCTCTTCGACCTTTATCTGAGTTGCGATTCCCGCATGGTCGGTTCCGGGTACCCAAAGGGTATCGAAGCCCTGCATTCTCTTATAGCGGACAAGAATGTCCTGAAGGGTCTCATCAAGTGCGTGACCCATGTGAAGCTGACCCGTTACGTTCGGAGGGGGAATAACCATTGAGAACGCCGGTGCGCTCTTATCACCCGAGGGACGGAAGAAGCCGTTTTCTTCCCAAAACTTGTAAAGACGATCTTCAAATTCCGCAGGGTTATAATTCTTCGGAAGTTCGTTTGTCATAACATTTCTCCTTAATATTTTTCGGTACTTTCGGAGCAAAAAATAAAACGCCCCGTAAAAACAGGACGCCGTAAGCGCGGTACCACCTGAATTCGTGCATAAGCACGCACTCTTTTATCCTTTACGCAGATTCACGGCGGAGTCTACTCACATAAGCTTTCTTTCCGCTGCTACGGTGCGACCTTCTCCGTCCTTTCGCTGCCGCATTTCCAGCTGCCTGCGGCTCTCTGTAAGCTATTCTACGGGTACTCTTCACCGTCATCGCATTTATAGGGTTATTATAACCTTATTTTCCTCATTTGTCAAGAATTAGTTTACAAATTAAAAAAAGTAATAGAAAATTTGCCGAAATTGTGAAATTCCTGTTTACAAATCAGTAAAAAGGTGGTAAAATTACTATGTGATTTTATGCGTATGTCGTATGATCGGGCAAAAGGTATAAAATGCTGACAAATTTATGCCTTCGGGCGAGGAGGTTTTATGGAGACAACGACACGGTACAAGAGAGTACTTATCAAGCTTTCGGGCGAGGCACTTGCCGCAGGTCAGAAGGACGGTATTCTCAACTATAATTTCGTAAGAGAAATTTGTCTTGCCATCAAGGAGTGCAACGAGCTTGGCGTTGAGGTAGCGCTCGTCGTCGGTGCAGGTAATATCTGGAGAGGCCGTCAGGGCGGCGATATGGACAGAACGCGTGCCGACCACATGGGTATGATCGCAACCGTTATTAACGCTCTTGCTATACAGGACGCATTCGTTCAGCTCGGGGTTGACTGCCGTGTTATGACAGCTATCGCGATGCATGAGGTCGCAGAGCCGTATATCAGAAATAAGGCGGTACATCACCTTGAAAAGGGCAAGATCGTTATCTTTGGTTGCGGTACCGGCTGTCCCTTCTTCTCGACCGATACGACCGCCATGCTCCGCGCGGCTGAAATAAACGCGGACGTAGTTATGATGGCAAAGAATATCGACGGCGTATATACTGCCGATCCGCGTCTTGATCCTACGGCTGTTAAGCTCGATGAGATCAGCTATATGGACATCCTCAGCCACGATATGAAGGTCATTGATGCGACCGCCGCCTCGTTCGGTAAAGAAAACAAGATACCGCTTCACATTTTCGGCCTTGACGATCCGCAGAACATTATCCGCGCGATCAAGGGTGAAAAGATCGGTACGATAGTAAAGTAATTAAAACAGAGAAAGGTTATTTGATATGAAACTCGATACCAAAGCTTATGAAGAAAAAATGAAAAAGAGCATCTCGGCTTATCAGACCGAGCTTGAATCAGTCCGTGTAGGACGTGCAAACGCAAACGTTCTTAACAAGATCACGGTTGAGTACTACGGAACGCCCACTCAGATAAGCGCAGTTGCGCAGATCACTACCCCCGATGCACGTACACTTGCTATTCAGCCCTGGGACGCTACGACCCTTAAGGCGATCGAAAAGGCAATTCTTGCTTCCGACCTCGGAATCAATCCTCAGAACGACGGTAAGGTTATCCGCCTTTCCTTCCCGGCTCTTACCGAGGATCGCCGTAAGGAGCTTACCAAGCAGGTAGCGAAGATGGGCGAGGACGCAAAGGTTGCAGTTCGTAACATTCGCCGCGACGCTATCGACAAGTGCAAGGACATGAAGAAAAAGTCCGAAATGACTGAGGATGAGCAGAAGGCATCCGAGAAGAGCGTTCAGGATCTTACCGATAAGTACATCAAAGAGGTTGATAACGTAACCGCTAAGAAGTCTGCCGAGATAATGGCACTCTGATCAAAATAACAAGGCACCTCGGGCTGGCGCAAATGCGTCAGCCCCATTGTGCAGAAATAGGACAAATTATGTTTGGTAAAAACAAGATTCCGAAGGCGTCTGAGACGAATAAAGACAAGCGCCTTCAGCATATTGCGTTCATTATGGACGGCAACGGCAGATGGGCGAAAAAGCGCGGTATGCCGCGTACCTACGGTCATTCTGTCGGCGCAAAGGTCTTTAAGAAGATAATAGAATATTGCGGAGATTCGGGCATTAAGGCGGTAACGGTTTATGCGTTCTCGACCGAAAATTGGAAGCGCCCGAAGGAAGAGGTAGATACCATTCTATCGCTTTTCGTCGACTATCTTTCCGATGCCGAGGAAAGCTGGAGAGAGCGAAACATTCAGGTTCATTTTCTTGGCGACAAGAGCGTTTTTCCGCCCGAAATTGAGGCGCGAATGATACAGCTCGAAAAGGATTCTTTCGATCGAGATAAGATTCTCAATATTGCGGTAAATTACGGCGGACGCGACGACATCGTTCACGCAGTCAATGCGCTCATAAAAGAGGGCAAGACCGAGATAACCGAGGACGATATAACCTCGCATCTTTATACCAAAGACAGTCCCGCCCCCGACCTTATCGTAAGAACGGGTGCGGAAATGCGCTTAAGCAACTTCCTTCTTTGGGACTCGGCTTATTCGGAATTATACTTTACTTCAACGCTTTGGCCTGATTTTGATGAAAAGAGCGTTGACGAATGTGTTTTTGAATTTTACAAAAGAAAGCGCCGCTATGGCGGTGTATGACGGAGATCAGTATGAAAACAAGAGTTATAACAGCAATAGTTATGGTTGCGCTTATGGTGCCGTTCTTTGTCTGGTCGGATACTGTCGCGTTCCCGATCCTTATGGCATTTTTCGGCGCTCTCGGTGCTTATGAAATGCAGAGCTGTATAGGAAGCAAGAAGCAGTGGTTTTCCTCGATAATGGCGATTATCGTCGGCGCAGGACTTCCGTTCTTCGTCCGTTACTACGACGGAATCAACCTTTACGGCTACCTGTTCCTTATTTCCTTTGCGCTAATAACCTATATGTTTATCGTTTCGGTATTCTCGGGCGAGAAGTTTACAGTCGACCGCGCGGCGCTGTCCGGCGCAACGACGGTTTATATTGCATTCGGCTTTGCTTCTATGGTTCTGCTTCGTGATATGCCGTTCGGACAGTACATATATTTCCTGCCGTTCATCATTTCCTGGATGACCGATACCTTTGCATACTTTACGGGAATGCTTCTCGGTAAGCATAAGCTTATCCCCGCGGTAAGCCCTAAAAAGACCGTTGAGGGTGCTGTCGGCGGAACGCTGTTCGCAGTTGGCTTTACCGTTCTTTACGGCTTTGTAGTCGGAAAGATCAGCGGTGCGGCCCCGAACTATCTTGCACTTATTATCGTTTCGCTCCTCGTCAGCATTCTTTCGCAGTGCGGCGACCTTATCATGTCGCTCATCAAGCGCAAGTTTGAAATTAAGGACTACGGCAAGCTTTTCCCCGGTCACGGCGGCGTTCTCGACCGTTTCGACAGTATTATTGTCACCTCTGCTTGCATCTACTTTTTGACGAATTTCGTTTCGTCATTTACACTTTTTAACTGAGGAATATTATGACAAAAGACCTCGTTATCCTCGGCTCAACGGGCTCCGTCGGTAAGCAGGCGCTTGACGTTTGCGACCATCTCGGTATCCGCGTCGTCGGAATTTCGGGCAGAAGGAACATTTCTGCTCTTGAAGAACAGATCAGAAAATATAAGCCGATATACTGTGCGGTTGCGGACGAGAAGTCGGCAAACGAGCTGAAAATTGCAGTTTCCGATACCGATACAAAGATAATATCAGGCGAAAAGGCATCTGAAACGCTTTGTAGTGTTGCAGAGTGTGACACCGTTCTTAACTCTCTTTCGGGTATCGCGGGGCTTCGTCCTACGGTTGCAACAGTAAATAGCGGCAAAAAGCTTGCGCTTGCGAATAAGGAATCGCTCGTTACCTACGGCACGTTCGTTATGGCTGAAGCGAAGAAGCGCGGAGTCGATATTCTCCCCGTTGACAGTGAGCATTCGGCAATCTTCCAGTGCCTGACGGGTCAGAAGGTAAAGAAGCTCATTCTCACCGCATCAGGCGGACCTTTCTACGGAAAAAGCAGGGAAGAGCTTGAAAAGATAACCCCTGCCGATGCGCTTGCGCATCCGACCTGGGATATGGGTAACAGAATAACGATAGATTCATCGACTATGATGAACAAGGGCTTCGAGGTCATCGAAGCCGCGCATCTTTTCGGCGTTGATATTGACGACGTTGAGGTTACCGTCCACCGTGAAAGTATAATACATTCGATGGTCGAATATATTGACAATGCGATAATTGCCGAAATGGGCGTACCCGATATGCGTCTTTGCGTGCAGTACGCTCTGACCTATCCCGAGCGCTTCGACAGCCCCGTAAAGGAGCTTGATTTTAAGACACTGCGCTCGCTTACCTTCGGCGTTCCCGATGATGTGAATTTTCCGCTTCTGCCCCTCGCAAGACGAGCGTTTACGCGTGGCGGAATCGTTCCTGCCGTTATGAACGGCGCGGACGAAATGGCGGTTGAACTCTTTTTGCGCGGTAAGCTTTCCTATCTCGGACTTTCCGACGCGGTCATACGCGTAACGGAGGAGGCAGAGAATATTGCTTCGCCAACGCTTTCCGATATTGAGGAAGCGGACAGATGGGCGAGGATCAGAATCAAAGAAATTGCGGAGGCATAATGTTAAGCATAATCATAGCCATACTCATATTCGGATTCCTTATTTTGATACACGAATTCGGTCATTATATAATGGCTCGTACCTTCAAGGTAGGAATTAAGGAATTTGCTATCGGAATGGGTCCGAAGCTCATATCTAAGACCTCAAAAAAGACGGGAATTGCCTATTCTCTTCGTGCAATACCGATCGGCGGATTCGTCAGCATGGACGGCGAGGACGAGGAAAACGAGTCGGAAAATTCCCTTAATAAAAAGCCCGTTTGGCAGAGATTTTTTATCATGGTTGCGGGTTCAGTTATGAACCTTATCTTCGGCTTCATTCTCGTCGGAATACTCGTCGGAATGATGGCAAATTCTCTCGGAAATACGAC
>JAZNTT010000001.1:0-56518 GCA_045591885.1 Eubacteriales bacterium | reverse complement strand
CTCCTTCTGGAGAGCTGCAACTTCTTTCTTGGGGAGAAGATCAAAGGTGCCGTCTTCAGCCATTTTGTTGAGGTTGTGAAGCTTCTGGATAGACTTCTTGATAGTCTTGAAGTTAGTGAGCATACCGCCGGGCCAGCGCATATTTACATAGTACTGTCCGCAACGAATTGCCTCTTCCTTGATCGCGTCAGCGGCCTGCTTCTTCGTACCAACGAAGAGAATGTTTCCGCCTTCGGTAGCTACATCACGAACGAACATGTAAGCTTCGTCAAACTTCTTGACGGTCTTCTGAAGGTCGATGATATAGATGCCGTTTCTTTCTGTGAAGATGTACTCTGCCATCTTGGGGCACCATCTTCTGGTCTGATGTCCGAAATGGACGCCTGCTTCGAGCAGCTGTTTAATGGTTACTACTGACATTTTTATGTCTTCCTTTCTTCGGTTTTCCCACCACGGCTACACAGGTTATTCACCGAAGAGCGTGCCGTGTGTGTATTTTTTAACCAAACGACAGTATAACATATATAATTACCAATTGCAAGAACTTTTTCATGATTTACAAATTATTTACAATTCAATTCGCTATTGCTTTATTTTTCCTTATATGTTATAATGTTTTCAATACTTTTTTCGAGGAAATCTTATGAACAATTCTACTTCAAATAAGCTTTTGAGCTTTATAAATGAATCGACCTGCTCGTTTCTCGCAGTCAAGACCGCATCTGAGCTTCTGAACGAGTGCGGCTACAAAAAGCTCGGAGAAAATGAAAAATGGGAGCTTATCCCCGGCGGACGCTATTACGTTACGAGAAATCAGTCCGCGATCATCGCCTTCAATATTCCTAAAAGCATCTCTTCCCTTTCATTTATGATCTCGGCGTCTCATTCCGATTCCCCTTGCTTCAAGATCAAGCACAATCCCGAGACCGACGCTTCGGGTTATACCAAAATTAACGTCGAGGCGTATGGCGGAATGCTTCGCGCGACCTGGCTCGACCGTCCTCTTTCTGCGAGCGGTAGAGTCACTTACACCGAGGGAAACAAGGTCATAAGCAAGCTTATTGACCTAAAAAAGCCGCTGTTTATGATACCGTCCGTCGCTATTCACATGAACAGAAGCGCGAACGAAAACGCGTCGTACAACCTCGCAACAGATATGCAGCCGATAACGGGAACTTCGAGCGCGAAGGGTTCTATTATGAAGCTTATTTCGGAAAGCATTGGCGTAAATGAAAGTGATATTATCGGTCACGAGCTGTTCCTATATCCCGTAGATCGCGGCGCCGTCTGGGGAGCGAATGACGAGTTCGTTTCCTCGCCCCGTCTTGACGATCTGCAGTGTGCTTACGCGTCACTCCATGCGTTGACCGAGTCGAAGACCGCCGACGCAGTTGCAGTCGCTTACGTTTCGGATAACGAGGAGGTTGGCTCCGGCACAAAGCAGGGTGCTGATTCCACATTCCTTTACGATACTTTATCCCGCATCAGCGCTTGCTTCGGTAACGATGAAAACGGGCTTAGGCAGGCACTTGCCTCGTCCTTTATGGTTTCGGCAGACAACGCACATGCGGTTCATCCGAATCATCCCGAATATGCCGACGGAAGTCACCGTCCCGCAATGAACGGCGGAATCGTCATCAAGCACGCCGCGTCGCAGACATACACGACCGACGCTGTTTCGAGCGCGATCTTCACCGCGATCTGTAAGAAGGCAGACGTTCCGCTTCAGCATTTCGTAAACCGTTCCGATATGCGCGGCGGCTCTACGCTCGGAAATATTTCGGGCACTCACGTTTCTATAAACACCGTTGATATCGGTCTGCCGCAGCTTGCTATGCACTCTTGCTATGAGACCGCAGGTGTCAAGGATACCGATTACCTTATTTCCGCTTTGAAAATGCTCTTCTCCTCGTCGGTTAATATGACGAACGACGGTGAGTATGAGATAAATTAACCGCGCATATATCAGATAACGAGTCTTCCCTCGCCCGCCTTAGGCGAGGGAAGATTTTTTCGTTATTCAAAATATCAAAATGCGTAACATTTCATATACTTATCGGGAAACATTTTCTGCCGCAACTGTTGGTTGCGGAAAAATTTCCAACTTATGTTGCTTGATATAAGGAAACGTGTATGGTAACATATTTGTACTGAAAAAATTGTAGTTTGGAAAGGAACTTTTATGACGATCGGTGAAAATATTGTAATTCTTCGTGAAAAATCGGGGCTTTCTCAGGAAGCACTCGCTGAAAAATGTTCGGTTTCAAGGCAATCAATTTCTAAATGGGAAACGAATCAGGCGTTTCCGCAAATAGACAAGGTAATTCTGATGTCGGAAATATTCGGCATCAGCGTTGACGAGCTTCTTAAAGTAAATCAAAAATGCGTCACCTCGTCCTCTCCGTCACCATCAGGTAAATATTTCGGTACAGACGGATTCAGAGGTGAAGCAAACGTCGGGCTTACTTCTATGCATGCATACAAGATCGGCCGCTTCCTCGGCTGGTATTACGCCTCGACGCTATACAACGGCGAAAAGCACGGTAAGCGTCCGAGAATCGTTATCGGAAAGGATACAAGAAGATCAAGCTATATGCTCGAATATGCTATCGTTGCCGGAATAACGGCTTCGGGAGCAGATGCTTATATGCTTCACGTAACTACAACTCCGAGCGTATCCTACGTTACCCGTCAGGACGAATTTGACTGCGGAATAATGATTACCGCGTCTCACAATCCGTTCTTCGATAACGGCATCAAGGTAATCAACAGACACGGCGAGAAGCTTGACGATTACACCGTTTCTCTTATTGAAAGCTATCTTGACGGAGATCTGAAGAAGCTGAACGTGTACGCAGACGATATTCCGCTTGCTCACAGAGATAAGATAGGATGTATCGTCGATTACGTCGCAGGAAGAAACCGTTACGTCGGATACCTCATCTCGCTTGCATCCCATTCCTACAAAAATCTCAAGATCGGACTTGACTGTGCAAACGGAGCTTCGTGGATGATAGCAAGATCGGTATTCGCCGCATTGGGTGCAAACGTTACGATGCTCGGTACCGAGCCAAACGGACTGAACATTAACAACGGCTGCGGCTCTACTCACATTGAAAATCTGGCAAACGCCGTCCGCGAAAAGCATCTTGACCTCGGATTCGCCTTCGACGGTGATGCGGACAGGTGCATTGCGGTTGACGAAAACGGAAATCCCGTTGACGGTGACGCGATAATATATATTCTCGGAAAACGGCTAAAGGATCGCGGCATGCTTAACGGAGATACCGTCGTTGCTACCACTATGTCGAACGGAGGACTTGTTACTTCCCTTTCGGAGATAGGAATAAGCTGTGTTCAGACCGACGTTGGCGATAGATTCGTATATGAATGTATGCAGAAGAACGATTACAGCCTCGGCGGTGAGCAGTCGGGTCACATTATCGTCAAAAAGTACGCTACGACGGGTGACGGCATATTGACTGCCATAATGGTCACGGAAGAAATATGCGACCGTAAATCCACCCTCTCAAAGCTGACAGAGGATATGAGATATTATCCCCAGATAACAGAAAACGTACGTGTCGCAGATAAGGATGCCGTCCTTAACGATCCGCAGGTCACGGAGGTTATGGCTTCGATCAAGGAGCGTTTGCTTCCTACCGAAAGGATCATTTTGAGAAAAAGCGGAACGGAACCGCTTATCAGAATTATGGTAGAATGTGAAAGTGCCGACAAGTGCAGAAAATATGCGTCTGAAATTCTTGAATGTATCAGGGAAAGAGGATACGAGCTTGAAAGATAATATTAAAACGTCAGATCTTTACGACTGTGGGACGCCGTATCTCACCGAGCTGTTTGATGCTTCCGAATACCCTTGGGAGCTTCTTCCCAAGATAAAGGAATACGTGCTCAAACTTATTCGAGACGGCATCGACGGGTTTACTCTATATTCCGATAATGTCTTAATAGGAAAAAACGTGACTATTCATCCAACTGCCTCGATAAACGGACCTGCTGTGATCGGTGAAGGAACCGAAATACGTCCGGGAGCATATTTGAGAGGAAATATAATCACGGGAAGTAACTGCGTGATAGGCAATTCGTCCGAATTAAAAAACTGTATTCTCTTAAATAAGGTTCAGGTTCCGCATTACAATTACGTCGGTGATTCTGTTCTCGGAAACCATTCGCATATGGGCGCAGGCTCCATCTGCTCAAATCTAAAAGCTGACGGAAAGAACGTCGTCATACGCGGTAAGGAAAGCTATGATACGGGGCTTCGTAAGGTTGGAGCATTTCTCGGCGACGGCGCTGACGTTGGCTGCGGATGCGTGCTTAACCCCGGTGTCGTGATTGGAAAAGAAACGTCGGTATATCCGCTGACAGCGTTAAGAGGAATTTACGATAGCGGATGTATAGTCAAGGATCAGAATCATGTTGTAAAAAGAGTATAAAAAGAAGACCACCGATCGGTGGTCTTCTTTTTATCAGTCGATAGACATATCAAGCTTGAAGCGCATGATCTTGCGGAGAGTGTTCTTCGGGAACTCCTCGGTACGCACCTTGAGTGCTCCTATCTTCTTATAGGGAACTGCGGTGCGGTTATAGTTATCAACGTAGGGCTTGAGGTGTGCATAAGCGTCCTCGATGCCGTTCTTTTCAAGGTATTCCTTATCGGGATAGATCTCTGCAACGATCTGGTTATGCTCCATACCGCGCTTGCTCTGTCCCTCGTAAACGATTATCTCAAGCACACCGGGTGTAGCCATGAACTCGCTCTCGATCTCCTCGGGATATACGTTCTTACCGTTAGAGAGGATTATGAGATTCTTCTTACGGCCCGTGATAAAGAGCACGTCGCCCTCCATCTTACCGTAGTCGCCTGTACGGAAATATCCGTCCTCGGTCATTGCGTTCGCCGTTGCTTCATCGTCCTGATAGTAGCCGAGCATTACGTGCGAGCCCTTGACGCAGATCTCGCCCTCGCCGTCCTCGTTGGGATCGTCGATCTTGATCTCGTCGATGTCAAGAACAGGTCCTACGCTTCCCTCAACCGATCTGCGGCTTCTGTTGACCGCAACGATCGGTGCGCACTCGGTTATACCGTAACCGTTAAGAGTGGAGATGCCAATTCCCTCAAAGAAATGGAGAATATCGGGGTTGATCGGTGCGCCGCCCGAGATTATCATCTTGACCTCGCCGCCGAATGCCGCACGGATAGCTCCGAAGAACTTTGCACGCATATCGATACCGATCTTAAGCAGACCGTTCGATATCTTCATCATTCTTGCTACGAGCTTTTCCTTGCCCTGCTCCTTGATGTTTGCCTTAATCTTACGGTAGAAGGTCTCAAGGTAGAGAGGAACTATAACAAGGTGTCCCGGCTTTTGCTCCTTAAGCTCCTTGGTTATGTAACGGATACCTGAGGAAATGAATATCTCAGAGCCAATTATTGCGTGACCTACGATCATAACGGACGAGCCGAAGGTATGATGAGGCGGAAGAACGCCGACTGTCTTATTCGAGAAGTCCATATAAGGAATAACGGAAGAAAGGTCGGAAAGAACGTTCGTCTGCGAAAGCATAACGCCCTTACCCTTACCCGTTGTACCCGACGTGAAGACAAGTATCGACATCTTGTTTGCGTCGATAGGATTATTAAAATAAGTATCGGAATTTGCTTCAAACTCCGTCTTTCCCTGAGCTATAAGAGAAGAAACGGTGTTTTCGCCGTCGGTGTTCATAAAGATCGGCTCGGTAGCAAGTCCGCTGTTTTCCTTTATGTAGATTGCCTTTTCTTCAATGTCCTTATCGCAGAAAAGATAACTCATATTGGCTCTTACCGCGGTGTCGGTAAGGTCCTTTTCGTGCCAGTCACGGTCGAGGGGCGCGATTACTGCATTTGCGGAAAGGATCGAAAGATAAGTTACTACCCAGTCATAAGAGAATTTACCGATAACTACGCAATGCTTTCCGCTTACGCCCATATTTATGAGCTTCGTCGCCATAGCTCTTACGTCGTCGCGGAGTCTCACGAAGCTTCTTACTTCTGTCTCGGGAGCCATTGCCTTGAGCTTAAAGGAGTATGCTGCCTGCTCGCCGTAGGTTTCAGCCGCCCACTCAACGAGGTGCTTCATATTCTCAAAGTCATGTTTTTCGTGAAGCTGTTCTTTATTCATTTTTATATTCCTCTCAATATAAGTAATTACTTTTTTAATCCTTCGATCATGAAGGAGAATGAGTATCTGAAATTCGCTACCGCTTCCTCTTTCGGTATGTTTTGCGCTATAACGTCCGCGTTATAGCCGCGGCAGAAGCACCATATCGAGTGGCTGAGAACATTAGAGTCGACCTTTTTCAAGTATCCCTTTTCGACTGCGTTATCAATTATCTTTTTAATCTCAGCAGTCCACCACTCGCGGTTTTCCTTTTCGGTCGAGTCTGTTTCAAAAACAAAGCCGCTCATTTGCTTGCGGCTTTCGTACGACATCGAGATTATCTCTGAGACAAGGTCATACACGTTTTCAAAAAAATCCTTTTTAGCGTCATGCCTTGCCGTTATGCACTTTCGCGCTTTAAGCACCGTTTTTTCATATACCTTTTCGAGTACCTCGCCTATGTTATGAAAGCGGTTATAAAACACTCTGTTAGTAATGCCGAGAAAACGGAGAATCTTTCTGACGGTCAGATCTTCGGTACCGTTTTCAACGGCTATCTCTTCCGCTGCGTCTATTATTTTTTCTGACATTTCGTCGCGGATAAGCTCGTTTTTCTGCGTTCCCGTCATAGATACCCTCCTTTCAGCACACTGTGTGCTGAATTATTATAGCACAGTGTCGGAATATTGTCAAGTTTTTCTTAAAAAAGAAATTTCCCCCGCTCCTGCGGGGGAAACAAAGCTTTATTCATCGTCTTCTGTTTCAGTAACTGCGATCGCAAGCTCGGTAAGTGCCTTAGGATCGGGGAGCGAAGGACATTTCGTCATAAGCTCGGACGCGTTCTGCACCTTCGGGAATGCGATAACGTCTCTTATATCCTCAAGACCGAGAAGGAGAGTTACGAGACGGTCGAGACCGAATGCAAGACCGCCGTGAGGAGGCGTGCCGTATTTGAATGCTTCAAGCAGGAAGCCGAACTTTGCCTGTGCTTCCTCGGGAGTGAAGCCGAGTGCCTCGAACATCTTGTTCTGGATCTCGCCATCATGAATACGGATCGAGCCGCCGCCCGCCTCGGTACCGTTGATAACGATATCGTATGCGATAGAGCGAACTTTTCCGGGATCGGACGTAAGATACTCAATGTCCTCAGCAAAGGGCATCGTGAAGGGGTGATGCTTTGCGTAGTAGCGTCCGTCGTCCTCATCGTACTCGAAGAGCGGGAACTCTGTTACCCAGAGGAGCTTATAGTCGTTCGGGTCAAGAAGTCCCATTCTCTTAGCTACCTCGCAGCGGAGTGCGCCGAGAGAATCATATACTACCTTATTCTTATCGGCAACGATGAGTGCAAGGTCGCCCTCTTCGATTCCGAGAGTGTTTACGACTGCCGCGTTTTCTTCGTCGGTCAGGAACTTTGCGTAGGACGAGGAAATTTCGCCTGCGTTATTCTTATACCATGCAAGTCCCTTTGCCTTATAGCTCTTAACGAACTCGGTAAGAGAGTCGATCTCCTTACGCGAGAACTTTGCGCCGCCCTTGATATTGATACCGCGAACGCTTCCGCCGTTCTCGATCGCACCTGCAAATACCTTGAAGCCGCATCCCGAAAGAACAGCCGACAGGTCGGTAAGCTCGAAGCCGAAGCGGAGATCGGGCTTATCGGAGCCGAAGCGGTTCATTGCCTCGTCGTAAGTCATACGGAGGAGGGGCAATTCAAGGTCTATACCCTTGAATTCCTTGAACACCTTTTTGAGGAAGCCCTCGGTTACCGAGATAACATCGTCCTGCGTTACAAAGGACATTTCAAGGTCTATCTGCGTGAACTCGGGCTGACGGTCAGCACGGAGGTCCTCGTCACGGAAGCAACGCGCGATCTGAATATAGCGGTCAAAGCCCGAAAGCATAAGAAGCTGCTTATAGAGCTGAGGAGACTGCGGGAGCGCGTAGAACTTGCCGTGGTGAACACGGGAAGGAACAAGATAGTCTCTTGCTCCCTCGGGAGTAGGAGCTATCAGGTTAGGAGTTTCAATATCGATAAAGCCCTGATCTGCAAAGTATTCTCTTGCGATACGGGTTATCTTTGCACGGTCGATAATATGCTGCTGAAGGTCGGGACGGCGAAGGTCAAGGTAACGGTGCTTCAAGCGAAGCTCGGGTTTGACGTTGCTATTCTCAACGATCTCAAAGGGGGGAGTCTGCGAAGCAGAGAGGATCTTAAGCTCATCAACTGCGATCTCAACGTGTCCCGTCGGGATAGTATCGTTTACCGACGAACGCTCTCTTACGACGCCCTTTGCACAAAGGACAAATTCCGAGCGCACCGAAAACGCCAGGTCAAACACCTCGCGTGCGGTATTGTCGTCAAAAGCGAGCTGCACGATACCCGTGCGGTCGCGCAGGTCTATGAAGATAAGACTGCCGAGGTCTCTTGCTCTCTGTACCCATCCCATAACGCAAGCGCGCGAGCCGACGTCGGATTCTCTATATTCTCCGCAATATTTTGTTCTTTTGTCGTTAACTGAAAGTAGCTGTGACATATTTTTCACTCTTTTCAAAAGTATTCATTCATCTTGGAATTATATCACATATTGCCGAAACTGTCAATATTTTTAACTCTTTTGAAAAATTATATTTCATTATTGAAAAAAGCGTAGCTTTATGGTAGAATGTTCCTTAGTGAGTTCGAAACCTTCCTCACTTAAAACAAAACTAAAGGAGTTTTAAAATCATGAAAAGGCAAAATACCCAATTTATCACCAAGGCGGCTTTGATAGCCGCGCTTTACGTAGTGCTGACTGGTGTCAGCGCGGTGTTCCACCTTGACCGCGGAATAATTCAGCTTCGGCTTTCCGAGGCGCTGACGATCCTGCCTCTGTTTACCCCCGCGGCGATCCCCGGACTGTTTTTCGGTTGTGCGCTTTCGAATTTTTTGTTCGGCGCGCTTCCTCTTGACGTTATATTCGGAAGCATTGCAACGCTTATCGGCGCTTACGGTACCTACTATATCGGACGCGTTTCCAAATATCTTGCGCCGATACCCCCGATAATTGCAAATACTATCATAGTTCCGCTTGTATTAAAATACGTTTACTGCTTTTCGGGCGGTATTCCCTACTTTGCTCTCACGGTATTCATCGGTGAGCTTCTTTCCTGCGGAGTTCTTGGATTGCTGCTTGTAAAGGCAATGCCCAAGCATCTCAAGGAACAGTTGAAATAGTAAAAATGAGCGCCACTAACGTGGCGCCCACCTATTTTTATTTTCCGTAAACAAATTCCTGAACCTTGTTTTTCTGTTCGGTAAAGTTTATCGAAAGCACCTGTGCTCCGCCCTTCGATACTTCCTTTTGTTCACTCATACTGAAGCGGATGCTCCAATATGACGTCGGTATTCGATGAGAGCCGATGCTCATATTCGAGCCGTTTGAGGCGACACTTGCCGCAAGATCGAGCATCTCGGTAAGCGGAATGTTCGTCTGGAACATTTTAGAGTTAAATGCGTTGCGCACAAGGTCGTATATTTCGGTTATATCGCGGGAAGCGACTACCTGCTGGAAAAGTGCCATTAGCACCTTTCTCTGTCTGTTTGTACGGGTCACGTCCGAGCTGCCGTATCTCTGGCGCATGTGTATAAGCGCCGCAGCACCGTTAAGGTGATAGGTTCCATCACTGTTTTTAATAACCTTGTATCCGGAGTTCTGAATCCACTGGACCTCACCTCTCGGGTCACCGGGAGTATCCGTCAGCTTGACGTTTACGCCGCCGCAGGAATCGATAAGCTTTTGAGTGCCGTTAAAGTTTATGATAACGAATCTCTGAATATCGAGACCGAACAGCTGATTAATCGTGTTTATCGTGCAAGCGATGCCGCTGAGCGAGAACGTCGCGTTAAGGCGCTGCCAAAGCACGCCGCCGTTTTTACCGAGACCGTCGATCGGAACAAGCGTGTCTCTCATAAAGGAGATAAGCTTCGCTTTACCTGTTCTCTTATTGTAGGAGCAGACGATCATTGTATCTGAACGTCCTTTAAGAGAGGACATGTTACGGCTGTCGGTGCCGACGAGAAGAATGTTCTCAACGTCGGGATCCTTCTTCTCGACTTTATAAATACCGTTTACAGTAACAGGCTTTCCGGTTCCGGTAGATCCGCTGTTGCCGTCGGGGCCGGTAGTTACCGGAGGCGGTTCGGGAATTGACGTAGTTATATCCGCCTTAACACCTGTATCGGCGTTTCCGATCTGCCAGTTCCCGTTATCACCGATTATCGGTTCGTTCTCGATAGGAGTATACTCATCTCCGTTTTCGTCGGTCTCGATCGAGCCGTACACAACCTTGATAAGAGTGTCATATTCTCCGATCCACCAGTTTCCGTTTTCGCCAACGAACGGTTTCCCCTCTGTACTACCTCCCAAAATCGGAGGAATCACAAATGTGTAGTCCGGGGGAGTTGTAATTATCGGCACCTCGGTATAACTCTTATTGTACGCCTGAAGAAGCGGCATAATGACCGCAACACCCGCGCACGTTATAATTAGAAGGAGCGAAATGAGGGTAACGAGAATAACCTTCAGCGCTTTACGCGTACGCACCCTTCTTGCTTTTGAATGCAAGGATGAACCAAATCCCGCATTATTATTTTGATTATTCATTATATTTGCCTTTCTTTGCGAACACAATCGCATAATCATTCCGTATTATAGTATCATTTTATTCGACAAATGTCAATACCTATTGATGTCGCATTTATTTGTATATTGTAAAATTTTGTTCTAAATACATTTGGAGGTATTTATGAAAACAGTAATTCTCGACGGCTTTGCCGTAAATCCCGGTGACCTTGATTGGAGCTTTCTTTCCGAGTTCGGCTCCTACACCGTCTATGATCGAAGCATGGAAAGCGAGGTCGCGGAGCGCATCGGAGATGCGGATATCGTGATAACCAACCGTATGCATATCACCGAGGAGGTTCTTTCTAAGTGTCCCAACCTTAAATTTATATCGGCTTTCGGCACGGGTTATGACATGATAGACGTTCCTGCCTGCCGCGCACGCGGTGTCGAGGTCTGCAATATTCCCGGATATTCGACGTCATCCGTTTCGCAGTTTGCGTTTTCACTTATGCTTGCAGTCTCAACGAGAATCGATCTCTACCGCAAGGCAGTTCTCAGCGGAACGTGGACGGGACGCGCCGATTTTGCTTATCAGTCGATCCCCTACGTTGAGCTTGAAAACAAGACTGTCGGCGTTTACGGCTGCGGTGCGATCGGCATGAGATTTGCAAAGCTCTGCACTGCCTTCGGAATGAGAGTTCTCGCCTACCGCCGAAGCGTGAAAAACGAGGTTATCGACGGAATAGAATTTACCGATAAGGAAACGCTTCTTTCCGAGTCCGATTTTATATCTATCCACTGCCCTCTCACCGATGAGACGAGAGGAATGGTAAATTCCGAATTTCTTTCAAAAATGAAAAAGGGCGCGTATCTTATCAACACCTCTCGCGGCGCGGTCATAAATGAGGCAGATCTTTACACCGCGCTCACCGACGGAACTCTATCCGGCGCGGCTATCGACGTAATGGTCAAGGAGCCGCCCGAAAAAGACAATCCCCTTCTTACTCTTGACAACTGCATTATAACACCTCACGCCGCCTGGGTATCCATCGAGGCAAGACACCGCATGATCGGCATTCTTTGCGATAACATCAGATCGTTTATACGCTGCGGAGAGGGCATTAACAAAGTGTATTGATAATTATTGTATATTTTTTTCAAAACTATTGACAATTATTCTTGACGGTGATATAATGTGAATGTCTCAAATGAGACACTTTGGAGAATGATATGTTTGATAACGGCGAAATTACGGCTTTGCTGAAAAAGCACCCAATATTCCGTTCGCTTTCCGACGTTAAGCTTTTTGAGATCGGTTCGGACGGTCGCTGTAGGACGGTTTCTGCTTCTGACGGTGCGGAAATATCAGCAAACGGGCTTGGACTCTTTCTGATACTGTCAGGAAGCGTGCTTGTTTTCCGCAAGGGCAACGGTCTTCCCGTGCTTCTGCAACGGCTCGAAAAAGGAAAGGTGTTTGGCGCCGCTTCCCTTTTCAGTGAGGAGAAGGAGGACGTAACGATGCTTCGTGCAGAGGGAGACGCTTCTGCATTCTTTCTTCCGATCGGGCTTATTACAGAGCTGATCGAAAATGACAGCGCGTTTGCACTCTCATATATCGCCTTTCTTTCGGGAAAAATACGTTTTTTGAACAGAAGAATGTCTGAGCTTTCGGCACCCTCTGTTACGCAAAAGCTTGCCTCATTTCTTCTTCGCGAGGAAAGCAGTATCGCGCAAACGAAGGTCAAGCTTGCATCTGCTCTCGGTATCGGACGCGCTTCCCTTTACCGCTCACTTGACGAGCTTTCCGAAATGGGGCTTATTTCGGTCGACGGAAAAAGCGTTACCGTTATTGACCGCGAAGGACTATCGAGTATCATTTGACTAAAAATACCACTTGCAAAGGATAAAATACCATGAAAAAAACAGTAAAAATAATTTCTGCTCTCTTAGCTCTTTCTATGCTTATGTTTGTCTTTGCTTCCTGCTCGCCCGACAAGGAGAAGGGTGACAGCTATTCCCTTAAGGTCGGAACGATCAAAGGCCCGACGGGAATGGGTATGGCAAAAATAATAAACGATAATCTCACAGACGAAAAGTACACCTTCGAGCTTTTTAACGATGCTGCCGCGATCTCCGCAAAGCTTCTCGGTCAGCAGCTTGATATTGCGGCTGTTCCCGTAAACCTTGCGGCTGTTGTAAACAAGAAGACAGAGGGCGCGTACGTTGTTGCTGCTATCAACACTCTCGGAGTTCTCTATATTATGGAAAACGGTACGACCGTCAATTCCGTTACAGATCTTGAGGGCAAAACCATCCATGCTTACGGTCAGGGTGCAACTCCCGAGTATATGCTCGCTTATATTCTCGAAAAGAACGGTCTTAAGGACAAAGTAAACGTACAGTGGTACGGAACTCCCGCCGAGCTTGCTGCTCTTGCGGCTGAAAATAAGGTCGATCTTATCATGCTCCCGGAGCCTCAGATAACTGCGTCGCTTACAAAAAACGCAAATCTCCGAGTTGCTATAGATATAACCAAGGAATGGGACAAGGTAAGCGAAAACAAAGCGGTACAGGGCTGTATCGTAGTCAAGAAGGAAATCGCTAAAAAGTACCCCGAAAAGATCTCGCAGTTCCTTGACGAGTATAAGGCGTCCGTAAAGTACGTTAATGAAGATCCGGCGCAGGCATCTGTCATAATAGCTGCTAACGAAATAATCCCTGCCGCGCCTATTGCAGCCCTGGCAATTCCGAGATGTAATATCGTATTCATCGAGGGCGATGAGATGATCTCCTACCTCAACGCGTTCTACACCGTTCTCTTTAACGCTAATCCTCAGTCTGTCGGAGGAACGATGCCGAATGACTCGCTCTACTACAAGAGGTAATCTGATCAAAAAAATAATATTTGTTCTTATCAGCGCCGTTTTCTGGACGGCGCTTTGGGACTTTTTCTCCTACAAGGTCGGAATGAAATACGTTCTTCCCTCTCCTGCCGTTACGTTTACACGGCTATATGAAATGATGGGTGAAAAAACCTTTTACGTATACGCGGGAAACTCTCTTTTGAGTATTTTAAAGGGCTTTATCGGCGGTACGCTTATCGGTACACTCCTTGGCACGCTGAGCGCATTCTTAAAGAGCGCTGATATTCTATTTTCACCTCTTAATACGGTTATCAAGGCAACCCCCGTTGCATCGTTTATAATTCTTGCTTTTATATGGATGGACAATTCCGATATTCCCATTCTCATATCTGTACTTATGATAACGCCGATCGTTTGGAGCGCGCTGAAAAACGCGCTCCAAAACGTGGATTCCGAGCTTATCGAAATGGCGAATACTTATAAAATGCCGTTTTTCAAGCGCGCAACGGCGCTTTATCTGCCGTCGGTCCTTCCCTCTTATCTCACTTCACTCGTCACCGCGATGGGTCTCGGCTGGAAGGCGGGGATTGCCGCTGAGGTGCTTTGCGGCACAAACGACACGCTCGGTAACGGGCTTCTTACCGCCAAAACTTATCTTGAAACAGTCGATATGTTTGCTTATACCGTTGCGATAATTATTCTTTCAGTTATAATGGAGCTTCTTTTCCGCACAGTGGTAAAGACGGTTTCGGGAAAGGAGCGGCGAAATGGTACTGCTTAAAAGCATCAAAAAATCCTTTTCCGATAAGTTGCTTTTTGACATTCCCGAGATGTCGCTTGACATTGGCTTTACATGTCTTGCCGGCGCGTCGGGCTGCGGTAAAACAACGCTTGGGCGGATAATTTGCGGACTCGAAAAGGCAGATAGCGGAAGCATTAACGGTGTCAGCGGAGCATCGGTCGTTCTATTTCAGGAATCGCGCCTGTTGCCCTCACTTACCGCATACGGTAATATTACGGCCGTATGTCGTACAGATGAGGGAAAACGTCTTGGTTTGGAATTGCTTACCCGTTTGCTTTTCACCAAGGAGGATATGAAAAAGCGCCCGAGTGAGCTTTCAGGCGGCATGGCACGCAGAGTTTCAATCGTTCGCGCCGTCGTTTTCGCGTTTGAAAATAAAGGCACCTTCGCACTTCTTGACGAGCCGTTTAGCGGGCTTGATCCAGAAACGAGAAAGGTTGCGTCGGATATTATCAAGGAGCATCTGAGCGACAGAACCGTTCTCGTAATTACTCACGACGGGGACGAGTGTAAGCTTTTCGGCGGAAAAACGCTTGATTTTTCCTCACTTTTAGCATCAAATACTGAGATTTAATATTGCACTTTATTACGAAATGTGATATAATTAATGCCGAGGGTATTTTACCCTCGGTATTTTGTGTTTGAAAGGACACTCGTATGAGCTTTTCATCAGTTCTTACAGGTATTGCCGACAGGATAAACGGCATTTATACAAAATATAATTCAGCCATTATTCTCGCGGGCGGCTCGTCGACACGCATCGGCGGCTGTAAAACAAAGCAGCTTGTACCTATCCTTGGAGTGCCGACGGTAGTTCGTACGGTTTCCGTTTTCGAAAAATGCAAGTTCATAAACGAGATAATCATTGTCGCAAGAGACGACGAAATGGTCTTTTACGACAACTGGAAAAAGGAATACGGCTGGAAAAAAGTATCTAAGATTGTTCTCGGCGGCGCGGATAGACAAGCCTCCGTCCTCAACGGCTTCAAGAGTATATCCGACAAGTCTGAATTCGTTTATATTCACGACGGAGCAAGGTGTCTTATCACCGAAAAAATGATAAGAGACGTCGGTCATGCCGCCTGTATTCACGGCGCGGCGATCGCGGCTCAAAAGGCGACGGACACCGTTAAGCTTGCAGACGGTAAAAAGCTCTCTACGCCTGACAGAAGCCAGGTTTGGCTTGCGCAGACGCCTCAGGTGTTTATGACCGAAATGTACCGTGCGGCAGCTTATTCCGCAAAGAAGAACGGCACGGCCGCAACCGATGATGCATCGCTTATCGAAGCGCTCGGCTTTGAGGTATACCCCGTTGACTGCGGCAAGGAAAACATGAAGATAACCTCGCCATGCGATTTTGCAATCGCAGAAGCGATACTCAAATACCGCGAAAGTGAGGAAAACAAATGAATTTTTCCGATATTCGCATAGGGCACGGCTATGATGTTCACCGTCTTACCGAAAACCGCGATCTGATAATCGGCGGTGTTAAGATCCCTTATGAAATGGGACTTCTCGGTCATTCCGACGCCGACGTGCTTGTCCACGCGATACTTGACGCTCTATTGGGCGCGCTCGGTGAGGGTGACATTGGCAGGCATTTTCCCGACACCGATGACGCTTTCAAGGGCATAAACAGTATGCTTCTTGCCGAAAGAGTTTCTTTGCTTCTCGCAGGCAGCGGATATGCAGTAGGCAATATTGATGCAACGGTCGTAGCGCAACATCCGAAGCTTTCTCCATATATTAACGAAATGAGAGCCAATATTGCAAAGGTGTTCGGCGTTGATACCGACCGAGTCAACATTAAGGCAACGACCGAGGAAAAGCTCGGATTTACGGGCAGCGGTGAGGGAATCTCCGCGCATGCGGTCTGCCTTATAATAAAATCTGCCTGACAGCAAAGCCATCAGGCAGTATTATGACGGCTACCGTCTTACTCTTCCCTTTACTTCCTTTCTTTTGACGTCCTTTAAGACCTTCGCCGCCTTATTTTTCTTCCCGTATTTTCGGGAAGCCGACGGCATCGCCGTCCTCTAATATTTTATGTTGCGTTTTCCGCCGTGACACGGAGAAAAAACATATCAAAATACGACTTATACGTTTTTGAACGAACTAATTAACAAATACAAACGAAAACAAATTGATTTTGTGAGGTCAGCCATGAAAAAAAATATTATCGTTTCCCCCTCGGTTCTTGCATGTGATTACGCTTACGCCGCAGACAGCCTGAAGGCAGTTGTTGATGCGGGTGCGGAATATCTACACCTTGACATTATGGACGGTGCGTTCGTTCCGAACCTATCGTTCGGTCCCGATTTCATAAAGTCACTCCGTCCTCATTCCAAGGCGGTATTTGATACTCACCTTATGATAAACGATCCTCTTCGTTTTATTGATGCATTCGTAGATGCCGGATCTGATATCATCACAATTCACGTCGAGAGCTGTGAAAACGTAAGAGAAACTCTTGAATACATCAAGAGCAAGGGCGTCAAATGCGGCGTAGTTATCAAGCCGAAGACCCCCGTTTCTGCGGTAAAAGAGTATTTGCCTATTATTGATATGATACTTATCATGTCTGTCGAACCCGGCTTCGGCGGTCAGTCCTTTATGCCGAGTGCGCTTGATAAGCTTCGTGAAGCAAGAGAAATGATAGACGCGTCGGAATATGATATTGATCTCGAGGTCGACGGCGGTGTTAATCTTAACAACGTTGCGTCCATTATTGAGGCAGGAGCCAACGTGATCGTTGCCGGTTCCGCGGTCTTTCGCGCGTCCGATCCCTCTGCCGCTGTTAAGGCACTCAAGGGCGAGTGATCTCGTTTTTCCCGAAGAAAAGTCGACAAAAACTTCGTTACTTTATCTATTTTTGCCAAACTGGATATTGACATCCTAAAATTTATATGGTAAAATAGTTAAGGAGTATTCTTTACTAACCGAGGATTTCTATGAACAGTACGAGAATAATTATGGTCACCTCCTGCAAGGGCGGCGTGGGTAAGTCTACAGTTTCAGCAAATCTTGCCATAAAACTTGCTCTTGACGGTTGGCGAACGCTTCTTATCGACTGCGATTTCGGCGTGCGCTCGCTTGATCTTATTATGGGTCTTGAGGACCGTATTATTTTTGATATTACCGATATTATCCTTCACGGTATCGCGCCCGAAAAGGCGATCATTCAGGATTCCCGTTCCGAGAATCTCTATTTCTGTGCCGCTCCTTACGATTACGAGACCGATCTCGATTATGATGAATTCAAAACTGCGCTTCGAAAAATCGGCACTGAGATGAATTTCGATTACATCATCATCGACACCCCCGGCGACACAGGAAGCCCCCTTCGTCTTGCCGCCGCAGCATCTGACGAGGCGCTCGTTGTATCCACCTATCAGCCCGCATCTATACGCGCGGCAGAACGTACCGGTATTCTGCTTGAGGAATCGGGCGTTAAAACAAGAAAGCTTATTATAAACTGCTTCCACGCAGACGGCAAGGAATTTGAAGGTCAGCCGGGACTTCTTGAGGTCATCGACAAGACGTCGATACAGCTCCTCGGCATTATTCCCTTCGATTCACGTCTTTCGGACAAGCAGGCACAGGGCGAGGACGTGTTCACCATTCCATCCTGCAATGCCGCAGAAGCGTTCACCAATATCGCCATTCGTTTGACGGGAAGAACGGTACCCCTCTTTACCGGATTCAAGAAGATAAAGAGAGCCGAGCTTATTAAGAAAATTCAGTGATCTGACCAATGGAAAGGACGGTTACAATATGGAAATAGCCATCATCGCAGGTGAAAGCAAAAAGGAACTTATGACACAGTTCTGTATCGCGTATTGCGGAATCCTCGCAAATCATAATCTCTGCGCCACAGGCACGACACACAAGCATATCACCGAGGCAACCGGACTTCGTATTGAAAAGCTACTCGCCGGCTCGCACGGCGGTGTTGAGCAGATAACGACCCGCGTCGCATACGACGAGATCGACCTCGTTCTCTTCTTCCGCGACTACGCTGAGACCGATTCTATGGCAGAAAGAAATAATCTCAATCTTCTTAAGCTCTGCGATATTCATAACGTCCCCGTTGCTACGAACATCGCAACCGCAGAGATTCTCGTTCGCGCACTTGAGCGCGGTGACATTGACTGGAGAGAGATCGTTAATCCCCGTTCGGAATACAATCTTCGTAAGAAGAATCAGAATTTTTCAAGATAAATAAAATATCTCGGCGCATTTGTGTGCCGAGATATTTTTGAGGAAAGATTTATGAAGATACACGGTATATATAATTTTTGCAGAACTCATCTGCTTATCGAGCTTACTCTTGATATGACCCCTGACGAGATCGACTGGTTCGGTTTTTCGGTTCCCGAGGAGGGCGTTGACGAATTTGACAGGATCGTGCCGCACATGGAGCAGTATCTGACTGAGGACGGTTTAGATAAGCTTTGCGACGCTTGGGACGAGCCGGAGGAGCAGTATTCTCCGACAAGAGTTGCTTTCTTTGTTCGTAAGAGCGATGCAGTTACGCTTGAAACACCTTACGGTGATATTGACATCTCAGATCCGCAAAAGGCGCCCGACAGGTTAAGAGAAATAATTGAATTTGAAAAGGAGTCATGACCACCGGCCGTGCCGGTGGCATGCACTGCCCCCTTAGGGCATAAGACCGGTCGGGCCTATAGGCCCATCGAAAGATTTGCCAACCGCAACCCTTTCACCGGCTGCCCCTGAAGGGGCTTTTTATTTGCCTTCTTTTACCTGCTGACCCGTGAACGGGTCTACGTACTCTATCAACGACAGTTGATCATACGATACATCTTCCTGCAACTGATTTCGTATGTATTCCGCAATAACTTTTTGTTTCGTCCCACGGTATCCACATAATATCCTCTACACCAAAAATGTCTATTTCCATATTTGTATTTCATATTCGCATACTTCTCAAATATCATCAGACTACTTTTTCCTTTGAGATACCCCATTATTTGCGATACGCTATATTTCGGTGGTATGGATACTAACATGTGTATGTGATCTTTGCATGCTTCTGCAAACATCTGCGTTTTTTTCGTCATCTGCGATCCAAGATCGCAGCAAGCATTTCGGCACAGTCCGCTCGTGTCAAGGCATCTGTTGGCGAGATCACGCCGTTTTCCGCTCTGACCACTCCGATCTCGATGAGCGCACATACGGATTCGAGTGCATACGACGGCACGCTTTCAATGTCGTCGAACACGGGAAGGGTATCGGCATCGTCTGCGCCGATCAAGGTATCGAGGATAACGCATGCCTCGGCTTTAGTCAGGCTTCTTTTACAGTCAAGCTCGCTTAAGCCCTGTTCGTTTATTAACGAAAGCTCATATGCTGTAAGAATATAGGTTTGGTATTCCTTGGGCTGAGATAGTATAAGCGCTGCTATATCGTTCGGTATAACGGTTTTCAGCGGAGTGTTTGACACGGTCATTGAGGCTTTAAGAAATTCGCCGTATGAGATCTCCTTTTCGGGCATAAATACGTTTTCGCCATCATCCTTTCTGCCCTTTATTATTCCCATGGAATCAAGAAGCAACGCGCCGTAGTGTCCCGGATCGTAGATCATATCCTTAAATACCGTGATGCCGCCGCTTCTGCCAACCTTGATATCGACCGTTATCGTCTCGGAGCGGTTGCCGTATTTATCGACGGCAGCGTAAGAGAAGCTGTCACGTCCGACGTAGTTCTTCATTGGGGTGTAGGTGTATTCGCCGTCTTCATTATTCTTTACTGTCAGAAGTCCTTTTTCGGGATAGGAAACGATTTCGTATTTCATTGTATCGCCCTCGGGGTCGACACATTTCAGGTTACCGCTGACCGCTATATTCTTATAGGTTTTGACTTTGAAAAAGCTTTCGTCGATACCGATCGAGGTAGGTGAATAGTTTTGCTGTTCGGGGAAATACATTACTGCTTTATGGGTGTATTCACCGTTTACGGTAAAGGTAAATTCTGCTTTTTCGGTTCCCTTGTTTGGCGTGAAAACAAGCGACGAAAGGCTGGTTGACGTTATGCTCTGCCCTTTTGTGACCGCAAGGGAGCCGAGCGTGAGCTTGCCTGCGCTTGTGCTTGGAAGCGAGGTAATGATGATATTTTTGAGTTTATTTACGCCGAGTGCTTCCTTGAAATCAGTTGACGTAAATCTGATTTTTTCGCCGCTTTGCACCGATACTATCATCGGATCTGACGCCGCCATGACGTTGAACTCCGGTGAAAGCGGCTTTTTGCTCTTTGCTGATGCGTGCGGTGTTACTGATATGACGAAGCAAACGGCAAGTGCAAGCACGGTCAGTATTTTTACTGTTTTTTTCATTTTTTGCCTCCGAGAAAGAAATTTTCAAGTGTTCACAAAATACACTTGTATGTTTTCGGTTTTTAACTTATAATATCAATATGCGTGAGATGCAAGCGATATGACGGAGGAACGTATGTTGACTTATATTTCAAGTGAATATGACGGCATGCTTTTGCGCGAATATTTGCGTAACGTGCTCCGTTTGTCGCGTGCTGAGCTTACCGAGCTGAAAAAGCGTGATGGCGGTATTATGCTGAACGGCGTACGAGTTACCGTCCGCGCTGTGCTTAAAGAGGGCGATGAGCTTATTCTGTCGCGTGACGATACAACTTCAAGCAAGGGGGTAATTCCCGTTGAATTGCCGCTCGATATTCTTTATGAGGACGATGACGTTATCGCGCTTAACAAACCGCCCTTTATGCCGACGCACCCATCGCACGAGCATCAGTCTGACACGCTTGCAAACGCTCTTGCGTACTATTTTGAGAGCAAGGGAACGCCCTTTATTTTCCGCGCGGTGAACCGACTTGACCGCGATACGAGCGGTGTTGTTCTCGTCGCTAAAAACAAAAATTCCGCGTTTGTTCTTGCAAGGCAGATCGCGGAATTTAAGATAGTGAAAAAGTATATTGCGATAGCCGAGGGTGAGCTTTGTGGCAAGGGCGAGATAAAGGGCAATATACGGCGCGTAGAGGACGGAAAGATGCGCCGAGGCGTTTTTCCCGACGGGCAGTATGCTTTAACTGAATATGAGGTTTTAGGTGTCAAAGACGGGCTTACTGCACTTCTCATCACGCCGAAAACGGGACGCACACATCAGATTCGCGTACATCTTTCATACATAGGTCACCCGATACTCGGTGACACTCTTTACGGAAATGAGAACGGTAGCGAGCTTATAAGCCGTCAGGCGCTTCACGCATATTCGCTTACCTTTTCGCTTCCCTCAAATAACGAAATTATTACCGTAACGGCGCCGCTTCCGACCGATATGGCAGATATAGGTGTTTATGAGCAGCATTAAAACGTATTTAAAAAAGGCGATAAAAATAACCCCGCTATGGGCGAAGATATCACTTTGCCTCGGGGCTTTTTCGGCGATCATGTACCTGACCTTTCTTTTGTCGCCGAGCTTTTCCGATTTCTTCAACAGATACCCCGCGGCGTTTTTACGCGCGGTCATTGCATATATAACGGGAGTTGCTCCGTTCTCGGTTGCCGAAACGGCTCTGATGCTCGTTCCGATAATCATAATCGCAGTTCTCGTCAAAATAGTTAAGGCGGCAAGAGGCGAGCTTCGTGACACGTTCAGAATGCTTGTTTCAATGTTCGCCGTGCTTTGCATATTCTTTACGAGCTTTTCTTTACTTTTTGCTTCGGGTTACCGCGGCACAACGCTCGATAAGAAGCTCGGACTTGAACGAAAAGCAGTAAGTGCGACAGACCTCGACAAGACCGCGCACGTGCTTTTAGGTGAGCTGAGGGAGCTTACTCCGCAGGTCACTTTTGCGCCGAACGGCAGCTCCGCCATGCCGTATTCCATTTTCGGAATGAACGATAAGCTTCAGGATGCCTACAAAAAAGCGGCTAAGAAATATGATTTTCTGCCGAGCTTCAGAAGCCGGGTGAAGCCGATAATTCTTAGCGAGCCAATGACCTACACACATATTTCGGGAATATACACCTTCTTTACAGGCGAGAGCAACATTAACACGAATTTTCCCGACTACACGCTTCCCTACACCGCCGCGCACGAGCTTGCACATCAGCGCGGCATTGCGCGTGAGGACGAAGCTAATTTCGTCGCATTTCTCGTTTGCATTGAAAGCGATGACGTCTATATAAGATACAGCGGATATATGAACCTGTTTGAGTACGTTCTGTCTGCACTTTACGAGGCGGACAGCAAGGCTTATAACGCGCTTGTGGGCGAAATGGGTAACGCACTCATCGGTGAGATCGTCGCTTACAACAAGTTTTTCGACAAGTACCGCGACAATATTGTTGCCGACGTAAGCGGCTCTATGAATGACAATTATCTGCAATCACAGGGACAGGCGGCGGGATCACGAAGCTACGGAATGGTCGTTGATCTTGCGGTTGCTTACTACAAGGAAAGCTGATTTAAGGAAAGCTAATGATCTTTCTGCCTTTCTTCACTGCATAATCAAGTGCAAGCTTCGTGCCGCTTTTGCGAGCGGTCGGTAAATTCTCGACGTTGTAATAGATGACGCAGAAACTGCTGTTATTTATCATCTCGCGATTGCGCTCAACGTAAGCGGCTCTGCCTGCTCCTATTATCTTTTCGGGATAATAGGTTTCGTCATAGGATTTAAGCAAATAAGCCGTATATTGATCGGTAATATAGGGGAACTCTGCCCGCACGTAAATGCGTTTTATGTGTGGGTATTTTTCTTTTATTTCGGTCACAAGTTCAAGGCAGAGGGAGTTAAAACGACTGCCGCTGCCAAATAAAAAGGTATCGACTTTTTCTTCAGTAATCAGTCTTTCTATCGTTTCTCTTAATTTGGATTTAAGTTCTTCGGTTTCGTTTATTTCTCTGTGACCGATAAAGCAACAACTGTTTTTCATAGTAAATACTTCTCCTAAGTAAATGTTTTTTTACTTATTATACATCATCTTTCACTCAAAGTAAATACTTCTGCAATTATGGACTATAATATTTAGCTCTTATTTTCGGTAAAATATACTTATGAACGAAAAGGGGCAATAAAATGAAAACTGAATTTCCTGATAAGTATATTACTCTTGGCTTGAAAATCGCATATTACAGAAGAAAAGCCGGATACACGCAGGAATATTTTGCGGAGCTTATAGACAAAAGCGTTAGTTTTGTTGGTCAAGTCGAAGGCACCGGCACTGTGCGCGGAGTTTCGCTTGAGACATTATTCAAAATTGCTCAGGTATTAAAAATATCCCCTGCAAAGCTTCTTGAAGAAGATTAATTCTAATAATTAAACCTCTCTGTTTTAATTGACAGAGAGGTTTTTCGTAGGGCGGGGGCTTGCTCACGCCATGCGATGTGTCAAACGGTCGCCGTATACCGAATAGAGGGAACGTGATGGGGTTGACTTTAACCTTTTATTATGTTACAATGTTCGGGTGTGCAAAAAATGAAATGAGGATATATAATGATTACAGTTACTGATCTCAGCTTCCAGTTTGGCGGACAGCTTCTCTTTAAGGACGTTGACCTCAAGTTTACCCCCGGCAACTGCTACGGTATAATCGGTGCTAACGGTGCAGGAAAGTCGACCTTTCTCAAAATTCTTTGCGGTGAGCTTGATCCTACCAAGGGTGCTGTTACCATTCCCGACACGGTAAGAATGTCGGTATTACGTCAGGATCACTTTGCTTTTGACGATTTTACCGTTCTTGACACCGTAATTCAGGGAAACAAGCGCCTTTACGACATCATGGTTGAAAAGGATGCTATATACGCAAAAGAGGATTTCACTGACGAGGACGGCATTCGTGCCTCTGAGCTTGAGGGCGAATTTGCCGAGCTTAACGGTTGGGAGGCGGAGTCCGACGCTTCTAAGCTTCTCCAGGGTCTGGGTCTGAGTGAGACCATTCTTTACGATCTTATGTCGACCCTCAAGGAGAGCGAAAAGGTCAAGGTGCTTCTTGCACAGGCGCTTTTCGGGAATCCCGACATTATTCTTCTCGACGAGCCGACAAACGGTCTTGACATTGATGCTGTCAGATGGCTTGAGGACTTCCTTGCAGATTATTTCGGTACTGTTCTTGTCGTTTCTCACGACCGTCACTTCCTTAACAACGTCTGTACCAACATCGTCGATATTGACTACGGCTCTATAAAAATGTACGTAGGTAACTACGAGTTCTGGTACGAATCCAGCCAGCTCATGCAGCGTCTTATCAAGCAGCAAAACAAGAAGAACGAGGACAAGATCCGCGAGCTTCAGGCGTTCATTTCGCGCTTCTCTGCGAACAAGAGTAAGTCCCGTCAGGCTACGGCGCGCAGAAAGCTTCTTGACAAGATCGCACTTGAAGAAATCCCGGCGTCGAGCAGACGTTATCCGTTTATCGGCTTTGATATGGACCGCGAGGCGGGCAAGGATATTCTCTTTGTCAACGGTCTTACAAAGACAGAAAACGGCGAAGTTATGTTCAAGGATCTGACGTTCACCGTCAACAAGGGCGACAAGATCGCTTTCGTCGGTAACGAGCAGGCAATAACTGCCCTTTTCCGTGTTCTTATGGAGGAGACCGAGCCGGACAGCGGCTCGTTCAAGTGGGGCATCAGCATCACGAAGTCCTACTTCCCTCACGATAACAGCGAGTATTTTAACGGCTGTCACGATTCTATCCTCGACTGGATGCGCCGTTACTCAAAGGATCAGACCGAGACGTACTTACGCGGATTCCTTGGCAGAATGCTTTTCTCGAACGAAAGCGTTTTCAAGGAGGTTCACGTTCTTTCGGGTGGTGAAAAGGTCAGATGTATGTTCTCGCGTATGATGCTTTTCGGATCGAACGTGCTTCTTCTCGACCAGCCGACCGACCATCTCGACCTTGAGTCTATAACCGCGGTCAACCACGGTCTTGACAATTTCAAGGGCAACGTCCTTTTTACCTCGCACGACTACGAGATAGTAAACACCGTTGCCAACAGAATCATTGAGATCCGTGATGACGGCACCTACGTTGACCGTCAGGGCAACTACGATGATTTCGTCGAGTACAAAAAGGCACAGGGCATACTCAATATTACGCTTTGATACAAAAAACAGCCACTTTCGTGGCTGTTTTTTTGTATTCAGATTATTTAAGCCCGATCGCCCCTGCAACTGTGCTGTTTACCGAGACGCCCTCGGTTTCGTAATTGTAGTAACGAACGGGGGTGTCGTATACATAAAGTCCGAAATGGAGAGTTGTTCCGGTACAGAAGCCCGTGCTTCCGACAATGCCGAGAACTGTTCCCTTGCCGATTTCCTGACCGACCGTTACGCTTGTGCTGCTCATGTGCGCGTAAAGCGATTTGAGTCCGCCGCCGTGCTCTACTATTACCGTTCTGCCGGAAAGAGTTGTTTCTCCAACGTAAACTACCTTTCCGGGAAGACACACTTTTACGGAATCTCCCTCCCTGACGTAATAGTTTACGCCCTCATGCTCGTATTTAATACCTGCATACGAAAGGATAATGTCGATACCGAAGCCGCTACGTATTTTTCTCGTGGTCGGATCGATGATCTTATTATCGTTCATCCAGTAGAGCTTTTCCTCATGGGCTCCGAGGTATGGTGCTACTGCTTCATTGAATGCCGCAATCGTTTCCTTGTTTCTAAGCTCCTCTACCGTTTCCTTCGGAATATTCTGGTTATCCTTACCGGTCGCTCTCTTGGTGAGTGCTACCGAAAGGTTACGGGACGTATCTCCGTAGGTAAAGGTAAAGGTGTAATTAAGCGCGCCGTTATTGGTCTTTTCGTCCTTGAGTGAGAACGGAATTATTGCATGATAATATCCGCCGTACTCATAGAACACAGGCTCACAGGAAAGCGCGGGCTGAGACGAGAAGGATATAAGCGATGGATCTACTATGTTCTTTGCCGATACGATTACGAAGTCGCCGTAACGGACCACGCTATGCTCGCTCATATAGAACACGGGAGGAGACTGAACGTTTGCGGTGAACAGGTATTCACCCTCTCCGTAGTTGTTTTTATTATCGGATTTGTACCATTTTGCGGTTACCTTTACGTCATAGACGGTATTATCTGCAAAAAGGTTAGGATCGATGTTTTCATAAAGGTCATCAAAGACGGTCTCTCCGTCCTTGTTTTTAATTACAGCATAGACGTAATCGGGAACAATATTAAATTCGAGCTGAAGTCCGCCCGAGACTACGCAGGTCTGGTTTCCGTTTGCCTTGTCTATATCACCGTCGGCATACGAGCCGTTTATACCGATATATTTCCAGTTCATCGACGTCGGAAGCACGTTATCTGAGCTTCCTACGTTAAGAACGGGCTGAGAAGCGTTCGGGAAAACGTCGGTTGCAAAGTCTGTTTTAAGGAATTTTACCGCGTTTTTCTTTGCTATCTTGAAAAGCTTGCCGTTTCCGTCGCGGAAGTAACAGCTTGACGGATTCGAGCTAAGATAATAGGTGTATTCGGAAACGTCGTTATAGCTTGAGTATGCGACCTTATATACAGCAAAGGACGAAGCGCCTGACGGGAGCGAGGACACCTTTTTAGCATTCTTGTGCATTCCGATCAGCGCACCGTAAAGGGTCTTACTTTCCTTATCGGTTTTAAGATATGTTTCGTTTTCTCCGCTCGGAACGGTCATTACGAGCTTAGATACCGAGCCCTCCGTTACGGGATTCGCTTTAGAGTATATATAGGACGACAGTGCTATTACCGTAGGCATTATCAGTATTCCCACGACTATCGCAAGAGTAATAATTTTGTTCTTCATATTTATACACCTTTCGGGTTGATTTCTTCTATAAAGATATATTTCGACAAATATATTATACACCACTGTTCCCTCTCGGTCAAGATGTATAATAAAAAATATATTGAAGAAATTTCGGGAATAATGTTGGAATCGGTGCGGAATTATGGTATAATTGTTTGAATATATTATTTTGGAGCTTTATATGGTAAAGAGCGTAACCTTTGCGCGTCCTCGGAACTTTGATCTTGATCTTATATTCGACTGCGGTCAATCATTCCGATTCGTCAAGAGCAGTGACTGTTCCTACTCCGGAATTGCTTACGGGCGTGCGGTTGATTTCATTCAGGAAGATGATAAAATAACGATCGTCGGCGCAGACGAACTCGATTTTGAAAATATATGGAAAAGGTATCTTGCACTCGATCTTGATTATACGGCATTGCGTGACGAAATCATTTCCTCCCGTCCTGATGACGTAGTTCTCAAAAACGCGATGGAATACGGCGCGGGAATACGTCTATTACGTCAGGAAAAATGGGAAACGCTCTGCTCCTTTATTATTTCGCAGAATAACAATATACCTCGTATCCGTTCGCTAATAGAGGCGATCTCGCGTGAATACGGAGACAAAATAGAGGCTTACAGTATTGGCGAATTATATTCATTTCCATCTGCCGAAAGAGTTGCCGAAGTCAGCATA
This sequence comes from Eubacteriales bacterium, assembly GCA_045591885.1. Lineage (GTDB taxonomy): Bacteria > Bacillota > Clostridia > Oscillospirales > CAG-272 > Colimorpha_A. The sequence goes on along the minus strand of JAZNTT010000001.1, from coordinate 28,603 downwards.
GATAAGCTCCGCGAGCTTAAGGTTGGCTTCCGCGCCCCTTACATACATGACGCGGCTGTAAAAGTAGCATCGGGTGAAATCGACCTTGAAGCGCTTGACGAGCTTTCGACCGACGAGCTTCTTTCCGCTCTTATGAGCATAAAAGGCGTCGGCCTCAAGGTCGCCTCTTGTGTTGCACTTTTTGCTTACGGACGTCTCGACTGCTTCCCTATTGACGTTTGGGTGAAGCGCGTGCTTGACAAGTATTATCCCGACGGCTTTGATTATACTGCGCTGCCGAATACCGCGGGACTCGTTCAGCAGTATCTTTTCTACTACGAAAGGTTCAGACAATGATAAATCTGCTTGCTAAGATTTTTATTAAAAATAAGGATTGTTCCGATTCGGCGGTTCGTTCAAAATACGGAGTGCTATGCGGTATCGTCGGAATAATTCTAAATATTCTGCTTTGCTCTGCAAAGCTTGCCGTGTCTTTTATTACCGGCTCGGTCGCGATCAGCGCAGATGCGTTCAACAATCTTGGTGATGCCGGATCCTCCGTTATCACGCTTATCGGCTTCAAGCTCGCAGATCAGAAGCCCGACGAAGGACACCCGTTCGGCCACGGACGAATGGAGTACCTGTCCGCGCTCGTTGTCTCGATGCTCATAATGCTTATGGGCTTTGAGCTTGGAAAAACCTCGGTGTCGAAGATCATGGGAGGCGGAAGCCCCGTTTTCTCCTACGTCGCAATAATCGTCCTCGGACTATCGGTCTTGGTTAAGCTTTATATCTTCCTCTACAACAGAAGCATTGGACGCAAGATCAATTCGCAGGCAATGAAGGCAACCGCCGTAGATTCGCTTACAGACTGCATCTCGACCTTTGCGGTTCTTATCTGCACTATCCTTTCTCGATTTGTCGACTTCAACCTCGACGGCTGGTGCGGACTTATCATATCGGCATTCATCATCTTCTCGGGTATCAAGGCAGCAAAGGAAACGATCGATCCGCTTCTCGGAACTCCGCCCGAGGGCGATTTCGTCGACAAGGTCGAAAAGATCGTTCTTTCTTATCCCGAGATCGTCGGAATACACGATCTCGTCGTGCATAATTACGGACCGGGGCGTGTGATGCTGAGCCTTCACGCCGAGGTATCGCAGACGATAGACATTCTGCTCGCACACGATATAATCGACAACGCCGAGCAGAAGCTAAGCTCCGAGCTGAAGTGCAGCGCGGTCATTCATCTTGACCCGATCGCAACCGATGATGAAAAGGTCAACGAGGTCAGAAAACGCGTCGGTGAGCTTGCGAAGGCAATCCATCCGCAGATAACGATACACGATTTCCGCATGGTGGTGGGTGACAGCCACACGAATCTTATATTCGATATGTCGGTTCCTTTTTCGCTAAAGCGCGACGATGATGACATCAAAAAGGAAATGGCACGGCTTGTCAAGGTAATTGACGAAAAATATCTTACCGTTATTTGCGTAGACAAAGAATTTATCAAGGACAGGGAGTAACGAAATGGACTTCTGGAAAGAATTTTCAAAAACGGTTTCGAGTGCGGCGGAAAGCACTGCTAAGGGTGCTGAAAAGCTGACCGACATGGCAAAGCTTAAATACAAGATCTCCTCGCTTAACACGAAATTAACAGATGCTTATACCGAAATAGGCAAGCTCCGTTACTCCGAAAAGAACGGAAATGCCGTTGAAAGCGATACATACCGCGAGCTTTTTGATAAGATCGACGAATTTAACGCGCTGATTGCGGAGGCAGAGACTGAGCTATACGATCTTATGTGCTTCGTCTCCTGCCCTAACTGCGGAACAAGAATGAAGAAGGATTGCCGCTACTGCCCGAAGTGCGGCGAAAAACGATAATAAAAATGATAGCACTGAACTGTGAGAGCATTTCCCTTTCTTTCGGCACGGACGAGGTCTTAAAGGACGTTTCTTTTGCCGTTCAGGAGGGCGAAAAGCTCGGCATTATCGGCGTGAACGGCGCAGGAAAATCGTCGCTCTTTTCGATAATATCGGGCAAGCGCGAGCCGAGTGCCGGCGCTTACTATATTGCAAAAAATCATACTGTCGGTATGCTTGAACAGAATATTGATTACACAAGCTCGAAAACCATTCTCGAAGAGGCGTATTCAGCGTTTTCCGAGCTGATCGAGGATGAAAAGCGCCTCGAGGAGCTTCGCGCTCAGGCGCAGAAAAGCGGAAGTGAAGAAGATGCAAGGCATTTTTCGACCTTACAGGAGAGCTTTACTCAGCGCGGCGGATACGAGTTTCGCTCGCGTTGTAAGGGAATTCTTAAAAACCTCGGACTTCCCGAGGTGTTTTGGGACAAGCCCGTTTCATCACTCAGCGGTGGGCAAAAGACACGTCTTTCTCTTACTTGCCTGCTCCTTTCCGACCCCGATATTCTGATGCTCGACGAGCCGACGAACCACCTTGACGTTTCGGCTCTGTTCTGGCTTGAAAACTATTTGAAAACAAGCAAAAAAACGGTTCTTATTATCTCGCACGACCGTTATTTTCTTGACAGCGTCGTTGACTCGGTGCTCGAAATCGAGAACTGCAAGGGCAAGCATTACAAAGGTAATTACACCGATTACGTCAAGCAAAAAGAGGTTGACCGCGAGCTTGAGGAGCGTCACTACCGCAATCAACAAAAGGAAATAAAGCGCATAGAGGCGTATATTGAACAGCAAAGACGTTGGAACCGCGAACGTAACATAATCGCTGCAGAAAGCCGTCAAAAGCAGCTTGACAAGATGGAAAAGCTGGAGAGGCCCGAGGCGCTTCCCGATACAGTTCGCATGCGTTTTGAGCTTTCGGGCGAAAGCGGAAACGACGTAATGTCAGTGAGCCGACTTCGAAAGGCGTATCCGTCGAAGCCTCTCTTTGATAACGTGACCTTTCAGGTGAAAAAGCACGACCGTCTGTTTATCACAGGCGAAAACGGCTGCGGAAAATCTACGCTTATAAAGATCCTTGCCGGACGTCTCGGCGCCGATTTCGGCTCCGTTCTTCTCGGTTCTAACGTGAAGATCGGTTACTACGATCAGGAAAACCAGGATCTACATCCGTCATGCACCGTTCTCGACGAGCTTTGGAACACTTATCCGACAATGACCGAAACGGTTCTACGCAACACCCTCGCGCTGTTCTTATTCAAGGGCGATGACGTTTACAAGCGCGTTTCCCTGCTCAGCGGAGGCGAAAAGGCGCGCCTTACGCTTGCGAAGCTTATGCTTTCAAGAATGAATCTGCTCATTCTCGACGAGCCGACGAACCATCTTGACATCGTTTCGCGCGAGCGTCTTGAAAAGGCGATAGCCGAGTTTGAAGGAACGGTCATTGCCGTTTCGCATGACCGCTATTTCGTCAACAAGCTTGCAACACGAATTGCCGATTTCGGAACCTTTGAATCTGGCGGCGTCTACGTTTATGAGGGCGATTATCAGTCGTTCCTTGATTACAAGAAGTCCGTCCAGACCGGCGACGCCAAAACCGCCAAGGTCGAGGTAATGACCGCGTCAAAGGAGCAATATCTGAACGCCAAGCGCGACCTTGCCGACAAGAGAAAGCAGGAGCGCAAGATAAATAAGGCAAAGGAAGATATTGAATGGCTCGAAAAACGCATTGATGAGATTAACGAGGAAATGTCGGGCGACGCCGCATTTGACCACGTCAAGCTCGCTTCCCTCTCGACTGAGCTTGAGGGATGCGAAGAGAAACTTATGGGGCTTTACGAGCTTCTTGACAGCCTTTCTGAGCTATAAAGAATAACCTGCGGATTTTCCGCAGGTTATTAAAATATTTTGCAAAAAACACTTGACAAATCGTTTTTAATCTGTTATAATATCAACCGTTGACGCTGCTATGGCTCAGTTGGTAGAGCACATCCTTGGTAAGGATGAGGTCATCAGTTCGACTCTGATTAGCAGCTCCAGCCCCGCACAATAGTGCGGGGTTTTTTTCGTTTATTTCTCTTATTGACATTAATACTTTTTTGTTTTATAATATAATCATACTATTTTTCGAGGCGATTATTATGGGACATTCCGAAAAACATCACGGACATCATAAAAAAGAAAATGTTTTGCTCGGAGCTTTGGGCGCATTTCTGTTTTCGCTCATCGGCGCAGTCACGTTATTCATTCTTAACGCAGTAGGGCTTATAGAGTCGCTGAGCGGCTTTGTTGCAGTATTCTGTGCCATCAACGGATACGCTGTATTTGCGAAAAAAGAGAGCAAAAAGGGCATTATCATTTCGGTTGCCATCGCTACTGTTGTTATAATCATTTCGTGGTATTTGTGCTTCTGTCTATCGACAGTCGAGTTGATAAATAAAAATGCAAGCACGCTCCCCGAGGATTTGAGATACACCGTAAGCTTCGCCGAATTTCTCCCAAAAAGCTTCGACATCATTAAAAAGCAACCCGAAATGCTTATATCTCTCGGTCTCTCCCTCGTTTTTGGTGCGATCGGTTATTTCAGCCATGTAAACGGACTCTTTTACTCGAATAAAACCAATAAAAAACATTAAGACAAGTAATATGCCTTCATTTAGAAAAAGAATTCTTTCCTACGTCGAATCAGTTTACGGTACAAAAGCTGAGTATCCGTGGGAAAGTGCGCCGGGATATACGGTGCTTCGCCACCCAAACGGCAAATGGTACGGGGTTATAATGAACATTTCCCCGAGCAAGCTCGGTCTTAAAGGTGACGGGTATATTGACGTGATGAACGTCAAGTGCGATCCGTTTCTTCTCAGCACGTTTCTTTCCCGCGACGGATATTTCCCGCCTTATCACATGACAAAAAACAGCAACTGGATAACGGTTGCCCTTGACGGCAAGATCGATATCGAACAGGTAAAATTTATGCTCGACATGAGCTATGAGATAATAGACAAAAAGAAAAAATGACCGTCGCGCGAATGGCGCGACGGTCATTTTTTACTGCTCTGTATTCTGCTTTTTCTCAGAAAGTCCTACGACCTTGTCAACCGGAAGCGCGAACGCTATTCCCTGCCCGGGTGTGTTAAGTCCGACCTCTTTATAGAGCGCATGAAGGATCGCGTCGCGGTTTTCCTTATTCACGATTATCATAACGATCTCCTTATCCGGCTCGATCGTTATATTAAAAATTTTCTCGGCTTCAATTCCTGCCGTGCCTCGCGCGTGGATAACCGTTCCGCCGCCTGCGCCCTGCGCTCTTGCCGCGTCCATTGCGGTCTCGGAAAAGCCCGAGTTTACTATACATATAATTACTTCATGTGTACTTTTCATTGTATTTCTCACTTTCCGCTATTCGATAGGAACTGATAAATCGCAACACCTATAACTCCCGTCATCGGAACTGTGAATGCGATGCCCTTTCCGTTTTTGACCGTCTTGAATTTGTCTTCAAGAAAACGAAGCACCATGTCTACCTTATCTTCTCTTATCACGCTGAATATTACCGTTTTATCTGTGTCGGTAAGTCCGAGATAGGTAAGCATATCGGAGCTTGCGGTGCCCGATGCCGCCATCGACATTTGCATATTGGCTTCAAAACCGCTTATATAGTCGAGAAAAAGCTCGGTCTTTGAGCGGTTTACTATCGTAACGAGGAGCTTGAGCTTAGGGGGGAGCAGTTTTTTCTGCCTTGCGACAGGCTTTCTTGTTTGCTTTTTATCCATTTTTCAGCCCTCCTTACATAAAGTTGATTATCTGCTCGTCGTCGGAGCTGAGAATACGCTTCATCGCTATCTTTTCTCTTACGCGTTTACTGAGTATGGCTCTGAAGCCGAGCGCCTGGATCGTAATAAGGGGCGTCATTGCGACCATTGCTACGATGCCGAACGCGTCTGTCATTACCTTATCTCCGCCCTGGAGAGTCATACACACGCCGACGGCGAAAGGAAGGATGAAGGTCGAAGTAAGCGGTCCGCTTGCAACTCCGCCCGAGTCAAACGCAATTGCGGAATAAAGACCCGGAACGAAGAAGGAAAGACCGAGGGCGATAAAGTAGCCGGGGATCATATAGTAAAGGATACTGAAATCGAAGACTATTCTTATCATCGAAAGTCCGATAGAAACTCCGACACCGATTGAGAGCGCGAGCATCATTGACTTCTTACTGACCGTGCCGTTCGTTACTTCCTCGACTTGACGGTTAAGGACGTGTACCGCCGGCTCGGCAAGTACTACGACCATTCCGATTATGAACCCGAAGATTATTACGAACGCGGGATTTGAGCCTGCAAGCTCTGTTCCCATCTTATAACCGATAGGCATAAAGCCGATCGTTACTGCCGTGAGGAATATGACAAGACCGAGAACCGTGTAGAATATGCCGACAGCTATCGTCATAAGTTTTTTCTTCGGGAGCTTGAGAACGAAGATCTGAAGAACGATGAAGAAGAGAACGACAAGACCTATTGCAATCGCAACCTCCTCCGTTACAGAAAGGAGCGTTTTGAAGATATTTCCGCCAAGGTTATCGGCAATCGTCGAATAGGACGGTGCGGGGGGCATTTCGTTTCTTGCGAAGATCCCGAGGGTCATAACCGCGAGGATCGGTCCGATAGAACACATTGCGATAAGACCGAAGCTGTTTTCACCTACGTTTTTACCGCCGAGCGTTGCCGCGATACCGACGCCGAGCGCCATTATGAACGGCACCGTTATCGGTCCCGTCGTTACTCCGCCCGAGTCGAATGCGAGCGGAAGAAATGCGTTATTACCGTTGATTATAACGAGCGAGGTTATCGCGAAAAGCATCATATAGAAGAATATGAGCAAAGAGGAAAGCTGCTTACGGAAGATGATCTTCAGCACCGAAAGAACAAGAAATATTCCGACGCCTATTCCGACGGTAACTATAAGCAACGTCGGGTTTATCATTTTTTCGACCTGCCCTGCAAGAACCGATAGATCCGGCTCTGCGACCGTTATAAGAAGTCCCATAAGGAAGCAGACCGAAAGGAGCAGCGTTATCTTCTTTGACTTTGCAAGACCTGCGCCTATATGCTCGCCCATAGGCGTCATAGCGATGTCTGCGCCTAGGTTAAAGAGACCTATTCCGAGAATCAGAAACAGTGACGATATTAGGAATACCGCCATTTCGGTGCCTGTGAAATTAACTATCGGTGTCAGGTTCAAAAGAAAAACGATCACGCTTACCGGCAGTACCGATACGAGCGCTTCGTTTAGCTTTTTCACAAGTATTTTAAGCACTTTTCTTCTCTCTTTCGGCTTTAATTTATTATTATAATAAATTATATCATAATGACGGAAAAAATGCAAATAAAATCAGTTAATAATCTGTAAAGAATAAGCGCCTTCCAAACGAAAGGCGCTTATATTTATTCTTCTATACGGACTCTGCCGAGTATTTCACCAAAAAGATATGTTGTTCCCGCCGACGAATTGACGTCGATTATTTCGCCGTCTGCAATGCGGAGATCGATCGAATATCTTCTCTCGACCTCTTCTCCACTCTCGGTAAAGCTCTCAACACAGCTTATTTCTACTACCCAGCCGTCTTTTTTATAGACGTCCTTGACCTTAATATACTCGAACTTATAGCCGCGCTCGTTATAGAGCTTCATTCTCTTTACGAAGTCCTCGCGGCGGTGTTCGTTATACTCCTTGCAGGTCATTTTCAGCTCTTTTTCGTAGAACTTAAGGAAGTCTTCCTTCGACTTTTCGGCGTTACTTTCTATAATATCCCTTGCGTCATCGTAAATTTCTTTATTAACGACAGCAGACGAGCCGATGATCATAGATGCATTGAACTTGTCACCTATAAACGTATTGAACACCGAGTAATAAACGCCGTACTCGGTTTCGTGTCGATAGAAGAACCATACTCTATCGCACTCAATTCCGTTTATTTTCCCGGGAATGATCGCGTTTTCTTCAAGATCCGCCATTTGGTAGTACTCCGTGACAAGCTCGTTCCAAATATGCTCGGGAATAAACGCCTCAGTCGGGAAATTCATCATTATCACAGACCAGAATTGCTTTTCGTTAAAGTTTGTTCTCCAACCGGTATATCCTGCTCTGTCAAGGATCTTGGCAAAGTCGCCCGAGATCGCGTAAACGTCATCGTTTTTGTCCACTACGACGGCGTCATCGTACCAGGTCGTGCCAAGACCTTCTTTTGCATTCATTATATCGCGGTAATCCTTTGTAAAGTCGAGATACTTTGCCGCTTTCTCGTACTCCCCTTTTTCGATATACTTGGCAAAAGCACGGGCAAGGTTTATTTCGTCGATATTTGAAAAACAAATACCCTCCTTGTCTATCTCGTTTTTTATAAGGAACGATGACAGAATGATCGGGACGAGAAGTATAAGAGCAACCGTCGTGACCACAAAGCGCTTTCTTATCTTTTTAAAGCCCTTTTTAAGCACCTTTTCGCTTGGGATCGGCTCGGTATTCACGGTCTCGCTTACAAGCTCGTCGGTCTTTTTAATGCTTTCGAAAAGCTCACGGCAGTCTTCGCATTCCTTAATATGCTCTTCGATAAACTCCTTCGTTTCGGGTGAGCATTCGCCCTCTGCGTATTGCCACATCAGGTCTTTAACTATCGCACAATACTTGCTCATTTTTCCACCTCTTTGATTATTTGTTCCTTTGCTCTGTAATAGGTCACTCTTGCCCAGCTTTCGGTCTTTCCGTAGACACCGCCGATGTCCTTGTAGCTTTGCTCACCGAATACGCGGAGCGAAAATACGCCTCGGTACGGCTCGTCGAGATTTTTGAGAATCGTTCGTATACGTTGACATTCGTCTTTTCTTATTACAAGCTCCTCGGGTGATGGCGACGCTTCGTTCAGCGTCTGCTCGGTCGGCAAATCGGCTAACCGTTTTTTTCTTTTATACTCCTTAAAATAGGCATTTTTGCCTATCTGACAGAGCCAGGTCACAAGCGATGACCGCCCTTCAAAGCGGTCAATATTCATCAGCGCGCGGTAGAAGGTCTCCTGTAAAAGCTCCGATGAAAGCTCGGGATCGCCTGTTAAGGAAAGAAGAAATTTATAGACCGTTCCGCTGTATTCTTTATAGGCGTCATAAAACTGTGCCATCGCGTATTCTTCCTCCTTTCCTTTCTCTAACGGCGTAAAGCTTACCGCTGAAGATAAATATTCTGTGTAAAAGATAGATCATCACCGCGCTCATTACAAATGAGACGGGTACATACAAGCTGTTTTCCGAATATCTGCGCAGCCATTCCACTATCGGACCGTGCAGGATATATATCATAAGAGTATCTGCGCCTATTTTCGTTATCGGCAGGCGCTTGTTAGGTGATAGATAATAAATGCCGAGAGTAATTAAAATGCCTATTAGGTAGCAGAGGACGCGTAGGATCACTCCATTTGCTCCATGATTCCCAAACGGGGTTGCGTGGTACATAAAGAATACGGGAATCGTATTCTTGAAGATTAAATACAGAGCAAGTCCCGAAAAAAGAAATACGCTTCCGCGCTTTATTCTGCCCTGCTCCTTTACTTTTTTCGACATCATTACGCCGATCAGAAAATACGGCAGAAAAACAATGCCTCTTGACAGCGAGAGCGTTCGGTCGATTCCGTTCACGAGTCCGACCGTGATCCCGACGGTGAACGTGATAACAAGGGCTGAAGCGGATAAGATTCTTTTGCCCTTAAATAATAACGACAGGTAATTATAGCCCGCGCCGATAAGACACCAATACGAAAGCGCCAACAGATACCAAATATGCCAATACGGCGTTATGAGGTCGATTTTGCCGAGGTATACAGCCGTAAAGCATATATTCGCGATAACGTATCTGATTATCGAGGATCTTGCGCCTCTTAAGCAGGACGCGGTGCTTTTCATATATATTCCCGATATGAACGCAAACGCAGGAATATGAAAGGAATATATAAAGTGGTAGATTCCATACGCCGCCTTGTTACCGTAGATACAGGGGCGTATGAGGTGTGCAAGCACAACGAAATACAAAAGCATCAGCTTAAGGTTGCAGACCGATGCATCTCGTTGCTTTACGTTTACTTCCATCGTTTTTTCCTCCGACACCCATTAGAGTCAGAAAAAGGAAAAACGTTACAGATTTTATCGAAAAAACCGCACAAGCGTTTTTCAGCTTATGCGGTCGTTTTTCAGAATTTTCCGCTTCGTCCGCCGCCGCGGGAGCCGCCTCCCGAGCTTCTTGAGCCGGAATTGGTGTCGGCACGTCTTGTACGAGTGATAGTGCGGTAGAGATAAAGGTCGAGGTCCCTTGTCAAAACAAAGCTTCCGCTTCGTACGTAATTTGACGCTGTTTTTTGAGGGCGCACGCTTTTGAGCTTGCTCTTCATCGAAAATACGATGATGAGCGATATTACCGCGCCTATGACAACAGCGATCAGCAGGCTGCCCCCAAGATCATAGTCAAACGCTTTATCGCAGGCGTTCAGGTATGCCTTAAAACCCTTATAGAACTCGTTCTTTTTGAGGTGCGAAAGCATCGCTTCATCTAAGTCGTCAAGAGCATTGTTATCGAACAGATTCTCGGCTTCGCCGTATGTATAAACGCGGTAATTATTGTCATTATAATCGGGTTCGAGTGATATCAAAAGCAAGATTCCGTCCTGATCTTCACCGTATCCGTAACCGTTATCATGATAATACGCATCGGCATAGGAATATACGCTATTATTGCCGACCTCGGGAACGGTCACGATAACGAAGTGCATCTTGTGCTCTTTTATGAGCTTTTCTATTTTTTCTTCGAGTAACGATTCCTCTTCGTCGGTCAGAACGTCTGCTCCGTCCACTACGAAGTCGAGATCATTTGAGCTTGCAAAGGTAAAGGTCTGCATTGAAAGGAAAAACGAAAGGACAAGAGCCGATATAATAAGTATTTTTTTCATATCCGTTCCCTCCTCACATCAACCATATGAGGTACGAGAACGCCATTACAGCCGAAAAGATTCCCGCAAACCAAAGACCAAGATACTTGAAGAATGCCTTTTTGTCCATCGGGAGATCACCCACGAATTTTCCCGTCTGTCCGTTCATTGCGAAGGTATACTTCTTACCCTTCCACTCCGTCGTCATAAGCCATACGGGAAGAAGCGCGTAGCGCACTCTGCCCGACGTTGTTCTTACGTAAGAGCGCTCGGGGACTACCGTTGCGTAACCGATAGCCGTTGACCTAAAGGCGTTCTCTGTACTTGTCTTTATGCGCTCGTTTGCGCGGGGCTGGCTTTGCTCCGACGACACGTCGTACTTATCTGCAAGGAAGCCCGACAGGTACGCGGTCTTAAAATCGACCGCTTCTGCGAAGTTATACGGCTCGATAGATTCCATCAAGGTATCGTCGAGCTTTTCCGAGCCGTCGACGGGGACGTTATCAAATGAGAGACTTCCCTCTCTTATCAGCGCGTAATGGCTCGTTTCGGTATAATTATAGTTACTGTCACTCCAGAATCGTGTGCGCGTTGCATGGTAGCGGATCTTCGCGTCGGCGTCGGTGTCGAACAGCCAGAACGGTGCGTAGATACCCTTGACCTCGTTTATGCGGTTTTCGCTTTTGAAGACCTTTGGAAGCAGCTTTTTGCCGCTCAGGTGTCGGCGCAGACCCTCTTTTGCCGCGTTTTTATCGAGCTTGAATGGAATGACGAGATCGGGCATCAGCTCACCGCTGAGATTTCCGACGAACACAACGGGGTTTCCGCAATATGGGCAAGACGTCGCGGCGGTAACGTCCTCACAGACTATCTCTCCGCCGCAGGAATTGCAGGAATACACAGCCATTCCGTCGTCATCGCTCCATTTATTGTCGCTTTCGTTTTCCCACTTGAACTCGTCTTCTTTATCGTCGTTACTGTCCTCTGCGAGATTTTTAACGCTTTCGACGTCAAATTCCGTGTCGCAGTAGGGGCATTTCATGTTTTGCCCCTTGGTATTGAACTCTAATTTCCCGCCGCAGGACGGACATTTATATTCGAGAATTTCGTTATCCACTTGTTACTCCGTGTTGTCAGATCATATCGGCAGTGTCAAAGGGATCGCCGCACTCGGGGCAAAACTTGGGTGGATTAGATTTATCCTCAGGCTCCCAGCCGCACTTGTTGCAACGGTAGGATGCAGATACCGGCTTCTTTGCTCCGCAGTTAGAGCAGAAATTGCCCTGATTTACGTTTCCGCAGGAACATTTCCAACCGCTTTCGGGCTTTTTAGCACCGCAGTTTTCGCAGAATTTACCCGTATTTTCCTGACCGCAGGAGCATTTCCAAGCGTTAACCGGAGCGGGGGCGGGCTGCTGCGCCTGCTGTGTCTGACCCATAGCAAACAGATTCTGCGCGTTGTTACCGCCTGCGTTCATCGCCATTCCCATGCCGACAAAGCCGTTCATTGCACCGCCGTCATTATTTGCGGCTGCCTTCATAGCGTCTGCCTGTGCGCCGACGAGAGTTGCCGCCGCCATGGTGGGGTCGCGCATAATTGCAACGCGCTGTGCGTCCTGAATGAGCTTTTCTTCGTCCTCGGGAAGGGTTATCGGATTGAGAGCGATGCTCTTCACCTTAAGTCCGCGCAGATCTGCCCATTTAGCGGAAAGTGCTTCGTTGATCGCATTTTCAAGCTCGGTCGTATGTGCAACGATCTGATTCGGGCGGATACCGAGAACCGAAAGCTTTGCAAGAGCCGGTGCAAGCGAGCTGATAAATTCGGTTTTTAGCTGTGTGTCAAGCTCGCTTCTTCTGAACTCGCGCTCTACGTTTCCGCAAACGTTCGTATAGAAAAGAAGCGGGTTTACGATGCAATAGGAGTAGATACCCGAGCAACGCACGGATACGTCGATATCAAGACCGATCTTATTGTCGACCACTCTGAAAGGGATCGGGTTCGGGGTACCGAACTTATTATCGTAAAGCTCTTTGGTATTAAAGTAATAGACTCTCTGATCCTTGCCGGTATCACCGCCAAAGGTGAAACGTCTGCCTATCGTCTTAAAGGTATCGATAATACTCTGACCGAGGTTTCCTGCAAAGATGCTCGGCTCGCTTGATGTATCGTAGGTATACTGACCCGGCTCTGCGCAGACCTCAACGACCTTTCCCTGCTCGACGATCATCATGCACTGTCCGTCCGCGACAGCGATTCCCGAGCCGTTTGAGATCACGTTGTCGCTTCCCTTTTTATTTGAGGAGCGTCCGCTTGTTTTCTTCTGACCCTTTACGACGAGAACGTCGCTCTCGAGCGCGTCACAATAGAAAAATTCCTTCCACTGATCGGCAAGTGTTCCTCCAAGCGCGCCAATGCCTGCTTTGATAAGTCCCATATTGTTTTCTCCTTTTCGGATTTATTTCGGTTAACCGTTTACTTTATTATATCAAGTATTTCACGGTTTTTCAATGGCAATGTGCGCTTTTTTGAGTCAATTTAGGGCGCTGAAGAACAAAATTTAAGGATTTTTGAGTCAGTTTTGAATATTTTTGAGCAGTTTCTTCAATTTTCAAGAAATTGCAAAAAACTTTATCTGCTTTTTTTCAAAACCTATTTATTTTTTTATATATTTATGATATAATATAATACTAAAAAGAATTTCGGAGGATGGTATGGCTAAGCTCTATTTTAAGTACGGCGCGATGGGCTCGTCGAAAACGGCGCAGGCCCTTATCACCAAATTTAATTACGAGGAGCGCTCGATGAAGGTTTGGCTTATCAAGCCCGCGATCGACAACCGAGACGGTGAAAGAGTTATCCGTTCGAGAATAGGTCTACAGGCGACCTGTGAGATAATCTTTGACGGCGAGAATATCTACGATATTTTCGTATCGAATCATTCCGACTGCGACGTTATCATCGCTGACGAATGTCAGTTCTTCACCTCAGATCACATTGATCAGCTTCGCAGGATAGTTGATGAGCTTAATATCCCCGTTATGTGCTTCGGTCTCCGTGCCGACTTTATGTGCAAGCTCTTTACGGGAAGCAAGCGTCTGTTTGAGCTTGCGGATTCGATATCAGAAATAAAAACGATCTGCTCTTGCGGTGCGAAAGCTACCGTAAACGCGCGTCTTGACGAGAATATGAACGTCGTGACCGAGGGCGCGCAGGTCCTTCTCGGCGGTAACGACCGCTACATAGCTATGTGCCACAAGTGCTGGCAGGAAAAGATCAGAAATCAAAACAAGTAACATATAAGTGAGGTAAAAAACAATGGAACTTTCAAAAATTCTTTCTAAATGCGACCATACTCTTCTTGCTCAGGGTGCTACCTGGAATGAGATCAAGGCAATTTGTGACGACGGTATCAAATTCGGTACCGCGTCGGTTTGTATTCCTGCTTCCTACGTTAAGCGCGCAAAGGAATACGTAGGCGACAAGCTCGCTATCTGCACCGTTATCGGCTTCCCTAACGGCTACTCTACGACCGCTACCAAGGTTTTTGAGTGCAAGGATGCGCTATCTAACGGCGCTGACGAGATCGACACCGTTATCAACATCGGCGACCTCAAGGATTGCCGTTACGACGAGATCCTAAACGAGCTTAAGGCGCTTAAGGAAGCTTGCGGAGAGAAAATACTCAAGGTCATTATCGAGACCTGTCTTCTTACCGACGAGGAAAAGATCAAGATGTGTCAGATCGTAACCGAATCGGGCGCTGACTACATCAAGACCTCGACCGGCTTCTCGACGGGTGGTGCTACCCGTGAGGACGTTGCACTTTTTGCCGCTAACGTAGGCAAAAACGTAAAGATCAAGGCGGCAGGCGGTATTGCTTCCCTTAAGGACGCTGAGGATTTCATCAACCTCGGTGCAGACCGTCTTGGCACAAGCCGTATCGTCAAGATCGCAAAGAACGAACAGCACAGCGGATATTGATTAAGGAGAATACAAAAATGTCAGATAAACACACACCTCATATTAAAGCTACCCCTGCGGATTTTGCAAAAACCGTCCTTATGCCCGGCGACCCGCTTCGTTCGAAGTTCGTTGCCGAGACCTTCCTTGAAAACCCTGTGCTTGTAAACAACGTGCGCGGTATTCAGGGCTACACGGGAACTTACAAGGACGTTCCCGTAAGCGTTATGGCAAGCGGTATGGGTATGCCGTCTATCGGTATCTATTCCTACGAGCTTTACAATTTCTTCGGTGTTGAAAATATCATCCGTATCGGCTCTGCAGGCGGTCTATCCGAAAACGTACAGCTTCGCGACGTTCTTATCGGAATGGGCGCTTGCACCAATTCCTCTTATCAGGAGCAGTATAACCTCGGCGGAAACTTCGCCCCGATTGCAGATTTTGGTCTTCTCCGCAAGGCAGTAAACGAAGCAGAGGCACTTGGTGTACGCTACCAAGTCGGCAACCTGCTCTCCTCCGACGTTTTCTACAATGCTAATCCGTCCTTCAACGACGGCTGGCACCGCATGGGTGTCCTCGGCGTTGAAATGGAAGCGGCGGCTCTTTATATGAACGCGGCTTACGCGGGCAAAAAGGCACTCGCTATCTGCACTGTTTCCGACCACATCATAAGAGGCGAGGCGCTTGACGCAGACGCGCGTCAGAGCACCTTTACCGATATGATGACGATTGCACTTAATATTGCGGCATCCGAAAACTGATTTTTTTAGGGGTAATTTATGCCTAAATACGAAGAAGTAAAAAAAGAAATTGCCGATCAGATCGAAAGAGCTAAAAGAGAGCACTGCTATCCCGGCACGGCGTTCCCCGATTCGGGAGCGATCCGCCGCCGTGACGTTGCGCGCGACCGCGGAAGCGTTTGGCGTCCTACCTTCGTTCACGACGTTGACAAGATAATGCACTGCCCTTACTACAACCGCTATTCCGATAAGACTCAGGTATTTTCTCTGACCAAAAACGACGATATTACAAGACGCGCTCTGCACGTTCAGCTCGTATCGCGCATTTCCCGTACCATCGGTGCGGCGCTTCACCTTAATCTTGATCTGATAGAAGCTATTTCCCTCGGTCACGATATAGGTCACACGCCCTTCGGTCACACGGGTGAGCATTACCTTGACGGGCTTTATAACGCCTACACGGGCAGACATTTCTACCACAACATTCACTCAGTACGAGTTCTTGACGGAATATTCCCCTATAACATCAGTCTTCAGACGCTTAACGGCATTGCCGCACACAACGGTGAGATCGAGTGTGAGGAATATCATCCCGTTCCCCTTTCGTCCTTTGACGAATTTGACAAGATGATCGAAAAGTGCTATCAGGACCCTGCTGCGGCAAAAGAGCTTATGCCCTGCACGCTTGAGGGTAGCGTAGTGCGTCTTGCCGACATTATCGCTTATCTCGGCAAGGACCGTCAGGATGCTATTATCCGAGCTAAGCTTGCCGACGAGAGTATGTTTATGGACGAGGAGATCGGCTCGATAAATTCCGAGATAATCAACAATCTCGTCGTAAACGTCATTGAAAGCAGCTACGGAAAGCCCTATATCAGTCTTGACGCA
This sequence comes from Eubacteriales bacterium, assembly GCA_045591885.1. Lineage (GTDB taxonomy): Bacteria > Bacillota > Clostridia > Oscillospirales > CAG-272 > Colimorpha_A. Next base: position 12,145 of record JAZNTT010000001.1, on the reverse strand, counting down.
AAGCATTTCAAGGCACTCAGCAAATCTAAGATGGACAACTATGCCCGTATTTACAACCGCGCGGCGGCACTTGCACATCTTGACACTACCGTTAAGCCGATGATGGCTGAAATTTACGGTCAGATGCTTGACGATCTTAAAAACGGTGTCAAGGGTTCTCCCATATTCACTCATCATATTGATTATGTCAATGCCGTCTACTACAAGAAGCGCAAGGTTCCTTATGAGAACAGCGAGCCGAACCAGATCGTAGTTGACTACATTGCGAGCATGACCGACAACTATTTTATTGAGCTTCACAATTACCTTTTCCCAAATAGCGATCTGAAGGTCGAATATGCGGGCTACTTTGACGAAGAGCTTCGTATTAGAGAGGAAAAGAAGAATGTTTGATAAGATACTTGATTTAATTAAGAAATATCCCGTTATTATTATTCACCGTCACAAGAATCCCGACGGTGACGCGCTTGGAAGTCAGATCGGTCTTAAACACATTATCCGCGACAGCTTCCCCGATAAGACGGTTTATGCTGTCGGTGATATGACGCAAAGATACGCTTTTATGGTCGACGAGCCGATGGACGAGATTTCCGACGACCTTTATAGCGGCGCGCTCGCTATCGTTCTTGATACCTCGGCAAAGGCGCTTATCAGTGACGAAAGATACACTCTTGCGTCTGAAAGCGTGCGATTTGACCATCATCTATTCGTTGAAGTGATCTGTTCCGAGGAGCACGTTGACACGAGCTTTGAAAGCTGCTGCGGTCTTATTGCGTCGTTTGCAAAGGAATGCGGTCTCACCGTTTCAGAGACCGCCGCGAAGGCGCTCTATACGGGTATGATAACCGATTCGGGACGCTTCCGTTACGATTCGACGACCTCGCAGACCTTTAATATGGCGTCTTTCCTTATGGAAAGGAAATTTGACACGAACGAGATATTCAGAAATCTCTATACGGACGAGCTATCGTCAATTCAGCTTCGCGCGAGATTTACGCTTAAAATCAAGATTGCGGAAAACGGTGTTGCGTACATATACACGACACTTGACGAGGCGAAGAGCTACGGTGTTGACAATTTCACCATCTCTCGCGGAATGGTAAACACGATGTCGGAGATCAAGGGAATTGACCGTTGGGTCAACTTTACCGAGACCGATAACGGCGTGCTTTGCGAGATCCGTTCGTCCAAAATGAACATAAATCCTATTGCCGTAAAGTACGGCGGCGGAGGTCACAAAAAGGCAAGCGGTGCTACGCTCAAGGATAAAGACGAGGCGATGGCGCTGCTGAATGACCTCATTTCCCTTTCGGAGGACAACAATGAAGCTTGAAAATATGACGGCTATACTTAACAAAATAAAGGAATATGACTCTATCGTAATATTCCGCCACAAGCGTCCCGACGGCGACGCGGTCGGCTCGACGAAGGGACTTCAGAGAATTTTGCGTCTCTCCTTCCCTGAAAAGACGGTTCTGCTTTCGAACGCCGATTATTCCGATTACGTGAGCTTCCTTGGCGAAGAGGACGGCGTTATTTCGGATGAAGTTCTTAAAAAGTCGCTCGGTATCGTTATTGATACTGCGACGACCGAGAGAATTTCCGATAAGCGTTTTACCCTCTGCCCCGAGCTTATCAAGATCGACCATCATATCAGCGTTGATAATTACGGCGATCCTTCTTGGGTCGTTGAGGAAAAATCCTCGTCCTGCGAGATGATCGCGGAATTTTACTATGCTTTCCGCGACGAGCTAAAAATTGACGTTGAGGCGGCTACCTATATTTATGCCGGAATGGTTACCGACTCGGGCAGATTCCGTTTCCGCTCGGTTTCGGGCGATACGATGAGATATGCAGGTATGCTTCTTGATCTCGGCGTTGATACCGACCATCTTTACGCGAATCTTTATATGAAGGATTTTCACGAGTTCAAGTTCCACGGCTACGTTCTTGACAACATCAAGATGACCGAAAACGGCGTCGCTTACGTAAGAATTACCGCTGACACGCGCAAGGAATTCTCGCTTACCTACGAGGAAGCGAGCGCTTGCGTTTCTTATATGGATTCGATCAAGAATTCGCTTATCTGGATCGCGTTTATCGATGCCGACGACGGAGAGATCAGAGTTCGTCTGCGCTCGCGCTTCGTTACCGTAAACGAGATCGCGGAAAACTACCGCGGCGGCGGTCACGACTGTGCAAGCGGCGCGACTGTTTATAATGATGAGGAAATTGCGGCGCTCCTACGTGATGCCGACGCTCGTCTTAAAGATTACAAGGAAAACAATGAGGGCTGGTTATGAGAATACTTATCGTAAATGATGACAGTATGTCGTCACCCGCTCTTCCCCATCTTATCCGTTGGGCGAGAACAAGAGGCGAGGTCACCGTTGTTGTTCCGAAGGTTGAGCAAAGCGGTATGAGTCAGTCGCTTGAATTTGTGAAGCCTGTTGCGCTCTCGAAGGAATTTATTGCAGACGATATAGAGGTTTATGCGCTTGCTTCAACCCCTGCCGACTGCGTTCGCTTCGGTGTAACCGGACTTAAAACCACATACGACCTCGTGATTTCGGGAATCAACAAGGGCTATAATCTCGGCGACGATATTGCATATTCAGGTACTGTCGGCGCGATTCTTGAGGGTTCGCGTCTCGGCATCAAGGGAATTGCGCTTTCGGCAGGTCATGACAGGTTCGTTAGTGCAGCAGAAGAGCTTGACCGCATCTTTGATTACGTTGAAGAAAAGGATCTCCTTTCAAAGGGCGATCTCTTCAACATAAACATTCCGCATGAGATCAAGGGCTTCAAGATCACAAAGCAGGGCGGTGAGTTTTATACCGACGAGTTTATCGACTGCGGTGACGGAACGGTTCTTCAAACGGGTGTACCGGTTGAGCGAAAGTTCAACGATCTTTCTGTTGATATTGACGCGGTAAGAAACGGTTACGTTTCAATAACGCCGATAACGGCTTGCAAGACGGACCTTACGGTTTTTGAAAATATTAAAGACATATAACAAAACGAAAAGCACCGAGTGATCGGTGCTTTTTTATTGCAGATAAAAAAAAGACTCCCGAGGGAGTCTTTTCGATTTTACCGTGAGTCGATTAAGCTGCGGTTACAGACTTAATAGTGCCCTTATAAATCTGAACGGTTCCGTTGTAAACGGTTGCCGGACCTTCAACAGTGATGGTATCGCCAACCTTAACAGTTGATGCTGCATCGCCACCGGTCTGGTAGCACTTGAACGCCTTACCCTCGACCTCGATAGTAACAGTTACGTTCTTATACTGTTCGCTGTACTCGGTATCAACGGAGGTGATAACACCGGTAAGAGTATACTTATGGCCACCGGAAAGAAGCTGGTTGTTTGCAAGTTTTGCAGCTTCGTCGTAGATCTCTGCAACAGTGTTGTAGATAACTACTTCGTCAGCGGGTTCAAGCTTTGCAACGTTTTCCTTGGTGATGAGGTTACCGGGGAACTGAGTTACGCCGGTAGTTTCAGGCGTCATACGATAACCATCCGAAAGAGAGAAAGTACTCCAAGCCTGATAGGTACCGATAACATACTCGCCACCGTCAATCATTGTGAACCATGCCTTGCAGTCTTCCTTGTAGTACCAAACGGTTCCCTCTGATGCGTCGTACTTAAGGCGCTTGGATGTACCTTCGAGGTAAGCAACAACGTAGGACTTAACGCCGTCGATCATAGTGTAGAACTTGTAGCCGCCTTCTACCTTTTCAGCGAAGAAGTCAGGAGCTGCTGAAGCATCCTCCGTAGACACAAAGAATTTACCCTGATCAATAGCATGAGTCGCAAAGAGATTCTTTCCGCCCAGACTGCCTTGAGTAAGCATAAACTTGAATGCAGTGTTTTCTGCGGGCTCAGACTCGTAGGGATCGAAGATGATTACGGGAAGAGTAAGATTGAATTCCTTAGTCTTCTTCTGTCCGCCAATCGAAACAGTTGCCTTAAGAACGTAGGTAGTCTCTGTGTCGTTTACGTCCGGAACGTCGATCTTAACCATCTTGCCGTTCTTTACGACCTTGATAGCGGAGTTGCTGACGGTCCAAGTAACTTTAACGGTCTTGCCGTCAATCGGGATGCTGCCAACGAGCTCATAGTCAGCAGGGGTTCTGTTCATGTCCTTGTAATTGATATTGAGCATAGAAATGGCATCGTCAAGAGCCTTGCTATGATCCTCACCGCCACAAGCGACCATGCCAAGGCAGCATATAACTGCCAGGATAAGTGCGAGAAGCTTTTTCATTGTGTTTTTCTCCTTATATAAATATTTTTTGGAATCAATGAATTAGTGTACCACTACGTCGTTTATCGAGAAGAGCTTTATCTGATAATCGTCAGCGAAGAACGTGATAATACCCTTAACGTCGATAGTCTTGCCCATAAAGTAATCCTCGGTTATAAGCTCGTTATTATCGTTGTAGAGAACGATGGTACGAACCTGAACCGATTTGCCGTCAGGAGTAGTACAGGTAAGAGTGATAGCACCCTTTGAGGAGCTATCCTCTTTAGTTGTCGTGTAACAGTCGGTTACGAGGAGTCCCTTCATCTCGATAGAAGTATCGAGTGCGAGAGATGCGTACTTGACCGTTTTGGGAGCGGCGTCCTCAATCTCGATAGTAATATCGGATTTATAAGTCTCACCGTCCGTCTCCTTATAGGCGGGAGTATGACCGGTACTTACGAGCTTGATGTTGTTCGGATCGGTAGGTCTCATCGGTGAATACTGGATTCCCGATACCTGGTAGTAACCTCCCGTCTCGTAATAGGTTACGGTACCAACGATACGCACTCTGTTGCCAACACTCAAAATCTGAAGTCCGTCGCCGTTAAGGGAATATCCGTAGTAAACCGAAATTCCGTAATAGAGTCCGGTCTCCTCGTCATAATCCTCAATGTATACGGTTTCAGAGCTGTTCATAGTGATAACACCCTCAAAGGCAACCTTTGAGTTATCGTAATCTGTTACGTTTACACGAAGCTCCTTTAGGGTAACTTCTTTTGCTTCACCGTACGGGAAAAGCGGGTCCTTTTCGGTCGAATGGACGCTGAGTCCCTCACGCGTTGCCTGTGCTATAGCTTCCATGCAGGTCTCTCCGTAACGGTTGTTAGCGGAGTTTGACGCTATTGCAAGTCCGAGCTGAAGTATCTCGATATTGAGGTTACGGTAGGTATCGCTGTCTGCGGTCTTGTACCATACCCAAACAAGATATCTGCCACCCGTCGAGTCGGCGTTCCACTTATCGTCGTCACTCTCGATTATTATCGATGTAGCGTTTTTAAGTGCGTTTTTCGTGTACTGTGCTGCAGTCTTACCCCACGGCTCGATCTTACCCGTCGACTCGGGAGTATTTATTGCAAGGTATCTTGCTTTAAGAACACCACCGGGGAGAACCGAGGTAGGAACGTTAAAGTGGGTGGTGTCACCGTCTATATACGCATGGACGGTAACTTCCTGTTTAAGCGTATTGCTTGACATATCAAGCTTTACGGATGCGGCATAATCTACGTGCTTGTCGGGCTTCTTGCCGCCGTCCCCACCTGCGCAGGACACGCAGGCGAGGATAACGGTCATAGCGACGAGCACAAGTGCCGTTATTTTAGTAAATCTTCTTACAAAAGCTGACTTCATACAGATTACTTACCTATCTGGTAGTTACATTCTTTTACTGCCTTGTCAAACTCAGCCTTGATCTTTGCATCAACCTCAGAATCCTTCCAGTTAGAAACGAAGCAACGCTGAATAAGGTATCCGACCTGTTCACGTGCAACAGACGAGCCGTTGAATGCAGGCGAGGTATAGTATGCGTTTTCCTGCTCAAGACCAACCTTAACGGAAAGGGTGGTAATGAAGTCTCCGCCGTCTGCCTTGTTAAGGTAGTCAGCGTATATGGAGTTTTCCTTTACGCTCTTGATAACCGGAATGTAGCCGGACGCCATGGAAAACTCTGCCTGGAACTCAACCTTAGTGGTGAGATACTTTACGAAGAGCCAAGAAGCAAGAACTTCCTGGGGATTTTTCTTCTTGAAGATACAGAGAGAAGGCCCCTGGGAAATAACCTTCGGGTTCTCTGCGTCCATCTGCGGAACGGTTGCAATACCTACTTCGAAGGGATACTTGCCGTTTACCTTTCCGGGACGCTGGTGAGTAGCACCTGCGGACGAACCGATAGACATATAGCTGTTACCAACCTCGGAAGCGGACATAGTGAAGAGCGAGGAGGTGTACGCACCGTGGATCTCCTGGGTAGTTACGTAACCCATCTTGTACCAGTTTCTGAATCTCTTAACGAAGTTTCTGTTGGTCTCGTTATTGAAGATGAAGTTGTTATCACCGGTAGCGGTGGTGTAATCGGAACCGAGCTGTTCGCACATGGTGATGAACCAGTTTGCCTCAGAGTCGTAGCCGAGCGGGATACAGTCGGGGTCGATCGTCTTGATCTGTGCGCAAAGAGCTTCAAGCTCGTCCCAAGTCTTGGGAACCTGAAGATTGTGCTCATCGAAGAAGGTCTTATTGTAGTAGAGGACCTCGGTAGACTTCGAGAGAGGAAGCGTATACATCTTGCCGTCGCCATACTGCATACCTTCTTCATAGTAACCCTTGATGAAGTCGTCCTTCTGCGCCTGGGTAAGACCGATGATAGTCTCGTTTCCGAGAGCATCCGTAACGGTCTTGTCGGAGTCGATAAGAACGTCAAGCGTCTGTACTGCCTTAGACATATTGTAAAGAGCAACGTGGTCGGGATAGCAGTAAGCGATGTTGGGCTGGTCGCCAACGGTGATCTCAGTAGAAATTGTCTTACGAACGTCGTCGTAGCCGCCTACCTGCTTATGCTCGATCTTAATGTTAGGATAGAGCTTATTGAACTCTACGATGTATGCATCAAGAACTTCACGAAGGTTTGCGCCCATCGTGTGATAGAAGGTGATCGTTACCTTTTTAGAGGTATCGAAGCCGTTTTCCGGCATTTTGAATTCGGGAGCTACCAGGTTTTTGTTGCAGGAGAAGAGAGTAAGCATACTCGAAAGCATTGCAACAGCGAGAAGCACCGAGACGAGAATTTTTCTGAATTTCACGGTAAAAATTCCTTTCTTGATTTAAGTTTTATGACATCGGTTTCCCGAATTATCAACCCTTGATACCGCTGCGCGATACACCCTTCATAATGTACTTACGCAGGAAGAGGAACACAAGGAACAGAGGCGTGGATACAATCGCAACTGCTGCCATCTGTACGGGGAAGTTCGTATCTCCGGATGCATCTGTATATGCGTTACGAAGACCGTTTGTGATAAGCTCCATATTGGGATCGGACGTAACGAGTTTAGGCCACATATAGGAGTTCCATGCGCCCATCATCTTGAGGATCGTGATAGAGATAAGCGTAGGAAGTGCAAGGGGGATCATAACCTTCCAAAGATATTTAAGATCACTCGTACCGTCAACCTTTGCCGCAAGATACAACTCGTTCGGTATCTGTAGGAAGTTCTGACGGAGAAGGTAAATATAGAAAATACTTACGAGGAAGGGCACGATAAGTACCACATACGTATCCTTCCAACCGAACATACTTACCGTCTGATAGTTGGTTATCGTAAAGAGCTCGCCGGGGATCATCATCGTTGCAAGAAGTGCAGCGAAGAGTGCGTTCTTTCCCTTAAACTCAAGACGTGCAAACGCAAAAGCCGAAAGAACTGTTATAACGAGAGAAAGTATAGTCGATACAATGCCGACAATTACCGTATTCTTGAAGAGTGTTCCGAGGTTTGCCGCGTCGAATGCCTCGATGTAGTTATACCAGATGATCTTCTCCGGGAAAAGCGTCGGAATGGTGAACTTATACTCCTCCAGCGACTTAAGCGAAGAGATTATCATCCAGTAGAACGGGAATAGGACGATTATTGCAATAAGGAAAAGAAATGCATAGGTGAGAGTCTTGGTAAACACCTTTGTGACCTTCTGCACCGCACTGACCTTTTTAAGGTCCTTTTCCTGAAGGGTGACGTTCATATTATCTGCCATTTTCGTTCCCTCCTTAATAATGCGTCTTCTTCTTGCTTACGTAGAGGTTAATCATCGTAACAATGAAGATAATGCCGAACAGTATGAGCGCCGCGGCACTTGCCCTGCCCTGCAGCTTTTCAATATTATCTTGAATGTATCCGACCATCGTATCCATCTCTCTGTCTCCACTATGACCCATATCATCACCGAATATACCAACTATGCTTGAATATTCCTTGAAGCCACCGATGAATCCCGTGATAACGACGTATGCGATCATCGGCGAAAGAAGCGGAACAGTGATCTTTGAGAATACGCGGAAGCGGCTTGTACCGTCGACCTTTGCGGCGTCGTAGTACTGCTTGTTTACGCTCTGAAGTCCGCCGAGAAGAATGAGAATCTTAAAGGGGAGGGCGTTCCATACGATGTAGATCGTCATAACCGTGATATTTGCCCAGTATGACGAGCCGGCGTTGATCCAGTTTACAGGTTCACCGCCGAAAAATTCGATCACGTTGTTTATTATTCCCGCCGTTGTAATCAGCTCGTTTTCGCCGCCGATATTGCTTCCGACTATATTGAACATAGCCGCGAATACCATACCGATAGCGATAGAGTTGGTTACATAAGGAAGGAAGTATATCGTTTGAAGGAATCTCGAAAGAGGTCCGATCGAGTTAAGACACACTGCGATAACGAGCGCGAGTATAGTCGAGATCGGCACTGTCAGTACGCAAAGGAGTATCGTGTTTTTCAGAGCGGTTTTGAAGCCGTCGTATTTAACAACGCTTTCAAAATTTCCAAAGCCGTATTCGAACTGCTGTCCGCCAATCGCCTTATTCTGATCGTAACCCTCCTGAACTGACAAATGAACCGTGTTAATAATAGGCCAGACGGTAAATATCAGAAGAAGTATGATAGCGGGGGCTAAATACAGCCACGCTTTCCACTTATGTTTACTTTCTACCATATCACGCCACCTCAGAAGTAAATACGGCTCTCGTCTTCTTTGGAGAAGAGGAATACCTTGTGAGGCTTGAGAGAGAATGTAACCGTTTCACCCATTTCAACCTTGTTGTCGGAGTTGATAATGGAACGGATAACGGGATTGAGCGATGCTTCGTTCGTTGAAACGACGGAAACGTCACGTCCCATGACCTCAACATTCTTAAGGTTGCATACGAAAGATCCGTTCGGGTCGAGGTTAAAGCCCTCGGGACGGATGCCAACGGTAACGTCCTGATCGCTGACACCGGGCACATCAAGCACTGCGGCTTCACATAAGTAGAGCTTTTCGCCGACTACCTTACCATCGAATACGTTGATCGGAGGAGTTCCGAGGAACTTCGCAACGAAAAGGTTTGTAGGATCGTCATAGACCTCCTGGGGAGCGCCGATCTGCTGAACAACGCCGAGCTTCATAACGACGATAAGGTCGGAAATGGACATTGCCTCTTCCTGGTCGTGCGTTACGAAGATGGTAGTAATTCCCGTTTCCTTCTGGATACGGCGGATCTCTTCACGGGTCTGAAGACGGAGACGAGCGTCAAGGTTTGAAAGCGGCTCGTCGAGAAGAAGAACCTTAGGCATCTTTACGAGCGCACGCGCAATCGCAACTCTCTGCTGCTGACCGCCCGAAAGCTCGCTCGGCTTACGGTCCATAAGATTATCGATTTGAACGAGCTTTGCCGCCGTGAAGGCACGCTCGATCATAACGTCCTTCGGAAGCTTGTCCGCGCCCTTCAGGTTCTGAAGGGGGAAGAGGATATTCTGCTTAACAGTCATATGGGGATAAAGCGCGTAGTTCTGGAATACGAGACCGACACCGCGGTTTTCAGCCGAGAGCTCGGTTACGTCGTCGTCTCCAAAAAAGATCTTACCTCCAGAGGGCTTCTGAAGACCGCTTATCATATAAAGGGTAGTACTCTTACCGCATCCGGACGGTCCGAGAAGTCCGATAAGCTTTCCGTCGGGGATCTCAAATGTAAAGTCGCTTACTGCGACAACCTCGTCCTTGACCTTCTTGTTTCTGCTCGGGAAGATCTTCGTTAGATTTTGCAAAACAATTTTCATACCGTTTCGCCTTTCTCTATATTCTTATTTTTTTGTTACGTTTTAATACGCGGCTTTATCCGCATTTTCCGCTTGAAGCTTATTTTTATAAGCCACAAGATCGTCGGTCGTTTCAAATATCATCTGGCTCGCCAAATCGACGGTTACCGTCTGAGCGAGCTTGTCGTGTATCGGCGTATGTGCTTTTGTAAACAACACTAAAACGATCTGAGCGAAAATAATGCCGACTACGATTATGATTCCCGCCAAGCCCGTCACTCCAAATAACAGCATCATGACGGCAAGCACCGGGATCATCGTTTCGACTGTGAACTTTCCGAGGATCGAACGCGCAAACATCAATATACCGTTTACCTTAATTCCGTCCACCCGCATTACAGCAATGCCGAATATCTTTTTACCAAACGTCTGCCCGTTCTTAAGAAGAAGCGGAATCATAAACTCGAGGATTAGATATGACAGCAGTATCGGGAAGGTTACGATTATAAGGGAAAGGTTAAACATCATAGAATAAGCGTATCTTACCTCTTTATCCTTGCCGTATTCCTTAGACGCGGTCTCGTATAATTGTTTTTGCTCGTCAGTCAATTTGTCGTATTTGGTTGATTCATCGAATCCGTATTTTTCGTAATAGAATTCCCTGCGCTCTTTCATCAAATTCTCATATTTGTCAAAATTTAGAGCCGCAGAGGTTCCCCACATAAGACCGACTGCAAGCGTAACGAGAATTATGAAATCGAATATACCTGCCGAAATACGCTTAAACATACTCGCTTTTTGAAGATCAAGCATACCGTTTCATCCCCTTTTAACATTTGGGCATAGTTACCCCATTAGTATACTTGTACATTATAACACAACGGACGCACAATAATCAACAGTTTTTTGATAGAAAATCACTTTTTTTGTCAAAATTATATTAAAAAATTTCTCATTTTCTGTAAAACGCGTTTCCGCCGATGAACTCTCGGACAAGACTTGTGGGAGGAATTTCATCGTCGACGGAAGCGGGGTGAATGAAATTCAAAACCTTTACTATCGCTCTGACCTCGTCATAGTATTCATCCTCGGGTCCCACCTTCAGAAGAAGCGGGAAGATGTGCTTACAAAGGACGGCAAGCACGTAAAGAGTAGAGCTGTTGAATATGACGTCCGCCTTTTCCTGGAACGGGAATATCCACTTCTCTTCCCCGCGGCGCACCGACTGCCACATCGAAAGAGTATTACTGACCGAAGAGCCGCGTGTTTCGTAGTCGCGTACGATTCTGCGGAGCAGGCGCAGATAGCTGCTTGCGATTCTATTATGGTCATCGAGGTTAAGCGGCAAAAACGGACAAACAAAGAGCTTGAACACCGCTTCCTCGGGAAGCCCATCGGGAAGCATTGCGGGGTTGAGCGCGTGTAGCCCCTCGACTATGATCACCGAGGTCTCTCCGAGCTTCATAAAATGACCTTCATATTCTCTTTTTCCCGTTTTGAAATTGAAGGTCGGTATCTCGACCTCTTCACCGCTAAGAAGTGCCGAAAGATGCTCGCCAAACAGCCTTGCGTCGATAGTGTTTATGTGTTCGAGATCGACCTCTCCGTCAGGACCTGCCGGGATCTTATCACGGTCGATATAATAATCGTCGAGACTCATTAGTATCGGCTTTCTGCCGTGTACGCGAAGCTGTGTTGCGAGACGGTTTGCCGATGTCGTTTTTCCCGACGAGGACGGACCTGCAAGCATTACCGCCCTGCATCCTCGAGTACAGATCATATCGGCGATCGCCGAGAAGCGTTTTTCGTGCAGCGCCTCATTTACTCTGATCAGCTCTCTGATCTTTCCCGAATCAACGAGCTCATTGAGGTCTGCAACGGTCTCGCATTCCATAAGCTCGCCCCATTTTTTGCCTTCAATATAGACATTAAAGGAGTTGGGCATTTCACGGTATTCAGCAACCTCGTCTGCGTTTTTTCTGCCGGGGAAAATAAAGACGAAGCCGTCGGGCGCGGGAATAATGTCCCACACCTTCAAAAAGCCCGTTGAAGGCGCCATTTCG